>CAYVDY010000466.1:0-5828 GCA_964450255.1 uncultured Candidatus Solibacter sp. | reverse complement strand
ATTCCGACCACCGTGCCGGTAGCCAGGTTCTGGCCGGAGACGACCACCACTTCATCGCGACTGTAGAGGCTCTCCGCCTCGTTCTTCAGCCAGTCGCCGAGATAGTTCTGTTCCGATTGGACGGGCATTTCACTTCACTCCTTTCCCGGCGAGGCGTTCGACGGCCTTCATCACCGGACTGTTTTCGGGATTGGCCTTCACAGTGGTGCCGGCGTCCGGCATGACGTGGGACCGAATCTCGTCCTGGTCGGCTTCGGCTCGCAGAGCGAGCAGTTCCTTGCGGACGTCAGCCACAGCAAGGCGACGTTCAACGAAGCCAGAGGCGAGCGTGGACCGGTCAGCGATTGCGCACAGCACGACTATTTCGGCAGCTTCGCCGTAGCCCTGCTCGCGGGCCGCCGCCTCGAGCGCGGCGAGATCGGGAATGGGCGGACTCGACGCCGCCTGGTTAGTTTCGGTCACGATGGTTTCTCCTTTTCTCAAGTTGGGTCTGGACAATGACTCCGTCATGGCGGCGAGGGCGTCGCGGAACGTACCGATGCGGTCGGCAAAGCCGCGATTGACGCTGTCTTCGCCGTACAGAATCCCCGCCTCCGTGCCGCGAACGGCCGCGGCGCTCACACTCCGGCGACGAGCCACGGCATCGACGAACATGCCGTAAAGACGGTCGACTTCGGTGACCAGCACATCGCGGGCGTCTTCCGAAAGCGGTTCGTGCGGGTTGAAGTCGTTCTTGCGGTCGCCGGCGAAGAGGGTGGTGTAGCGCAGACCGTTGGCAGCATCCCAGGCGCTCTGGTCCAGGTGCATGGCGATGATGCCCACTGACCCGACACCGCCAGTGCGCGTCACCCAGATACGGTCCGTCGCCGACGCCAGCAGGTATCCGGCACTGAGGGCCCAATCGTCCACCGAAGCCCAAACCGGCTTGATGCGCGCGGCCTCCTCGATCAGACTGGCCACATCCCAGGCGCCGTTGGCCTCGCCTCCGTAGCTGTCGAAGCGCAGGAGGATGCCCCGGACTTGCGGGTCCGTCGCGGCATCGAGAAGTTCGCTGCCCAATTGCTCATACGAGGTGAGGCCGGACTGCGCCTCAATGCCGGAGGCTCGGTTCAACAGGCTGCCGGCGACCTCAATGATGGCGACGCCGGCATCGGTGACAGCATAAGGCTTCCGTGAGCGCTGCTCTGCCAATAACGCGGCTTCCACTGCCGGCGGATCGACGCCTAAGCGCGGCGCGAGCACGGCCAGAATCGCCGCCAGCTTCTTCGAGTCGATCATCAGCGGCGTGTTGAACACGCGCGAAGCGAGGTGCGTAAGGTTGGTCATTGGATTTCGAGTGATGGTGCCTGCTCGGCGACCCTTTGCCCATTGGCCGTCGTCCTGCGCGGGTCGGAGTCAAACGTCAGGCCGAGCGAATCCGCACGCGCGTTGTCGGTGGCGACTTGCCGGTCGACGTCTTCCTCGTCGTAGCCCATCTCGTTGATGACAGCGCTCCGCGGCTTGAAGCCCGCTCGCACGGCTGCGACCTCCGCGTTCATATCTTTCAGTGGATCGACCCAGTCCCAGGACGGCGGTCGCCATTCGACATCGAGGTAGGCATCCTGGTTGCGCGCATAGTCGCGGGCGCTGATCGCGCCGACCACCGCAGCCGCATCGGTCCAGGCCCGCCACACCGGGCGGCAGAATTGGAACACCATCACCTGGTGCTGGAACTGTTCGCAGCGCCGCCGGAATTCGAGCAGGCCCGCGCGGATCGACGAGTAGTTCACGCGCTCCAGATCGCCAGTGAGCTGCTCGTAGGTGATCCCGAGGCCGGCGGCCACCGCGCGCAGTTGAACCCGCATGAACTCCGTGTACATGCCGCCCACATCGCCCGGCTCGGTGAACTTCACATCTTCACCAGGCAGCAACTTCACCATCGAACCCGGCTCGATACCGGCCAGCGGCACGCCGCTCGCGTCCGTCTCGGCCTCGCCCGGTTTACTCCCGATGACCGGATCCTCGGGGTTGTTCTCCGTGATGAACGCCGCGAACATCGCCGCCAGCTTCTTGCGGACCAGTTCGGCATCGTCATACTGATCCAGCTCGTGGAGCTTCACCAGGACCTGCGTGAGCCACGGCTGCCCACGATGCTGCCCGGGCCGGAGTGGCTTGTAGACGTGCAGAACCGAATCCGCCGGCACGCGGATGGTCTCACCAGCGTTGGCGAACATCAGCCGCTCGCCCGGATGCTCTCTGTACAGGTGGTAAGCCACGCGGCGGCCAATCTTGTCGAACTCTATCCCGGCGCGGATGACGTTGCCGTTGGGCAGGTTCTCGTTCTTCGTGCTGGGCAGGTGCTCCGCCTCGAGCAGCTGCAGCTGAAGCGGAACGCTCAGACCGTCTTCTGGTAGCCGCTGCCGGATGCGCACCAGGCACTCGCCGCCCTCCATCGTCGACCGGCAGACCAGGGACTGCAGCCCATAGAAATCCGTGAGCCCCGCAGCATCCGCCTGGTCCGTCCAGCGTAGCCAGAGATCCTGAAGCCCGCGCTTGATCGCGGGATCCGGATGCTTCGACTGTGGCTTGATGCCCGTGCCGACTGAGTTCCCGACGAAACTCTCAACTGCGTTGCAGGCCCAGGCGTTTCGGCGAACCATGTCGCGCGAACGGGAACGCAATGCATCCCCGCCGCCAGTGACCAGCGCGTTGATGCCGTCCGTCGGCGGGTTCCACCCTTGAGTGCGGCGCGTCGTTGCGGCGGCTTCATAGCCTGCGGCCGCACCAATCGCCGGTGCGAACGCGGCCCGCATCAGATTCCGCCAATAGCCCATGTTCAGAATCCCTTGCTGGTGTACGTCCGGATGACACGCGTCGGCGCCGGCGCCGCTGAATCTGCGGTCTTCATCTTTGCGATCTCCGCATCCACCTGTTGCAGCGCCGTGCGGATCTGCTCCGGGCTGCGGTGTCGCATGGAGCGGTCGCCGAAGGTGATCGAATCCGGCGCGCTCAATGCGGCCAGCAGCGCCTCTCGCTGTGCTTCGAGTTCGGCAAGTGTCATCGCTTCATCCAGTTCGAACCGACCGTGACGCGGCGTGCCGGGCGCGTTCGCGACGCAATCGTCTCTTCCTGTGGCGCTGTTGTAGCCGGCAGCAGTGCCTCGAGTTCGCGCCAGTGCTTCTCGTTGAAGCGGTCCATCCCGCAGATGGAGGCTGCCGCCCGCGCGTAAACCCGGCAGTCCAGTGCTTCGTTGCGATGGTTCGGCCCGATCACCCAGTGACCTCTGATCAGACTCTCCGCCGTCAGCTGGCGGAAGTACTCTTCCTCGTAGCGAGGAAAGTGGCAGTAGCCTGCCGGGAAAGGCTCGCCGCTCTCTTCCGTCGGCGGCGCCAATCGCAGCCGGCTGTAGAGCTCCGACTTCGCCACCGGCGTGCCGAGTGTCCACAACCGCGTGCCGCGCCGTTTGCTCGCATCCACCGGCGAGGCGCCGAGAATCAGCCGGTCCGTCCGCGCGGTTCCTTTCACCGCCACGGCCGACTTCGGATTCGCGGCGCGCGCGCCGGCTGGTCCCCAGGCAGCTTGTGCGTGCCCGCGCACCCAGTCGTAGGTGATGCGCGGATTGAAACCCGAATCGATGCATAGCACGCGGATCGGCAGTCGCATCCCGCACATGTGCGGGAACTCCTCGTCGAGAAGAGCGTCGAGCTGTCGCCATACATCCGCACGCGCTGTGTCGCCTACAAACACCCGGTAATCGACCGACCACGATTCCTTGCCACGCCCCCAGGCCACGACTTCAACTTCAACGCGGTCCCGCTGAACGTCCGCGCCGGCGGTGAGGAACAACCCACCGCGCGGGACCGTGCCAATCGGGTAATCCTCGCGCCGGTCATAGAGCGGCTGCCAGTCGGGCGCATCGCCGCGCTCCTGCCACGACTCGCCCAGCACCAGGTTGACGAACGACTTCAGCCGCTCGACATCCTTTTGCGCCTTCTCCCAATCGTCCGCCGCCCGCTCCCACGAGTACCAACCCACCGGGCTGTAGAGGCTCGACAGGTGATACCCGCGTGTCCGGCCGTCGCCTTCCGCCTCCGGTCGCCACTCGCCGCGGACGAGCATAGCGTTCTTCTGGTGGTTGAAGATGGCCTGGTCGCAGGCGATGCAGTGGTAGGCGGCCTTCTGCGGCTCACCCTTGGGCCACCGCAAGCGGTCGAACTTCAGCACCTGGAACTCGTCGCAGTGCGGGCACGACACCCAGAAGCGACGCTGGTCGCTCTCTGCAAACGCCGCCTCGATCCGGCTCAGCCCGGTAACGAGCGGCGTCGACACCATGAAGACCTTGCGGCGAGAGAAGGTCCGTGTCCGCGCGAAGGCCAAATTGATCGGATCACCCTCGCCATCGACGTCACCGGGATAGGCATCGATCTCGTCAAGGAACAGATACCGCACCGCCATCGAGCGCAGGCCCACGGCACTGTTCGCTCCGGTCATCACCAGAACGCCGCCCGGGAACTCCTTCGAAAGGACCGTGTTGCCGGAGTCGCGCGATCGCGGGCTCTTCACCAGTTCGCGCAGCACGTCGCTCTCGTCGATCAGCGGATCGATGCGCTGCTTCGAGTTGCGCTTGGCCATCTCGACGGTCGGCTGCACCACCATCATCGGTCCTGGTGACTTGTGGATCACATAGCCGACCCAGTTGTTGCCGCACTCGGTCCCACCGATCTGCGAGCCTTTCATGAACACGACGCGCTCGACCGGAGCTGACGGCGAGAGGGAATCCATGATCTCACGCAGGTACGGTGTGCGCTCCGTGCGCCATGGGCCCGGCTCCGCCGCCGCCTTTCCGGAGAGCCGCCGGTAACGGTCGGCCCACTCCGAGATTGTCAGCAGCGGATCCGGCCTCAGGCCCGCCCGGAACGCCTCATCGTAGACCTCAGTTGCTGTTTGCGCCGGCAAGCTCATCGAGCGCCTTTCGAATTTCCCCAGTCAGCGTCTGGTGAACCTTGTCCGCATCCGCCTCGGCCGCCAACGTCGCCGCCAAGCGGTCCGGAATGTTCAGCAGGTTGTCGCGCACCGTGCGCGCCTTGGTGAACGCCGCCACTTGCACTTCGTCGCGGCTGATCAACTTCGCCGTCTTCTCTTCGAACTCGATCTTGGCGAGCCGCGCCAGGTAGTTTTCCCGGATGGCCCGCGCACGGAAGTAGTCGAGGCCTGCCGCTACCGGTGCATCTGCCGGTTCCCTCGCCGCGGGAACTGCCGGTTTCGCTCGGCGTTGCCCCGGCCGCGTCTTCGCATTCCATTCGGCATCGGCCTGATCGCTGTCAATCAGCCCGTCCGCGTTGGTCGTAATCCGCCCGGAACGGATCGCTTTCTGCACAGCGGCGTGGCTGACCCCACGATGTTTGGCATAAGCGCGGAGGCTCAGGAGGGGCATCGAACTTTCTCGCGCTGCACTCGCAGATTTCTGTTGCTTCTAATCGCCAGCGAAGTGATGAATGGGTTCGCGATGAGGAACACCAAAGCACAGACCACGAAACAGACCGCCGCCGGTTGCTACGCCGAACGGCACGCCGAGGCCCAGGACCTGCTGAAGCGCATCGCCAGCCGCCTGGCCGAGCACCAGAAGGAGCAGGCCGCCGAACCCGCCAACTGGGGATACGCCGGCGACCTCGGCCGCATCACCGAGCAACTCGCCTACGTCCTGGCCGACCTGGGCGACCGCAGCGCGGTCGATGCCAAGGGGCTGGAGTACTGAGCATGACCCGCGACGAACTGATGGCCTGGGCCACGCGGAACGGCTGGAAGCTCGACCGCTGGGGCCACCTCAAGAAGGAGTTCGACAACGGCAC
>CAYVDY010000465.1:0-5831 GCA_964450255.1 uncultured Candidatus Solibacter sp. | reverse complement strand
GGGGCATGATGGAGGGCCAAAAGGCCCTTGTGGAGGCCAACGGGGACTTGAACGGGGCGCAGGTGATCCTGCGGAAGGGTGGTTTGGCAACGGCGGCGAAGAAGGCGGGCCGGTCGGCCAAGGAAGGCCTCATCGGGTTGCATGTCAGCCCGTCGGGTGACCTCGGCCTGCTGGTGGAAGTGAACTGCGAGACGGACTTTGTGGCCAAGACGCCCGATTTCGTGGCGCTGGTCGAGGAAGTGAAGCAAGTCATCCTCGAGAGCAAACCGGTAGATGCCGCGGCTCTGCGGGCATTGCCTTCGAAATCCGAGCCGGGCGTATCGGTGGCGGATCTGCTGACCAACAAGATCGCCAAGGTCGGCGAAAACATGGGCATCCCGCGCTTCGCGCTGCTCAACGCGACGGGCACCGTCGGCGCCTACACGCACCCCGGCTCCAAACTCGTAGCCTTGGTGGACGTCACCAGCAAGAACGCCGCGACGAAAGAGACCGCCGGCTTCAAGGAACTGGTGCAGGACCTGGCGATGCAGGTGGCTGCGGCCGATCCGAAGTTCCTCACCAAGGGCGATGTCACCGAAGAGTACATCACCAAGGAAAAGGAGATTCAGCGGGCGCGCGCGCTGGCCGAAGGCAAGCCCGAAAAGATCGTCGACAAAGTGGTGGAAGGCCGCATGTCGAAGTTCTACGAAGAGGTCTGCCTGCTGGATCAGCCGTTCATCAAAGAGAACTCGCTGACCATCACCCAACTGTTGGCCGACAAGAGCAAGCAGCTTGGCGACGACCTCGGCGTGGCAGCGTTCGTGCGGTTCAAGGTGGGCGAGACGGCGTCGGCGGAAGAGCCGGCGGCGGAGTAGTCTGCTGAGTATTTGATTTCCAAGGAGCCGGCCTGGTCCAATTGCGGACCACGCCGGCGCGTTTCGCAGTAAGCTGAGTCAGGAAGGAAAAAGCGGCGGATGGAGCCCAAGTTCAAACGGATCTTGCTGAAGTTGAGTGGAGAGGTGCTGGCGGGGGAGGCGAAGTTTGGGGTGGATCCCGCGAAGGTCAACGCCATGGCTGCCGAAATCGCCGAGGTGGCGCGCAGCGGCGTACAGCTCGGACTGGTGATCGGCGGGGGCAATTTCTTCCGCGGGGTGGCGGCGGCGGCGCGGCAGATGGATCGCGTGGCAGCCGATTCGATGGGCATGCTGGCCACGATCATCAACTGCCTGGCGATGCAGGACGCGCTCGAAAAGGCGGGCATCCCCACGCGAGTCATGTCGGCGCTTCAGATGCCGCAGGTGGCATAGCCTTGCATCCGGCGGCGGGCCATCCGCCATCTGGAAAAGGGCCGGGTAGTTTTGGTCGGCGGAGGGACGTCCAATCCGTTCTTCTCCACGGATTCGGCCGGTTCGCTGCGCGCCTTGGAGATCGGGGCCGAAATCCTCGCCAAGGCGACGAGTGTGGATGGCGTGTATGACAAGGATCCGCGCAAGCACGCTGACGCGGTACGCTACGACCATGTCAGCTATGACGAGGTTCTGGCCAAGAACCTCGGAGTGATGGATGCGTCCGCCGTAGCGATGTGCCGTGACAACAAGATGCCGATTGTGGTCTTCAACCTCACAACAAGGGGCAATATAATGCGAATGTCGATGGGTGAGACCGTCGGCACTCGGATCGGAAACGCACTATGAAACCAGAACAAGCAAACTCAGCACCGTCTGGGCAATTCCAGAGCGTGAAAGACGTTGAGAACTCCGCGAAGACGCGGATGGAAAAAGTGATTGCGACGATGCAGCATGACATCTCCAACATCCGGACAGGGCGGGCAACCGTGAACCTGCTGGACGGGATCACCGTGCTGGCATATGGCTCGCCGATGCCGCTGAACCACGTGGCGACGCTGCATGTGCCGGAGGCCAGCCTGATCACGCTGCAGCCTTACGACTCCTCGCAGATCGGCGCCATCGAGAAAGCGATTCGGGCGTCGGACCTCGGGCTGAACCCGTCCAACGACGGCAAGCTGATCCGGGTGCCGGTTCCGGCCCTCACCGAGGAGCGGCGCAAGGAGTTCGTGAAGCAACTGCATCACCTCGCGGAAGAGCACCGCATCGCCGTGCGCAATATCCGGCGCGACAGCAATGAGTCCTTCAAGAAGCTGCTCAAGGACAAACTGATCAGCGAAGACGACGACCGCCGGGCGCACGAAGAGACCCAGAAACTGACCGACACCTACATCGCCAAGATCGACCAGCTCTCCAAGACCAAAGAGAAAGACATCATGGAAGTGAAGTAGGCGGAGCTGAGTGTTCGCGCGGGGGCCGGGTGGCGCAAGCTCCCCGGCCCTCTGCTATTGGGGGCGCCGGCGGGCGGTGATCACAGCCTCACCGCACCAGTTACGCAACGCGGGGATGGCGGAGAGCAGCACCTTGTCCGTGGCTTCCAGTGCGCTCAGCAGCGTGCGCGCCGCGCTCCCGGCCAGGCGGCCGCGAAGTAAGCGTTTAGCCATCGCCAGCAGATTCAGATGCTCCACGCGGATCTCAGAGAAGTGCGGGGATAGCAGCACGAGCTCCGCATTGGACAGAATGATGTCCTCACCCTGCTCTTCCTCCTCGCCCTGCGCGCTGGCCCGCCACTTCCGGGCAAAGTTGAGCAACGGACTGCCGCCCCAGGTCTCGCACAGAACCAACCGCGCACCCGGACGCATCACGCGGGCCAGTTCCTCCATCGCGCCGGGGTACTTGAGCGTGTGGTGGAGCGACGCGCAGGCAAATACCAGATCAAAAGCGGCATCGGCAAACATGTCGAGCTTGGAGGCATCGGCGGCGACACCCTTCACACGGCGGGAGACGCCGGAGGCATGGGCGCGCCTCAGCCCTAGCTCGATGGCCAGAGGCGAAAGGTCCAGAAGCGTGACCTCGGCGCCCTCCGTGGCCATCCAAAGGCCGAAGTCGGCCGGTCCGCAGCCATAGTCGAGCACCCGCTTTCCGGGAAGGGGTTCGGATTCCAGCGCGCGCATGGAGGCGCCATAAAGCAGGCGGCGCTCGTAAAAGGGGTTGGCGGGATCGGCGAGATTCCCTTCGAGCACGGCTCGGTCGAGACGCAGAGCGTGGTCCGGAAGGGCCAGAAACTGGCGGTACTGGTTATCGTAGAACTCGCGTTCCTGGGCGGCAGTGATCACGGCTTCACCCCTCCAGTCGCGGCGCGGCCAGGGCCGTACAGCGGCCGGCCTCCGAATGCGGCCGTCATCTTGCCATCCTTCAAAGCGCAGACTCCGTTCACCCAGACGTGCGTGACGCCGCTGGCATACTGATGAGGCTTCTCGAAGGTGGAGTTCTCCGCGACCGCGGCCGGATCGAACAATACCAGATCCGCCTTCATGCCGGGACGTATCAGCCCGCGATCCTGCAGGCCCAGCCGCTGCGCGGGCAACCCGCTCATCTTGCGGACTGCGTCTTCCAGTGTGAGCACGTGGCGTTCACGGACGTAACGGGCGAGTACGCGGGCGAAGGTGGCGTAATTGCGTGGGTGCGGCACGTCGCTGCCGAAGGACGGAATGCCGCCATCGGAGGCGATCATCGTCAGCGGATCGCGCAGAATGCGCTCAATGTCCTCTTCGCTGATGGAGTGAGAGACCACAGCGCAATCGCCGCGCAGCACGAAATCCAGCGCCACTTCGACCGGATCGCGACTTCCGGCCGCCTGGGCGAGCGTTTTGCCGGCCAGCGAGCGATCGAAACCGCAGGAGGCCAGCGTCAGTTTGTTGGGACCGCCACGGGTATCATTCATGGTGGCCCGCATCTCGGCCCGCAGCTTCCGTCCGGTTTCAGCAGAGGCAGCCCGCTCGCTAAGGGCCTTGCCGCCGCCTGCACGGGCCCACTGCGGCACCAGAGCGGCGCCCAGCCCTGTGCTGGAGGCGGTGTAGGGATAGGCGTCCAGGGTGGCGTCCACGCCCCGTGCGCGGGCCTCGTGGATCAACTTGAGCGTCTCGGTGCTTTTCCCCCAGTTCGAAACACCGATGATCTTGTGGTGCGTCACCTGCGTCGGCAGGTGGCCATCTTCACCAATACGTATGGCTTCCTTGACGCTCTCCACCACCTGATCCGCCTCACTGCGCATGTGGGAGGTGTGGATGCCGCCCAACGAGCCGATCACTTTGGCGATCTCGATGACCTCCTCAGTAGGAGCGTAGTTGCCCGGCACATAGAAAAGCCCCGTCGAGAGCCCGAACGCCCCGTCGAGCATAGCCTGGCGGGCCAGCGCCTTCATGGCGTCCAACTCGGCCGGGCTCGCCCGCCGGTTCTCGCTGCCCATCACCTTCTGCCGGATGGAGTTGTGGCCCACCAGCAGGCCGAAGTTGACGCCGATGCGGCGCTGGCCGAGTTTGTCGAGAAACGCCGCGATGGGGAGCGGCGAACGGCCGTCGGGGCCTTCGATGATCGTGGTGACACCCTGCCGGATGAGATTCTCGGCAGCGGGGGTGCTCTGGATGCCCTGAATGCCGTGGCTGTGCGTATCGATGAAACCGGGCGCCAGTGTCAATCCCTTGGCGTCAACTGTCCATTTTCCGGTCACGTCGGCCAACCCGCCCACCGCGACTATCGTGTCGCCGCGGACAGCTACATCGCCGGCGAACCATGCGTTGCCGGCCCCGTCCAGAATCCGGGCGTTGCGAATCAGAAGGTCAACGGTGGTTTGTGCCGAAAGCGCCTGGGTGAGAAAGACCAGGGCGAGAAGCCCGTGCATGCAGGTTATTGTAGCTGGGAAGTGAGTCCCAATGGCGCGACAGGTGAGTCCAATTGTCTTGTTGCGTGACTAGTTGTCCCGGCGCGGTGACGAACCGAGCATCGAGAAAAACAGGCCCAAAATCACTAGTCCGGTGACGACAGCTCCGATTACCATTGGCGTACCCCCGATCAATATCCTGTTCTACGAGCAATTGACGTGCCACACCGGAGGGCGGTTGCATGTTAGCTTGCAAAGTATGCGAGTGGATTTTGCGTTTGGCAAGACAGGGCTGACGGCGGAGATGCCGGAAGGTCCGGCATACCGGCTCCTGGAGGCCCGCTGGGCCGCGGCACTGGGCGATCAGGTGGCTGCGCTGGAAGCAGCATTGGACGCCCCCATCGGGTGCCCGCCCCTACGGGAGATGGCGCGCGGTAAAGCGAGCGCCGCGATCTCCGTGTGCGACATCACCAGGCCTGCCCCCAACCGGGTGACACTGCCCCTGGTCCTGAAGCGTCTGGCCGAGGCAGGCATCCCTCGTGAGCGGACCACGATTCTGATCGCCACCGGTCTGCACCGCGCCGCCACGGACTCAGAGATCGTCGAGATCCTCGGAGAAGAGATTGCCGGCGCGTACCCAATCGTCAATCACAACGCGCGAGAACTCGCGGATCACCGCGACCTGGGCGTGACGAAGAGCGGCACGCCAGTCTTCGTCGACAAGCGGTACGTGGACGCCGAGCTGCACATCACGCTGGGTTTCATCGAGCAGCATCTGATGGCCGGCTTCAGCGGCGGGCGCAAACTCATCGCCCCCGGCGTCGCCTATCAGGACACCATCAAGACCCTGCACAGTCCCCGCTTCATGCGCGACAAGCGCGCCGTCGAGGGGTCCATTGAGGAGAACCCACTGCACCAGGAACTGCTGGAAATCGCCGCCATGGCCGGCCACGATTTCGCCCTGGATGTGGTGCTGGCCGAAGGGCGGCGAATCGCCGGAGTCTTCGCCGGGAATCCGCGGATGGCGCACATGGAGGGCATCGCCTTCGTGCGCGCGAAAACCACGGAGGGGATGCCGGCGGCGGCGGACGCGGTCATCACCACGTCGGCCGGATATCCGCTGGACC
>CAYVDY010000464.1:0-5837 GCA_964450255.1 uncultured Candidatus Solibacter sp. | reverse complement strand
CCCGCCAGCCATCATCGCCAAGTTCGCGTTCGTGGCCGTGCCCACGGGCGGGGAGGCGCCCTGCGGGATGGTTTCAAGCGAACGTCCGGGCAGGAAGAAACTCCCCGCCACAGCAGCGCCGGCATGCTGGAAGAACACGCGGCGATCGATGGCGGGCCGCCGCCAGAAATGGGTGCCGGTATCAGGGGTGCGGGGCTTCATGGTATTTCTCTTCCTTAGTAGCTGAACAGGAACTCGGTTTTGTTGATGAGAGCCCAGGCGAGGTCTTCGACACTGGCATTCCTGTTGGGGGTGGCGCGCGTCAGGAATTTCATCGCCACGCCGCGCTCATACTCGGTGGGGGCCCGGGAGATGAAGGTGAGGAACATGTCGTCGATGACGGCGGCATTGTCCTTGTTGGCGGCCAGCGCTACCAGGTAGGGCGACGCGTTGTTGCCCGAGGCCCGCACGCGGTTATTCACCAGTGACGAGTTCATAATGTTGAGCCACATCAGAATGGAGCCGGATTGCGACCGGGGCAGCGTGTCGCGGTTGCCGCGGCTGAACGAGTTCATGAACGCATTGGCCGTGCCATCGGAGCGCGGCTCCACCGGCTCTGGCAATTGCATGGCCCAGGAGACCCTTTCCGTGTAGCCGCCGATGGCGTAGGAAGGCATCAGCGCTGTGGATTTGGTGATGGCATCGTGAACCTCCTCAGCCTCCAGGCGGCGCGGGATGTGACGCGCAAAGAGCGGGGCCTGCGTAATGTTCCAATCGCCTTCGTAACGCGAACTGAGCTGATAGGCGGTGCTACTGGCGAGGAAACGTAATGTTTCGCGCAGATTGTAGTCGTTATCGCGGACGTAGTTGGCAAGCTTTTCGAGTAGCAGCGGGTGGGATGCCTGATGGGTCCAACCGGCGGGCGGCGCCACCTCGGGATCAAGCCGGGCGGGGTCGAGACCATCCACTGGTTCGGCCAGAGCGAGATTGAACATCGCCTTCCATAGCCGGTTGGCGTAGTTGCGGGCAAACATCGGATCGCGGATCAGGCCCTGAGCGAAAGCCTCGCGCCAGTTGCCGGCGGCGGCTTTGCCGTCGCGGTACACGGGCGACAGGTTGGTGGTGCTGACCCCGTCGATCATCTGAGCAACGCGATTCGGACGATTTCCGAAATTGGTGTTTAGCGTATAGAATCCGGTGGTGCGCTCAACGATATTGGTGGAGTTGGTATAGAAGTTCGTGGGGTCGTTGCCGGGGTAGCCCTGAATGGTGGTGCGGGCAAAATGAGAGGCCATGCGCTGGGCTTCCAGACGAGTGGCTTTGGCGCCCCAGGCGGAGACCTGATCGAGATGGAACCTGCCGTTGTGGCAGAGCAGGCAATCGTAATGAGAGATGCCAAGAAAGGTAGTCGTGGCCCTGACCATCGTTAGGTCATAAGTATCCTGGGCCGGCCCCATCGGCGCAAAGCCGCGCAGCAGGAAGTTGGCGCCGGCGGTAGGTCGGTCATAATTGTTGCCGGTAGCGGTGACCATCTCCCAGGCGATATCGCGCCATGTCTTGTTGGCGGCGATGGCTTCCCTGATGTATTCGAAGAGCCGGTTGCGGCCTTCCTGATTCTGGCTGCGATTCTGCGCGGTCTGCGCGTTCTGCAGCAGGTCGCCCAGCCAGACGGTCCACTTATCGTTGAATTCGGGCGAATTCAGCAGCCGGTCGATGAGCGCCTCGCGCTTGCCTTCCTCCGTGTTGGAGGTAAACGTTCGGATATCAGACGCCGAGGGGATGCGGCCGGTGAGGTCCAGCGTCACGCGGCGGATAAACTCCTCGTCGGTGCAGATGGCGGCCGAGGCGACGCCTTCCGCTTCAAGACGGCGGAAGATCTCCTCGTCGATGAAGCTGCGCACAGGCATCTCCGCTGGCGTCACTGTGCGCCCCGCCGAACGGGACTTGCCCAGCGATCGGGAGAATGCGACGGTCCGCTCGTAGGCGTCGCGGCGCGCGTTGGCCTCGCGGTTGAGAGTCTCGTCAGGGGCGACGATGTAGGTGCAGTTCTGGCCCGACGCCGGCGGCAGTTCGGCCAGGTCCTGAGCAAAAGCGAGCAACGCCAGAGACGCGCCGAGAGAGGCGAGTGTAGAAAAGCGGAGAAGGCGAAAATGCATAGTCACCCCGTATTGCCGGATTATATCAGTTAGCAGCCGTTCATTCCTTGGAACCCCGACCTGGACAGGAACCCCGACCTGGACGATTAGGTTTCGGGAACGGACAAAACGGGGCGCGCGTCCTGAAGGTCATGAAGTGGATGTTGCTGGTTTTCATAGCCTCGAATGGGCTGGTGCTCGGCCAGGGCAATTGGCAGAGGGACTTTCGCAAGCATCACGTGACTTTCGGCCTGGGCGCGGCCATGCCGAGCGGCGATCTGAAGGCCTACTACAAGAACGCGTTTGCCTGGAGCCTGAACTACGGCTTCCGGCCTATCAAGTGGCTACAAGCCGATTTTGGCTATGACGGAGCCTACAACGCAGCCGACGTGAACGACTATCAGGATAGCGGCTTCGGACCTTTGCGGATCGCCGACTATCAGACGTTCGTCCCGGCAGGGGGACGGGTTGTGCTGCCTGTGGCGCGTGGGCGCGTGGAGTTCTATGGCGGCGGTGGAGGGGTTTATGCGCGCTACGCCGAATCCTTGCGACAGCCGGACGACTATGTGAGAATCGGATGCCCGAGTTGCCGGGCGCGAGACGGCTGGGGCTACTACGCGATGGTCGGCGGTAGCGTGGCGCTGGACTACAATCAGCGCTTCCGTTTGGGTGTGATCACGCGGAGCTTCAAGGTGGAGACGGCCGGGGCGATCGTGGGGGTGCTGCCACAAACGAAAACAGCGGACCGCTGGATCAATACCTACGTGACATTCACGGCCAGCTTCTGATTACTTGATCTCTTTGGAATTGGCAGTGGCCGGTTCGGCGCCCCAGTTTTCCCGGATCACGAGGGTCTGGTCGGAATAGAACGTCCGGCGTCCGGTCTGTCCGAATGTGGTCGGAATGGCCGTGATGGTGTAGCCCTCTTTGGACGCTGTGACGGTGAACTTGTAGCCGGTTTTCTCGCCCAGAGCGAAGTCGCCGGGGATCAGATCGGCGGCCGCGGGACCGGCGGTGCCGGAGGCGGGCGGACCTAGCTGAATGAGGCTCTCGGCGAACTTGCCGAACTGCGAGAAGTACTGAGTCTGCGCCGTGTGGATGGTCCCGATCTGCTTGGTGGCCGCCACCTCCTTGGCAAGTTGCCGGGCGCTGGCCAGTTTCGGCGCGGCGATCGCAGCGATCACCAGAATGATGGCAATGACGATCAAAAGCTCGATCAGCGAGAAGCCGAGGCGGCGGCGCGAGGAATGAGACGAGCGCATGGTGGTACCTTCCTTTATCTTAGACGCACTCAAGCCTGCGAACGTGGAAAGAAGTTGAACTGGCGGAGTTGGGCAGCCAGGCTGGGCAACTGATCCAGGCGCAGAGAATTGGCGCCATCCGAGAGCGCCTGCGGCGGATTGTCATGCACTTCGAAAAAGACGCCGTCCACGCCGACGGCGACTGCCGCGCGGGAGAGCGGCGCGATGAACTGCGGCGCGCCGCCGGCGCCGGGCAACTGCACCGAGTGGGTTGCATCGAAGATCACGGGATGGCCCTCTTCCCGCATGATCACCAACCCGCGCATGTCCACCACCAGGTTGTTGTAGCCGAATGACGAGCCGCGCTCAGTGAGCAGAATGCGCGTATTGCCAGTGGAGGCAACCTTATCAGCGGCGTGTCGGATATCGTGCGGCGCCACAAACTGCCCCTTTTTGATGTTCACCGCCCGCCCGGTGCGGCCGGCCTCCAGCAGCAAGTCGGTCTGGCGGCAGAGAAAGGCGGGAATCTGCAGGATGTCGGCCACTTCGGCCACGGGGCCGGCCTGATCCGGCGTATGGATGTCAGTGACGATAGGGAGTCCGGTGACCTGTTTGACGGCCGCCAGGATGCGCAGCCCTTCCTTCATTCCAGGACCGCGATACGCGCTGCCAGTGGAGCGGTTTGCCTTATCGAACGACGCCTTGAACACGTACGGCGCGCCGAGAGCGCCGCGAATGGCGTGCGCCATGGAGAGAACGTGCTCCTCGGACTCGATCACGCAGGGGCCGCACATGAATACAAGCGAACCGCCGCCGAAGGTGATGCCGGGTGCGATGGAGACGGGTGTCATTCGGCAAAGAGCGGATTGGATTCTGTATTCAGGCGTTTCTGACGATACTCATAGGCGGCTCCGATAAACGCCTGGAAGAGCGGGTGCGGAGTCAGCGGTTTGGATTTGAACTCCGGATGGAACTGGCAGCCCAAAAAATAGGGGTGATCCGGAAGCTCGCAGATCTCGACGAACTTTCCATCCTGGGAGCGGCCGGTGATCCGAAGGCCCTGAGCGGTGAGTTGCGCCTCGTAGGCACGATTGAACTCATAGCGGTGCCGGTGGCGTTCGCTGATGAGCTCAACCCCGTAGGCTCGACGGGCGAAAGAGTCTTCGGCCAGGTGGCAATCGTAAGCCCCCAGACGCATCGTCCCGCCCAGTTCTTCCACGCCCAACAGATCGCGCAGTTTGTAGATCACCGGATGCGGCGCGGCGTTGTCGAACTCGGTGGAGTCGGCTCCGGACAGACCGCCGACGTTACGGGCAAACTCGATGACAGCGGTCTGCATGCCGAGGCAGATGCCAAAGTACGGAACGTGCTTTTCGCGCGCGTAGCGGATGGCTTGCAACATGCCTTCAATGCCGCGTTTGCCGAAGCCGCCGGGCACCAGAATGCCGTCGTAATGCTCCAGTGTATCGGCGCACTCGGGCCAGGTGAGCTTCTCCGCCTCAATCCAGTTCATCTCCACTTTCAGCCCGTGGTGGATGCCGGCGTGGAGCAGCGCCTCCTTCAGCGACTTATAGGAGTCCTCGTACTCGACATATTTGCCAACCAGGCCGATGCGCACCTCGTCGTTGGGATTCTCCATGCGGCGCAGCATGCTGGACCAGGCGCTGAGGTCGCGAGCCTTGGCGTTCGTGAGCTGGAGCAGTTCCACAACCAGATCGTCCACCCCCTGTTCGGCGAACAGTTCCGGGATCTGGTAGACGGTCTTCACGTCGTAGGCGGAGATCACCGCGTCTTTGTCCACGTCGCAGAATTGGGCGATCTTATCCTTCTGATCGGCGGGCAGCGGACGCTCCGAGCGGCAGACTAGAATATCTGGCTGGATGCCCATGGAACGTAGTTCCTTGACCGAGTGCTGGGTCGGCTTGGTCTTCAACTCCTGCGCCGCGGCGATCCAGGGGACATAAGAGACGTGAACGAAGAGAGTGTTGCGGCGGCCGAGCTCATGACGCATCTGGCGTAGAGCTTCGGTGAAGGGCTGTGATTCGATATCGCCCACCGTGCCGCCAATCTCGCAAATAACGACATCGACACCATCTGCGACCTTATGCGCGGCGGCTTTGATCTCGTTGGTGACGTGCGGAATCACCTGCACCGTCTTGCCAAGATAATCACCGCGCCGTTCCTTGGTGATAATGCGCTCGTAAATGCGGCCGGAGGTCAGGTTGTTGCTCTGGGAGAGATGAGCGTGCGTAAAGCGCTCGTAGTGGCCCAGGTCGAGATCGGTCTCGGCGCCGTCGTCGGTGACGAAGACCTCACCGTGCTGAAAGGGGCTCATGGTGCCAGGGTCGACATTCAGATACGGGTCAAACTTCTGCATGTTGACCTTCAGGCCGCGGCTTTCCAGCAGACAGCCTATCGACGCCGCCGCAATGCCTTTCCCGAGAGAAGAGCCCGCGCCGACGGTAACAAAGCGGTATTTAGC
>CAYVDY010000463.1:0-5863 GCA_964450255.1 uncultured Candidatus Solibacter sp. | reverse complement strand
CAGGCCGTGCCTTGCGCCGCTGAGCGGAGGAGCCTATCTCCGACAGACTCCTAGCTGCCTTGGCGGCGTTCCGTCACGCGTTCGCCCCGGCGGTTGGGCGCCTCAACGCCAGCTTTGCAGCCTGGGTTTCTGCGACGGAGGTGGGTCCGGCGCGGCCCCGGAATTCTCTCCGGAATGGGTGCATTGGTATGAAAGATGTCCAACGGTGGATTTAGCCAGGGGACGGCACTGCCTGCCGTGAGCCCAAGTCATGCCTAGGCGGGGCTCGAGTTTTGATTAACGCCGAGAGCTGCGTCAACGTGGAGCAGTAACTCTCTGGTGAAGATCGGCTTGGTCAGAAAGACCCAGCCTTCATCCAAATCGATCGATCCTGGCGCATACCCGGACATGAGTACGGTGCGGACATTCGGACGGGCAGCCTGTAGTTTGCGAGCCAGACCGGGTCCGTCCAGTTCCGGCATCATCACGTCGGAAAGCAAGAGGTCGATGACTCCCTCGAAGGTTCCGGCGATCTGCAGGGCGCGTCTGCCGTCAGGCGCCGGGAGTACCCGGTATCCCTCAGCCCGGAGGATGAGAGTGATGAGATCGCGCAGCGGACGCTCATCCTCCGCCAGCAGTATGGTGGCGCCGTTTGGGGACTGTATGTGACTCACTTCCAACCTCCGAAGGGTGTATGGGGCTGTGCCCGGCGAACAGGCATAACTAGCGTGTGGATAGGCGAGGATCGAGTTCTTTCGACGTGGCTCGATGGTAATGGAAAATTGTGGTGACTGATATTACCCAGAGGAATTAGCCCAAGGGCAGCTGGAGGGGGGGATGGCGAAGCAGGCGCTATTGGCCGGCATGGCGGCCCCGGGAATCATAGAGGTCCCCCTTCACGCACCTGCTGCAAAAAAGGGGCTGACCCCAAGGCCGCCGTCAAGAGTATATCAATCCTACTGAGGCGGCTGGTATGTCGTGGGGTCAGCCATTATAACAGGGTGACTGCCCTGCTCGAAGCGGCAGGTCCGCTCAAGGAAACTCAATCGATCCGGGACGGCGCACGCGGAACGCCGCCCCGGTTGCACAGGCAGGCGGCGGTCAGGAACTCTTGCCCGAGCGCGACCGGAGCCACGCCGAGATGGCGATCAGCCCCGTGCCCAACAGGAATGCGCTGCTCGGCTCAGGGACGGCGGCTTGAGGACCAATCTGGCTGACATTGAACTGATCACCATAGTCGAGGTATGAGCTCGATTCAGAGTATTCGCCCCAGCCCGGATCGTAGAAAACGTTGATCTCGTCAAGGTCCGGGCCGGCGCCGACCGTGAATGCGAAGCCGTCGTAGTCCAGGAACGGTGTGCCCGGGTAGTAGAGGACGTTCTGGTTCCCCATATACTGGCCCTCGCCGATCAGTCCTGTGATGGTCTGAACTGTCTCGGTAGGTACCAGCGAGATCAGCCTTCTGGTGCCCGTAATGGACTGGATGCGATAGCCTCTACCGCCTGTGCCGGGCAGAGGCGTATCGTCGGTTGTCAGGGTTCCGCTGGCTAGTACGGCCGTGCCCCAGCCGGGCGCTGGTGGGAAGCCGTAGCTGAATGAGAATATAAGCGCGGCATGGCACGGGCTGAGTACCGTCCCAAGGAAAAGCAGCGCTATGATGAGCTTGACAGGGTGAAAACGAGACATTTCAGTTATCCTCCATTTTACAGTTGACTCGATATGTTGTCTTCTTGACGAGCGTTCTTTTCAAGAACTTTCCCCAGTATTCCAGTTCGCGTGGTGACGCCCATTTTAAGCATTATAAGGCGAGTGAAAGCCTTCACTGTATTGGGGCTGATGTTCATCTGATCGGCGAGTTCCTTGCTTGTTAGGCCCATGGAGATGCCGACCAGCGCCTCCTGCTCGCGGTCCGTCAGGTGGTACTCGATGGCGACCTGGTGGAGCGCATCCTGAACGTGCGTCTCGCGGGTCAAATGGAGAGCCAGCAGGGTACGGTTCAGTAGGCCGTTCTTTGGCTCCACCACGTACGTGCGGCAGGAATACAGGTGTTTGCCGACGCGGAAGCCGACTCTGGGTGGACCCGGCTCGTTGGGCGTTCTGTTTTTTATCGCGTCCACGGTCGAAAGCGAGAGCCAGGAGACTCTGCCCTGCTCGTTGAGAGGGCGATTGGGATCGAAGAGAATCGCCGTCGCCCCGCGATCCGCCGCAATGATGTTCAGCGAAAAATCCATCATCAAGATGCCGTGATCAGCCGGAATTTTGTCAAACGGGTCGCTACTGATTGTATGCTTAGTCCTGTGGAATTCCACTGTCTTATCCTCCCCCTGCGAAAGCGAGCGAATTCCGCGCCAAACCCGCGGATAGTTTGGGTTTCCTAGTTGCTGAATCGCAGCCCCGGTTACGGCTTCTTCCGGATGATGAGAGTGTTCCAGTTTGCGAATTCAGTGCGAGGATAGGATCCGACGAACTGAACTCCCATCCAGATGGACCCATCGTTGGCGGCGACGGCGGAGTTGTAATCGCCCCAACGGGCAACGCCGGCCGTGTGTCCACCGGGATAGCCTGTGAAACCATCCTCCGGAAGAGTGCCGAGGCTTGAGATATGGAGGTTCGAAGGCGCCGTGAATGTCTCCAAGGGGATGTAGGCGGCGCTGGGGAACCAATCCGGGCCAACGAGCGTGACGGCGACGGCGCCGCGGCCCTGGGCGTTAACAGCTAGCGAGGGGCGCAGTAGGTGATTGTTGTTGACGAACAGGAACCCCTGGTTCAACACGGTGCCGGCGAGGCGTCCTGCGCGATAGGTCGGTGCCAGGACGATGTAGGCGCCACCGACGACACCCGCATTGCGTTCGTCCTGGACCCGGGATTGAAGTGTAAGGAACAAACGGCCGCCAGCGTAGGAAAGGGACTGCAGCCGGCAATCACCGCCGTCGAGTAACGGCAACTGGCCGGGCGGCCAGAGCGTTGCTCCATAGGGGAGCGGTCCCGGGCGCTGCGTGGCTACGGGTGGAACGCTGTAAGTGAGAGTAGGAACCAATACTTGTGAAAGCGTAGGATTCGGAGTCTGAGTGGCCAGCGAGCTTGTGTTCGTCATGGCCCAGAGTGCCACGTGATCGCCAATCGAGTAGTTGGCGCGACTGCTCACGAAATAGGCCAGGCCGCCGGACCCAAGGAAGTTACTTGCGCCAGGCGGAGTCGTCGCGGGCTGGATCGCGAACTCATAGCCGGTAATGTACGGAATCAGGAATCGAGCGGCGGTTGGAGCGGCGGCGCCGTTGGAAAGTGACGCTTTCGAGACGGAGAGTATGACTGTGTCCAGAAAGCGCTCGCTGTAACTGGTGAACTCGTTCCAGGCGATGTGGAAACCGAACTGATCGGATCCGATCTGGGGATAGTCGGCTATGCATGGACAACCGGGATTCTGCCCATTGGTCGTGTCCATGATGTAGATGTTGTAGTCGCCGGCGGCGTCGCCAGTGCGGCTGACAGCAAGATAGATATGGGACGAGTTCAGTGGGTTGCCAAAGTCGTCATTGTCCTGGCCGCGTTGGAGGATGAACCAGCGGTCTATCCCCTGGTCGTAGAACACCCGCATGTCCGTGAGGTAGGGGCCGTTCACGTCAGTCTCGCGATCGATGGCGGGGGCGAGGCCGAACACCTGGTTGCTGGCGAGCACGATTGGCAGAACGGGAGCGCCGGAAATGTCGAACACGTGGACGGCGTTGTTGACGCCCTCCAGAATGTAGTTGTTGGCCACCGCGATGTTCAGGTTGGGGGGCTCAATGCTCCATTGATTGCCGCTGTTGGCTTCTCTTTGATCCAGATGAGAAAGTCCCGGAAATCCCAGACTGTTCGGAGCGCTGCTCACAATCAGGCTGCGGACAGGCTGCACGGACTGGACGATGGAGGCCAGCGTCGCTCCGGATTTCAGAACGGTCATCGGAGGACGCAGACGCTTGGGAGGAGCCTTGGGTTTGATCTCTGGCTGGATGCTCGTGATCCTCATCCTCCGCGCGGTGGCGAGTTGCCGGAGATTCACGGTCCGGACGAGAGCAAGCTGACCGCTCACCGTTTGTCCCGTGTAGGTTGTCTGTTGCTGCGCCAGCAAAGGCGCGGCGGCGGCGGCTGCCAACGCACAGATCGTCAGATGATTTCGGACTTGCGGCTTGAAGCCCAGCAGACGGCCGCTGCCTCTCCTCACTTGCCGGATTAACAGCATCGCGCCAGTGGCGATCAGGAACAGTGTGGCTGACCCCGGCTCTGGAACCTCGCTCGCGCCCGGATTCGCCATCTGCCGCACACTGAGAACACCCGGCTCGCCTTGATTGTCAACAGTACTGACTCGGAAGCCGAAGTTCGTTCCGGCTATCACCGGGAACGAGACAGAACCCGACTGTCCGTCGGTGTCGGCAAGCTGAAAGAAAGCGTTGTCCAGGATGTAGCCGGCATAGTCGTAACCCGGAAGGTCGAGGGAAGAGTACTGATAACTGAACTGGAAGAGTCCCGTCTCGGGCGCGGAGATGATGAGGTCGGTGTCGCCAGGCAAGTCACTGCCGGAATTTGGACCAGTCAGGACCAGCGTGACTCCGGCATCCGGAGTGATGGCATAGCCATTCCCGTCTAGGGTGTTGGTCAGGGTATAGCTGCTGAGTTGGTATGGACCGATGGGATTCCCCTTGGCCTCGGGGAGGTTCGCAACGGTGAGAATGACTGCAATTCCTGCCCACAGCCGAGAGCTCGTGCGCAGGACGCGGCCTCCAAGCGGGCACACCTCAGACTTCAAAAGTTTCATTTCTCCTCCAAATGAACACGACTGGTCTGCCCGCCGCACCTGTTGTTGATGCGCTGCGAGTGTTCCCGCGATGGGGGCCTGCCAGTATTAATCGCGAATAGAGATGCCGCCGCCTTGGCCGCTGGCTGCGGCCTTAGCGCGGTTGGCATCGCCTGGACCGAGAACGACCCGGATGCGCCGGCGCAACTCAACCAGCGCGGCGTCGAGGTCGATCAGTGCTGTACTCAATGTGGCCAGATCACCACTCAGGGTGCTGGCTGGGGCGCGCAACATCTCCACCTTGAGCAGAACCGCTTCCCTGGCGAAATCAGCGATGCTGCGCGCGCCGGATGCGACGCACCAGTGCGTCAACATGTCATGTTCCGCCGCGGAAACGCGAAAAGTCACGAGTTTCGACCTGGTTTTGAGGACTGTCATGCTACGCTCGCAATTCTCGCGGCCCTTGGAAATTCAGCCTCGCCGATTGGGACCAATCAATCGGTTGCGCTGTGTGTATGGGCGTTACCGATTGGGACCAATCAACCGGTTCCGCTACCTCTCAATGAATCCACCAAAAGGTATTCGTTGCACCCGTCCCGGCTCCGCGAACCGATGGGATGGTGCGGCTGACTCGATGCCGAGTATCCAAATCAGCGTAGCCAATCCGATGTTCCGGAAGGACCAGTGCGAAGCGCGAGTGTAGACCAACGATTTGTGATTGTCAATAGTATTTCTTAGAGCGGACATCGGTACATACGTAGATTAGCGCGTCAGGCAGCGAAGATCTCGCGCCGATATCGGTTGACGAAGTAGTCAAGTCGCCATGACTACAACGGAAAGATATGCGGGAAGTGGCTCGGAAATAGACAGTTGGTAGCAAGACAGTATCAGTTCGGACGTAAGGTGCAAGTCCCCGAGCACCGCTGGGTTTGGATGCAGTGGCACCTCCTTGACTCGAAGCGGGCTTGCAGGTGAGCCCGATCCAAGTGGCGTGGATCGGATCCGCTGGGCGAATCCAACAGAACTGATTTCGTTCCCGCACCCAGCACTCCAGTGGCGGCCAGGAAACCCACGTAATAACGCTACGGTCGGAACCGCACGGTTCATTGCACC
>CAYVDY010000462.1:0-5875 GCA_964450255.1 uncultured Candidatus Solibacter sp. | reverse complement strand
GGACTGATTCTTCAGGACTTAGGAGACTCGCACGCCCTGAACTGCGAAAGTCGGGTTAGCTTCACGAGCGCAGGCATACCAAAGCGGCGGATAGCGCCGAAAGCGGTGGACCGGTTTAAGGAGAGGGTGCGGGAACTGACGCGGCGGACGCGCGGTGTGAGCATCGAACGAATGGCTGAAGAACTGACCCGCTATCTGCGGGGTTGGCTGGGCTATTTCGGGAAGTGCGAAACGCCGTCGGTGTTGCAAAGCCTTGGGGAGTGGACCAGGCGCAGGCTGCGGTCTGCGATCTGGAAGCAGTGGAAACGAGGCTCGGTACGGTTTGCTGAACTGCGGAAGCGGGGCGTGAGCGAAGAACTGGCCGCGAAAACGGCAGGTAGCGCGCATGGACCGTGGAGGCTGGCAAACAGCCTGGCACTCGCTATGGCGCTGCGTAATGCTTACTTCGACTCGCTCGGGATTCCGAGATTGACTTGCCGTCCATAGCTCAACCCGCCGAACCGCCGGATGCGGACCCGCATGTCCGGTGGTGTGGGAGGGGAGGGGCCGCGAGGCTTCCCCCTATCCCGATTGATGTTCCTTCGCCTTGAATCTGCCATGCTGTCTCTCCCGGAAGTTCTCGTGGCACAACAGACAGCCTTCGAGAAGCGAGTCTGAAATGGACGACGCAGGTGCGCCGTTTCGGGAGCGAACGGCGAGTGATGGCTGCATATCTGGCTATGACCGGCGCATGGAGCCCTGCCGGCGCAATTCGCAGCGCAGGCTATCGAACACCGCGCGCCTGCCCGAACTCAGGTGGCTCTTGGTGGCGTTGTACCTGCCGCCCTTCAGAAGCCCCATGACCGGCGAATACTGCACGTCCACAACCAATCCTTTGAGCGAGAGTCCTTCGAGCATCTCGCGGAAGTACTGCTCGTATTCCACCGGGCCGAAATCGCAAAGGAACAACACGATTCGATCTTCAATCCTCGCTTTCAGTTCGTGAACCGCCTTGACGTTGTACAGATTGTAGTTGTTGATGGCCAGCAAGCATTCAGTGTTCAGGAAGTTGTCAGCCTGGTGGGTCGCATTGCCGCAGTAATGCAGACACCCGCCGTCGAACGCCTTCAGGATGCGGGAATTGTAGGGAACCACGAACTCCTTGTAGGATTTGGGCGACATAAGTACGGCGTCGTCATCGGAAAACCAGATGCCAGCGTTCTTGCCGAGATAGACCTGCTGATCGCCGATACATTCGTTGATCGGTTCGCCGATGAGAGCCTTCTGCTTCTTCACCCACATGATGAGTGCTTCGGTGAGCTTGTCCATCAGTTCGTGCATGGACGTTGGATGGTCATTCATGAGGTAGATTAGCTTGTCATAGCCCATCAGCAGGTTGGCCGTCGTCAACGGGCCCTGGAAGTCCGTGATCCCGACGGGCAGGAAGCTGTGCTTCTTCATGTGGCGGATGAAGTCGAGTACTTTCGGCATCAGTCCGTCCTTTTCGGGCTCCGGCAGCTCCAACCGGCCGATGTCCTCCGGCGACTGGATAGGGAAGTAACGGGGATCGGCCACGGGATCCTGACGGCGAGGGTATTCGACTCGGCAACCGAAAGCGGACGCGGCCACAACGGTCCCGAACCACGGCATCAGGTACGGCACGAAGTCATCGTCAGTCTCCCTCACCTGGTCGTAGTACAGTCGCTCCTGGTAGTCTGTCATCACGGCCGGGTCATCGAAATAGGCGTCGGGGAAATCATCAGTGTCGAGGCCGGAAACCCAATAGAACGCGCTGTTAACGAGATACGGCGGTTCATCCAAATCTCTGAAGGCAAAAACATCGGCCATCTTCGGCTTGACCTTCTCGAGACGCTGGTCGAAGCGGAGACGGAAATCGTCCTGTTCTTGCGCGGACAACCGGACGGCGGGGTTCACCGTGAAGCCTCCTCACCGGTGATGGCATTCACCATCGCCCAGAAGGTTTCCAGGGGCGTGTCCAACTGCACGTGATGGGTAGGGCCGAGGATCAGGCCGCCGTCGGCACCCACGGACTCAATGCGAGAGAGCACCTCCGCGCGCACGTCCTGCGGCGTGCCAAAGGGGAGGGTATGCTGCTCATCAATCGTGCCCCAAAAGCACAGCCTGTCCCCGTAGGTGCGCTTGAGTGCTGCCGGGTCCATGCTGGCGGGCTGGATCGGATTGAGGACGTCGACCCCGATCTCAATCAACTCCGGAATGATCGGATCGATCTTTCCGTCCGTGTGGTACGCAAATTTCAAATCCGGGTTGATCGCTTTCACCTGGGCGATGAACTCTGCCATTCTCGGCTTGAAATACCTGCGCCAGGTCTTCGGCGCAATCATCATTCCGTGCTGAGCGCCAACGTCATCTCCGGTCCAGATCATATCCACACCCATCGCGGCGAGTCGTTTCGCGGCGGTGAGATGGTATTGATACGGGATGTCCAGGATCTGTTCAGCAAGGGCTGGATCTTCGACCAGATCGAGCAGCATCTGCTCCAGTCCTCGCAGCGCCCAAGCCGTCTCGAAAATGGTAGTGACGGTGACACCGACAATCCAGTATTCGTCCTTGTATCTCTGAAGCACGCGTTCGGCGTCGGCGTAAAGCTCCGGGCGAAGGGGGTCGGGAGGCTGGTAGGAGTCTAGCGCAGCGGTGTCGGCTAGAGGATGGCTCACCATTTCGGTGTAGTTCCCGGGACCGAAGCGGGTCTCATAGGGTTGATTCTGCCAGCCGATGCCCCACTCATCGGTGTAGGACTCAGCGCCGCCAGAGTACACCTCGTTTGCGTAGTAGGAGTTGGCCCAACCGACTGAAGTGAGGAGCATATCTTCGCCGAGGGCGCGCTCCAACTCGTAAGCGTTGCCGTGGCCGTGAGGATTGTGGACTCCGTGGCCCGCCTGGCGCATGTCCGCTCGTAGCCGGTCTGCGAACTCCGGTGTGAAGCTGATCTGCATAGGGCAGCGATCGGTCCGCACTCGATTCAAGGCCTTCATTACCCGTTCCCGGTGTTTCATCGTGGAACCTCCGAAGCTCGTCACAACGCGTTGGCCGCGGCGAGTGTGATCACAGCGGCTAGGATCAACAGAAGACCGTTCCTAAGCAGGCGCAGGGCGGATGCGGGTGCGAGCTTCCATTCGCCTTTCCACAGTCCGGCCAGGCTGCCCACACCGATAGCCACGGAGATGAAGACCGGCCAGCCGATCACTGCACCCCAACTCCCCAACAGCGGCGCGCTGATGCCATAAAGATAGAAGCTGCCGATCCACATCAACGCCGTCAGGCTACCCAGTGCGAGATTGCGGGTACTATCCGGGCAGAAGAACTCCCGGACATTTTCCCGGCGAGCCATAAGCCATCCGCAATAGCCGATATTCACGATGGAGCCAAATGTAAAGAAGAGCGCCCAGACAGCGTTGCCGGCCAGGGCGTCGGAGGCACCAGCGCGCTTCGCCGCCTGCACGATGTTCACGGCATAGGCCATGCCAACATTGGGCAGGCCGGACAGAATGCCGCTTGCCACGGCGATCGTCAGCCCTGCCGTGAATGCTGCTCTTTTGGCGGGCTGGACCTCCTGCTGGTTTTCCTTCCGCGAGCCCGCGACCGAGCACACAACGATTCCCGCGAGGGCAATTGCCGTGCCGGCGATCACCGTGACGACTTTTGCGCTGCTCGCATCGCGCTGAACCAGAAAGACCAACGGGATGACCGCGCCAAGGCTTGCATTCAGCCCCATGATGATGGGGTAACCCAACGCGAGGCCCAGCTTATCCACTCCAAGGCCGAATAGGACTGCCCCTGCTCCCCAGGCGGCCCCGAATAGAATCACTGCCAGTAGTTCCCGAACCGGGACGGAACGGTACACCGGGATCAGGTTCGGCAGCAGGGCGCTGGCGAGCGCCCAGTTGAAAAGCAGCATCGCAAACAGCGAGAAGACGGCCCAGTTGTGCTCCCAGCGCCAGTTGCGCGCCGAGGCCATCGGAAGCAGGAAAGTTCCCTGCAGCACAGCCGCCATTAATGCGAGCGCCAGCCCCGCGGCGAGTTGAAGAGTCATTGCAAAGTTACTCTACCCAGAGCACCTCGTACGCCTTCACTCGTGTTGCGGCTTCGAGTTTGCGCCCGGTGATGCGGTCGGTGGCGGGTCGCGAAAGGCGAACATCCAAAGGCGTCGAACTCGTGTTGATGACAAACAGGCTGCCGTCGGTTCGCGGCACGGCCTGCACGCCTCGCGGGGCAGTAGTCGAAAGCAGATCGCCAGCCAACGGCACCAGAGAGCGGAACAACTGCGCGATGGAGTCGTCTTTCGGCCAGAATGCGAGCTTGATGGCGCTGCCTTTGCCGTAACGCCTGCGGACGGCCGCAGGCTGATCATTGAGCACGGGTTCACTACTCTTGAAGCGTCCCATGACCTCCGCCCCTGGCTGAAGGTCCAGATACTCGCAGTAGCCGTCGATACCAACCGCGGAACTGCCGCCCATCCACGCGACGTGATGGTCTTCGCGTCCCTTGTCGGCCGATGTACCCATGCGGCGCGCCGTTCGTGCCGAAGCGCCTGTCAGTTCCGCCAGATTCGCCCCGAAGCCATCCTTGCGGAAGAGGCCATCCCAGCTCATGTAAGCGGTGAAGGGCGTCACCACCACGTTGCCGCCGTTCTCCACATAGGTCTTCAGCACGCGAGGCAACGCAGGATCGTCCAGGGCTGTAGCAGCAGGAATGATCACGAGCGAGAATTGAGCCAGCTTTCCCGGCAGGACCGCTTGGTCCAGGGCGATACTGTCGACGCCAATGCCCAGCCGGTGTAGTGCATCAAAGGCTTCCGGCAAGAGGCGGGGGCTGGACGTGGTGTGCTTGTAGATGTCTAGGGCAGCGCGTTGATTGAAGTCGGTGAGGATCGCAGCTTTCGCTTTCACAGGGTTCTTGAGCAGGCGATCGCTCCATTTATCGAAGAATGCGCCGACCTCGATCAGCCAGGCGAAATCAGGCTCCGGACGGCCGGTCCAATCCAGGACGCCGCCCCAGTGAGGCCAGTGACCGCCCTGCCAGCGATTGCCGGACCAGAACATCAGGCCGAACGCTCCATAGGCGGCGGGTTGAACCATCCACATCTTGAACTGGTCGTGCGTCGGAAATGGATCCCACATCACGGTGTCGCCGGCGACGCCGACCCGGGTTTCCGTCACCATGAACTGGTTCAGGCCGTGCGCGGAGCGGTGCATGTCGAGATGCCAGGCGAGTGTGGTCCAGAAGTCCGGGTTGTCCGCCGACGGCTGATAGAAGTTCAGGCTGGCGACATCCAGCGCCTGGCGGGCCATCGGATCGTCTGCGATGGCGGTGAAGTATGTATTCCAGTCCGTCGTAATCCAATCCTTTACGCCGGCTTCGCGCAACGCCTGAGTCTGCTCGTTGAACAACGTCAGGATGGTGTCGCGCCGGAAATGTAGGTTTGCCAATCGCAGCGCCGGCAGGGCTCCGTCGATGGGATGGCCGGGGACGGGTACCTTGTCGAGCGTGCTCACCTTCATGCCCCAACTCTCAAGCATCAGCCGTCGATTAAACTCGTCAGCGGTGCGGTACGTCTTCTTCAGCCATTCGTGCCACGCCCGCTGGCACGCTGGGTTGTAGCAGATGCGGTTCACCTTGTGCTCGATCTCGTTGTCGAGTTGCCATCCGATTACCGCCGGATGGTCCTTGAAAGCTCGTCCTAAGGCGAGCACATAACGCCGCACCGCATCGCGGTAGATGGGATGGTTCAGGCATACCGAGTGCCGGCTATGCGGATGCGCACGCACGCCGGGCTCCACCTGCATCATGATATCCGGGTGCTCCTCGGCGAGCCACTGCGGAACGATGTAGCTGGACGTTCCCAGCATCGCCTTCA
>CAYVDY010000461.1:0-5882 GCA_964450255.1 uncultured Candidatus Solibacter sp. | reverse complement strand
GAAACGCCAAGTACTACAAGCTGACCGAGGGAGGCCGGAAGGAACTTCGGCAGCAATCTGAGGCCTGGCGGAAGCTGACTCAGGCGGTCACGCTCATCCTGACTCCGGAGGTACGCTGAACATGCTGAGGGAGATCGGATACCGGCTCCGCGCCCTGTTTCGCAAGGGCGACCTGGACCGCGAACTCGAAGCGGAGTTGCAGTACCACCTCGAACGGGAAGCGGAGAAGATTGAGATCTCTTCCGATTCTGTCCTGAATGCCAAACGCGACGCGAAGCTCGCCTTCGGCCCCGTGGAGTCAATAAAAGAACAATGCCGGGAGGCCCGAGGGACCTCAGCCGTTGAGTCGTTTCTCGCCGACGTGCGCTATGGCATTCGCGGCTTGAAAAGGAGTCCCGCGTTCACCTTGGCCGCAATCCTCTCGCTCGCGGTGGGCATCGGCGCCAACTCCACGGTCTTCAGTCTTCTGGACCGCGTCGTGTTCCGTCCGCTCCCGGTGGAGCGGCCCCAGGAATTGGCGATTCTCAGCCTGACGCAGGGTGGAGCGGCAAGCGGCTTCACCTACCCCTTTTTTCGGGAAATGCAGTCCAGACAAGCGGTCCTCGCCGGTGTTTTCGCCAGTGCCGACTACCAGGTGAAGAGCCTGATCGTGCGTGGAGGGGGCGATCCCGAAGCGGCCACCACCCGCCTGGTCAGCGGCAACTACTTTGAAGTGCTGGGAATCCGGGCTGCCGTGGGCCGCGTTCTCGATTCCGCGGACGATCGCCCTGGAGTTGCTGGCGCCGCGGTGATTAGCGACCGCTTCTGGGCGCGGCGGTTTCAGCGAAGTCCTGAAGTGCTGGGCGCGCCGATCACTCTGAATCAGGCCCAAGTGACCATCGTGGGTGTCGCTCCGCCGGAGTTCTTTGGAGAGAAGCCGGGGACGGTTCCGGATTTCTGGGTGCCCCTGGCCCTGCAGCCGCGAGTGATGCCCTCTGATCTGCTATCCGCGCGGTTCATGACCTGGCTCACCGTCATGGGCCGTCTGAAGCCGGGAGTGCCCACCGCCGCGGCTTCTGCATCGCTCACGTCGGTCGCCGCGGAAATCGGCGCGTATACGATCTTGCTCAAAGACGCAGGACCGTTGACCATCGGGCTCGAAAACGGAGCGCGCGGACTGGAGGACCTCCGGCGTGAATTCGGCAAGCCCCTGGCGCTCCTCATGGCGATGGCCGGCATGGTGCTGACGATCGCCTGTTTCAATCTGGCCATGCTTCTGCTCGCCCGAGGCGGCGCGCGCGTGCACGAGATGGGCGTCCGTTTAGCGCTGGGCGCCGGCCGGGGAAGGCTCATCCGGCAGATGCTCGTCGAGAGCGCCTTGTTATCCGTCGCCGGCGGAATCCTTGGTGCGGCGCTTGCACTGTTGGGTGGGGATGCGCTCATCCTCCTGGCCGGAGGTGCGCGCGAGATCTCCATGGCCCTGGTCCTCGACGGCAGAATGCTGGCCTTCACGGCCGCGGTGACCATCGGCGCTACTTTCCTGTTCGGACTCGTACCAGCCCTGATGGCTGCTGCCGGGGCCAATCCCGCGCGCAGTTTGGGCCGCCGTGGCAGAACCGCGACTGCGCCCCGCAACCTTGTCCACGGCGCGCAGGGGCTCATGGTTCTGCAAATCGCCGTTTCCCTGATCGTCGTCTGTGGAGCGGTGTTGGTATCCCGTTCCCTGTCGCGACTTCGTCAGCAGGACTTCGGGATCCGTCCGGCGGGCGTGACCATGGTCAAGCTCCAGACGGAATTCACGCCAGCGGGGAGGAAGGCGCAGGAGCGCGTCCGCGCCGAGGTGGTCGAGAGAATCCGCGCCCTGCCCGGCGTCGAAAGTGCCGCCGCGAGTTTCGGCGGTCCATTCGCTGATGAGGCTCATACCTCGAAGGTCGTGGCGGAAGGCTCCGTCGCGGGAGGTCCGACACAGGTGTTCGTTGTCCATGCCTCCGAAGGTTATGTCGAGACCACGGGATTGCGCGTTCTGAGCGGTAGGGCTTTGACTCGCGACGACCGGAAAGAGGCGCCTCCGGTGGCCTTGGTGACCGAATACGCCGCCACGCGACTCTTTGGCCGCGAACCGGCACTGGGAAGCCGAATCTCGTTTGGGAACTCCTTCGACCCAAAGAAGGCGCTGGAAGTAGTGGGCGTCCTGAAGGACGCGCGGTTCGGTGGACCGCGGGATGAATTCCGTGCGCTGGTATTCGTCCCAATGGCGCAACAGCCTGCCCCCGTCTCGATGATCTCGGTTCGGACTGGCGGTGATCGGGATCTCCGCCGGGAGATCCGTGCGGTCCTTCAACAGGACGTGCCCGGCATCGGATTGGGTGAAATCACATCCTATTCGGACGTGATCGAAAGGAAACTCCACAGCGAACGGCTGGTATCACTCATGTCCACGCTCTTCGCGGTTCAGGTCATCGCGCTTGCCGCCGCGGGTTTGTTTGGTTTGGTATGGTTCACTGCGGCAACCCGCGAGCGCGAACTGGGTGTCCGCGCGGCCCTGGGCGCCAGACCGGCGGACTTGACCAGGTTCCTGCTCCGGCGCACAACGTTACTCTTTTTGCTTGGTACTCTGATCGGAGGAGCGGGATCGATGGCTCTGACGAGGACGATTCGGAGCTTCCTCTTCAACGTGACCGGCTACGACCCCGCCGCATTCGCATTGGCCGCCTCAGTGTTGATCCTCATCGGACTCACGGCGGCCTCCATTCCAGCTTGGCGCGCAGGGCGCGCGGACCCTCTGAAGACGCTTCGGGCTGAATAGGTAGTTGATCGCCTGAAGAGACTCTTGACGGGCATTTCCTGTGGGAACTGCTTTAGCCTATGCTCGGGCATGGCGCGACCACCCGAATTGTTGCGCTTGAAGGCTCAGGATTGGGCATGCCGGATCGATCTCCGGCCCGTTGGCGTCGTGTCCGTCCCGCGTGAGGACAAACTGGATGTCGTCGCAATCGGCGGAAGCGCGGCGGCATGTCAGGATGCGTGCGGGATGATCCCGATTCTATTCGAATCCGGCGCAACTCATGGCGTGGCCCGCCCTCAAGCTACAATAGCCTCAAGACCCCCGTCGTCTTCGTGCCCCGATGATCGCCGAAACACAAACCGCTCAGTTTGATTCGCTTACCCTCGATAATGGGGCCACCCTGCGTGACGTCACAGTCGCCTACGAGACCTACGGCACCCTCAACGACACTCGCACCAACGCCATCCTCATCGAGCACGCCTTTACCGGAGACGCCCACGCCGCCGGTATCGATCACGAAGGCAAGCCCGGCTGGTGGGCTAACATGATCGGCCCCGGCAAGGCCTTTGACACCGATCATTACTTTGTCCTCTGCGCCAATGTCCTGGGCGGCTGCCGCGGCACCACAGGCCCGTCCTCCACAGACCCCGCCACCGGGCGCCCCTTCGGCCTGCGCTTCCCCGGCATCACGATTTCGGATATGGTGCGCCTGCAAAAACTCCTGGTCGATTACCTCGGCATCCCCAAGCTCCTGGCTGTCGCCGGCGGATCCATGGGCGGCATGCAGGTACTGGAATGGGCCGTCGCCTACCCGGACTCTGTCGAGGCCTGCCTCCCCATCGCCACCACCGCCCGCCACAGCGCCCAGCAGATCGCCTTCAACGAGACGGGACGCCAGGCGATCATGGGGGACCCCGATTTCCAGAACGGCGATTATTACGGAGGAGCTCTACCCGCCCGTGGCCTCTCCGTCGCCCGCATGGTCGGCCACATCACCTACATGTCCGATGAGTCCATGCGTGAGAAGTTCGGCCGCCGTCTGCGTGACCGCCAGGATTTCAGCTACGGCATGGACGTCGATTTCGAAGTCGAAAGCTACCTTCGCTACCGCGGCAACCAGTTCGTCGGCCGTTTCGACGCCAATTCCTACCTCTACATCACGAAGGCGATGGATTACTTCGATCTAGCCGCCGGCTTCCCGTCGCTCGCCGCCGCGCTGGAGCGCGCCCGCTCCCGGTTCCTCGTCATCAGCTTCACGTCGGACTGGCTCTACCCCTCCTACCAGTCCCAGGAGATCGTCAACGCGCTCCGCAGCCGCAATCACGACGTCACCTACTGCGAGCTTTCCTCCAACTACGGCCACGACGCGTTCCTTGTCGACATCGGCGAGCAGACCGAAATCGTTCGGGGCTTCCTGGCCCGGTGTGTCCGCGAATTCCGGGCACTGGAGGCCGTGCGTTGAACGTCAGTGAAGTTTTGGGCCGCCGCGACTACGCAATCATCAGCGATCTGATCCCTGAAGGCGCCCGCGTCCTCGATTTGGGCTGCGGCGATGGGGCCCTACTCGCCTGGCTCAAGGAAAACAAGCGTGTGGAAGCCCGCGGCGTCGAACTCAGCCGCGATCTCGTCCAGCAGGCCATTGCCCGCGGCGTCACTGTTTATCAGGGCGATCTCGAAGCCAGCCTCGCCGACTACCCCGACCAGGCCTTCGATTTCGTCATCCTCAGCCAGACCGTGCAGGAGACGCGCCACCCGCTCGTCGTTCTCAAGGAGATGCTTCGCATCGGCCGGCACGCCATCGTCGCGTTCCCCAACTTCGGCCACTGGCGGGTCGGCCTGAACCACCTGCTCTCCGGCCGCGCCCCCAAAACCGGGCTCTTTCCGTTCGAGTGGTACGACTCGCCCAATATCCACTTCCTTACCGTCATAGACTTCGAGGAACTGGTCGCCAAACAACAGTGGCAGGTGGACCGCCGCCTCTTCCTCTCGGGCCATCGCGTCGTCACGGCGCTCCCGAATTGGCGTGCTGAAATCGCCATCTACCTCTTCAAGGGCGCCAGTTAACCGCCGCTCACGATTCTTCCGCCGTCTGCCAGCGCCCGCGCCATTGCCGCGGTCGCCGCGCCGCCATCGCTATCGATAATCAGCGTAAACCAGTGTTCTTGCCAGGGTATTTCTTCGCGAGATCCAGTCACGAACATGACATTATCCAGGTCGGAAAACTCGCGCCGCGCCGCCCGCACATGTTCCCCAGTGCCCAGGCCCACCAGCGCCTCACCGCGCGCCAATTCGCGCAGCCCGGTGATGTTCGCCAGCGAAAGCACCAGCACCCGCTCGGTTGAAGAAATCTCGATCATGGACGTAATCGTACCCCATCGGGGGGATTGACTACCCCGGTTTTGACGCGCAGAATCCTGCAATAGCCACTACGATCCAGGAGCTGACCGTATGAGCTTTACCGACTCTTTGGTGTTCTCCTTGGAGCCAGCGTTATCCCCGTTGTTCCTGCTGGCTTTGGCCCTAGTCGTCTGCCTCTTTCTCGTCCGGCGCCGCCGCCTCAACTGAGCGGGTCAATCCCCAGCCAGGTTGACGAGTTCGCTCTTTGCTTTGCCATCCAGGACAGCCTGCGCTTCCTCGGCGGTAAAGTCCTCCACCTTGGAGGAGATGTTGTACGCGCAGAATTTTGGCCCGCACATCGAGCAGAAGTGCGCGTCCTTGAACCCGTCTTCCGGCAGCGTTTCATCGTGATACGCGCGCTCCGTCTCCGGATCCAGGGCCAACTCGAATTGCCGGTTCCAGTCGAACTTGTACCTCGCCCGCGACAGTTCATCGTCGCGATCCCGCGCGCCTGGCCGGTGCCGCGCGATATCGGCCGCATGAGCAGCGATCCGGTACGCAATCAGCCCCTGCTTGACGTCTTCCTTATTCGGCAGCCCCAGGTGCTCCTTCGGAGTGACGTAGCACAGCATCGACGCTCCATACCACCCGATCATCGCCGCGCCGATTGCGCTGGTGATGTGGTCGTAGCCCGGAGCGAAGTCGGTGACCAGCGGTCCCAGAGTGTAGAACGGAGCCTCAAAGCACCATTCTTTCTCCTTCTCCACCTGCATCTGGATCT
>CAYVDY010000460.1:0-5897 GCA_964450255.1 uncultured Candidatus Solibacter sp. | reverse complement strand
CCACGGGCACGCGGTAGCCCCGGGTGGCGTACTGCGCCAGCGCTTCCAGGCCGTGGTAAAGCATATACTCATGCTCCCAGTTGCAGAAGTCGGGTGACGCTTCGCAGAAGGGGTGGTTCACCTCGTCGAGGATCACGCGCACGTTGATGGGGTTGGCGCTGAGGCCCCAGTGATTCTCGATGGTCACCTTGACGCCAAGCTTGCCGCCGTAATCGGCCATTTCCTTGAAGGACTCGATGGCGTTGTGGAGGAGTTTGACGATCTCGTCGTTGCGCGGGTAATCCGACGTGGCGCTGGCGTTGGGGACGATGCGCGGGCCGCCGGTGTTGACGCGCATGGTTTTGGCTCCGAGCCGTGCGCTGCCGTCAAGCCATTTCTTGGCGACGGCGATGCCGGCTTTGCGCTTGGTTTCGTCGAGGTCGCAGATGTCACGTGGCGCGTTGTTGGAGACGTGATGGCAGAGCACGCCAGCCGTGGTCATCTTGCCTGCCAGCTTGTCGAGCCATTTCTTTGCCGAGGCCGTGGAAGGATCGAATTCGTAAACCTTACGTGTATTCTGGCCCATGGTCATCTCGGTGGCGGCGAACATCGTGTCGTCGGTGACGTCGCCGAACAGGGAAGACCATAGGTCCATGTGCCAGACACCGGGGAAAATGTCCTTGGTGAACTGGGGGAAATCGAGCATGGTGATCTCGCCGTACTTCTTACGGAAGTCAGCGGTCTGCGGCGGCACCGGGCGCGTGGACGGCCGGCTCTTGAAGAGGCTCCGCATGGGCCAGGTGTTGGAGGCCAGGCGGGCGAGCTTCTCTTTCTCGGTCAATGGGCGGGCGACACCGGCGGCGCTTTGAGCGCCAGCGATGCCGGTGGCGCCGAGTGTGGCCGTGGCGGCCTGCAGGAAGGTGCGGCGGCCGGTCTTCTGATTGTTATGGGATGGCATGATACTTACCTTGAGCTTAAAACTTTCAGCTGGCGTGCGACGAACTGCTTTTGCTGGGGCGTGAGGTTGGGCTGCTGCAGGATGAATTGATAGAGCGTGACAGCCTGAGTCACCTCGCCCGATTTGATCAGGAGGTCGGCGGTGAGCATGCGTGTGTCGATGCTCGATTGGGGCAGCACCGCAAAGGGCTTCAGGACTCCCTTCTGTATCGCCATGAAGGGCACGGTCTCCAGGCCGTAGCGTGGACTGCATTTCTCTTCTTCGTCGCTGGCCTCCATCCATGCCGCGTTGAGCCGTAATCGCGATCTTGACGGCCAGAAGTGGATCAAAGCCTCCTCCAGGCTTCTGGGCTTGCCCATCCCTCTGCCAGCTCCACGAACGCCTGCCGTTCCGGCGAGCCTTCATCCAGCCCGCAAAGCTCTGCGATCTTGCTGACATGGGGAGTTAGTTCCGGTGTCCTGCTGCCCGTATCCTGTGCCGATCGCCCGCCTCACTGCCGCGCAGGCCGCCATCGCCAAGACGGAAGGCGCCTCGGAAGCCAACCGCACCGCGTAGTTTCGGGTCACAACCCAATAGAAAAGGGCCGCGTCTCCCAACCGGGGGCGCGGCCCTTTTCACATTCATCGATACCAGAACGAAGGCGGCCACTCCTCCGAGTTGGGCCGCCCCTTCGGCTACCTGATGGCGATGACCTTTCCGATCTCCGTCCCAATCACCTCGCCGGAGATGACGATTTCCACCCGGCGATTCTGCTGCCTGCCCTGCGCCGAGTCATTGGAGGCCATCGGAGTAGTTTCGCCGAAGCCCTTCGTCGTGACTGAGTTGCCGGACATGCCCTGCTGGGTCAGATAATCGCGTACGGCCGTGCCGCGCTGTTCCGAGAGATTCTGGTTGTACTCGTCCCCGCCGACGTTATCGGTGTGGCCTTCCACATCTAATCGGAGTCCTGGATACGCGGAGACGATACCGGCGACCTTCGCCAGCTTCTCGCGCGCCTCGGGGCGTAACGTGAACTTGGCGGTGTCGAAGAGGACATCCGACATGTTCACGATCAGGCCGCGTGCCGTATCCCGCGTCTGAAGGATGTCGTTGAACTGTTTCAGCAACTTGGTTCGCAGTTCGGCCTTCTCGGCCTCCAACTGCGCCCTCTGCTTGGCGGCGTTGTCGAGTTCGGCCTGGTTGGCCGCTCTTTGCGCGTCGTTTTCGAGCTTCAGGCGGTCCGCCTCAGCTCTGGCAGCCGCTGCACGTGCCTCGTTTTCGATCCTCAAGCGATTCGCGTCGGCGCCGGCTGCGGCTGTCCGGGCGTCGTTCTCGCGCTTCAGACGATCGGCCTCCGCCGATGCTGCCGTCGACTGCGCTTGTGCTCTCAGCCGGGCCGCTTCGGCTTCCGCAGCGATCCGGGCTGTCTCAGACTGAGCTGCTACCCTTCCGCGTTCGGCGAGTGCCTCGCGCTCCGCGGAGCGCTGACGCTCTGCGGTGAGGGCCTCTTCTTCCTGGCGTTTCACGGCGATGGCCCGCGAATCCTCCGCGGTCTGCACGGCTTCGCGCGCAGTCATGGTGACAGGCTTTTTGCCAGCCTTGCGGGCATGGTACGCTTCGGCCTGCGCCAGGCTCTTCTCAGCTTTCTGGAAGGTCTCGGTAGCGAAGCGCTCGGCGCCGAAGGAGCGTGCGATCTGCACGGCGTTGCGGGCCTCGTAGAGTTCCAGCGGCAGTTTCTGATCCATCTTCAGCGCCAGCGGATTGGAGAGACGCTGATACTGTCCGCGCTGCATCAACTCGTACTTGGCGTCGATCTCCTCGATCTTCCCTCTCGTGTCGGTGCGCACCACATTCTCCATCACAATCAGATCGCTGGGCATCGTGACGGCGTAGTAGGGCTCGGCAGTGACCACCAGCCCGAACACTTGCAGTTCCGTGGTGACGTTCAGCTTGCTCTTCGTTCCGTTCAACAGGACCTCGCCCAGGTTGGACGTGCGGCCCTCGGGCGTGATGGCCCACAGAACGTAAGTGAGGTATTCGGAGCCGTGCATTGTCGCCGGCCGCAGGTCGTCGAACTCCACCTCGATCTCTATGTAGCCTTGCTTGCTTTCGACCTTGGCCTCCCCGCGCGCTCCGGCGAGGAGTTCAGTGCCGCGGAAGTCGATCGTTGTCGAGCCTCCGCGGTGTTGGTAGTTGACTGCCTTGGCGGTACGTGTCGTCACGTTGACGCGGTAAATGGGCGTCGCTCCGGCGGCCATGCGGGCCTCATTCTCGCTCTGAGCCTGAGACCCTTGGGCCGATAGAACTCCGCATATCATCAGGAATACGCCGGTGAGTTTCATTCTGAGCATCCTTGGTTTACTTTTCGCGGACTAGCGTTGGGTTTGCTCTCGTGCGGAATACCGATTGAGAAGGTTGAGCAACCTTGCCGCCGACTTCGGTGGCCGGACGCCGGTCGTCACAATCGCGCGGTTTTCCAGCTGTTTGCCGTAGAGTGTGGCGTTGTCGTCCAGGTCCTGGCGCAGCGTGGCTCCTTCCAAAGCAACGCCGGCGAACAGTCCCTGAGTGCGCGACCACGAGAGAATCGAGGCCTTCATCTGAGCGTCGGTCTGGGCGGTCGCGGTGCGTCCGACAGGACCTGCCGCGACTGAGCCTTCAGCGCCCAGAGTGAATTTGCTGTCGAGCAGTTTATCTGCGCCGCGCTCATTCATTACCAGCATGATCAAGTCAGTTTCCGATCCGCCGATCTGGAAGCCGACACTGCCACCCTCGATGCGGACGGTGCCCGGCGCGGACCAGCCAACTCCTGCTTTGTTGCGGCACGACAGGTAGCCTTTTCCATACTTGCCGCCGACAATGAACCCGGCCGTCTTGAGTCCGGGGACAATGACGATGCAGTGAGCCTTGGCCAGCAAGTCCTGGGGAATGCCCTTGTCCGGTGCCGCCATGATCTCCGTGAATACGGCGGCGGATTCGGTAAGCCGCTTTGCCGGTTCGTTGTCTTTGGCCAAGAGTGGCGCAAGCGCCAGAGTTGCCATCAGAATCATTCGCATAATTGACCTCCTAGGTCGACCCAGTGAAACCGCAGGGCTTCGGGCCACACAGGACTAACGAATGCACGTGTCGCACCGATCCCGTGCTTTGTTGAGCCGATTGGGTTGGGCGCCGGAATCGTGCCCGGATGGATGGGGGTTAGGCCCTGAACGACTGACCATGGATGGTCATATGACGAGGCGCGGTCAGTGGGCGATCGAGCCGCAATCTGCAGAAACGGGGATGGGGGCAGCGCTTCTGTGCGCTGCCCCCATCCCCGTCATTCCACAACTTGAGTCAGGGAATCTACTGGCGGGACAGTCTCTTGCGGCCAAACGCACCCAGACCGATTAGCGCGGCGCCGACCAGTCCGAGGGTCGCCGGTTCAGGAACAGCGGAATCGACGTAAGCCTGAACTGTCGTTTGCCCAGGTGTGTCGCCGGAATTGGGAGCGACGATCCAAGTGGGGTTTGTCGTGACGTAGATCGTAGGACCGAAATCGCCGTTCGTCGCATTGCTCGTGCCGGGGCCGAGTTGCAGCGGCGACCAATCGATGCTGATCGGGCTGACGCCGTGGTAGACGTCGCCACCGATTGAAGTGCCGGTGAACGTGCCGGTCGCGCCGCCGGCGGTGAGGTCGGTTACGACGATGTCAAACGCAAAGGGGGCAAAGCGCGCGTACACGCCTCCGCTTTGGATGGAACAGGTCGCGCAAGCGAGTACGAAATTTCCCAGGTTAACGTTGGTCTGGATGCCACTGGTATTGCCTATGTTGGTGGTGAACAGAAGCGTTGCCGCTGCGCCCGACGAGCTGTTCAGCGTGAGGCCGTCGATGCCGCCGATGCCGAAGCCCGTACCTGGTGCGCTGGTGTTGAAGGTGACGACGGCGGCGCTGGTGGTCGCGGCCAGCATGCAAACAGCCACCCCGGTGATCGAGGCGGTCTGGATAAGGCGTCTGAGATTGGTTTTCAATTGTTACTCCTCTAACGTTTAGTGAAGCCCGACCTTCCGCATCGATCGATGTGAAGTGCGGACGAATCTCTAGGAGCATTCCGTTGCCCAGGCAATCTGCCGCCTACGCATCTACGGGGAATCCTGCTGATAACAAGAGACTTGCCGGAAGGGGCTCACAATGCGGCTTGCATCGATTCGCGCCCGAGCATTGACCGCCTATTGTCAAATGGCCATCTAAGGTCATCTCCCGGTTTCGGCCGTTCGCCAAACCACAATCTGATATCGGGCCGGTAGCTCCTGCCGGAAACACGAAACGCCCCACATGCAGGCTTCCGCCTGAACGTGGAGCGTTTCCGCAAGAATCGGCTGCCGCCCTGCGTCAATCACAATGCGATGGTGATTGCCAGCCGGGCGCCAGGTTGCCGGCGGTTGTGAAGGTAGTACCCGTCGTCATAGTCGATGTATACATCAGCGGTTTGATACCAGGTCTCCTGCCAGTATTCCGGCCACGGATCTACCATCAGGAACGAGAAGCCGCCGTAGTCGAAGCGAGGATACCCCCCGTAGTTGATGGGGCGCGTGTGCAGCCGGAACCAGTGCTGATTGCCGAAGTACAGGCTGAAGCGGCGCTGCGGAATGTAGTAACCGCCGTAGCCGCCGCGCTGCGACCAACGGCGATGCTCTTGTTCCCACTTCTTGGCACGACTGTTTTGCCACGACTGATTCCCACGCCAGGCGCCCTGCTGCTGCCATCCCCGCTGTTGCTGCCAGGCTGATGCCTGCTGCTGGGAACGATACGGTTGCTGCTGTTGCCGGGCCCGTTGGGAACGCTGCCCTTGGTTGTGTTGCGGCTGCTGGCGCTGCTGACCGCTCTGCCCCTGGTGCCTCTCAGGCTTGCCCTGTTTTCCCTTCTGCTGGTCGCCCCGCGCCCTTGCCGGGGCAAATGTCCCGAGGAGCAGAAGCATGGCTGCCGTAGTGCTGATTCGGACAAGTT
>CAYVDY010000459.1:0-5908 GCA_964450255.1 uncultured Candidatus Solibacter sp. | reverse complement strand
CTGTAGTGTTTTATCGAGCGGGCTTGGAGAAATCTATCTCCGACAGACTCCTAGTAGCCGGAAACTTCCTGCGTAGCCAGACTCAGAGCCCGCCCGGTCACATCGAACCGGACACCGCCCACGACACGTGACGCGCACACCATGTAGATCGCGAGTTGCGAGTCACTGATCGCCGCCAGATGGTGAGCGACTCGCAGATCGGCCGTAAACCCCATCACGTCCAGATTCTTGTGCTCCGCCTGGACGTCAATTCTGCGCTCCATGGTGAGTTTCAGACGAGATTGACTTGAGAACAGCGCAACACCCCTGAGAGAGCCTATTCCTGCCGCAATCCAGCCGCGGAGCCGTATCGCGCTATCGTCTATCAGTGGTGCTGTGGGCTCGTCGATGTGGTAGTGGATCAAGTTGGGCATTATCAATCCTCGCTGTCGCCGGCCTTGCCTCGGAAGACCCTCAGCCAGGTATCGTAGGCCGCTCTCAACGGGGCGGTCACGTTCCACGAAAAGGAACTCTGCAATGCCCCGATTCTCGACTCCCGCTCATGGATGACTACTCGAAGATCTTTGATTTCGGCCATCAGGCGAGATGCCTCCTCCGCGGCCGCCGAGGTCCTCTGCTCCTTCAATCCGGCAATCCCGGACCGCAGTTCTTCCAGAAGCGGAATGACCTCGGCCGATGCCAGAATCGAGTCGACGCCAAATTGCTGATTGAGCAGATGGGTCGGTGATGAGCTGTCCTCCAATAACCGCCGCTGCATTTCCCGCGTGCCCGCCTTATCCACCAGCGCGGCAAACGAGAGCCTCGGCAGGAGTGTTTCGGCGTAGGAGAAGTTCGCCAGCGCCCGCTCAAGAAGATGCTTCGTTTCCTCGGCGTGGGTGGCCCAGGTGTGTGTGCCGCCATCCAGGCTCAGATCATCGGTCCACTCCGGAATGTCGTCCGAAGAGAGCATGCTGACCAGATTCTCCGTGGAATCGTAGAGGATCAGATTCCTCGTCAATCCCAGATGGACATGCAGCGCGCGATTCAGCGGATTGTCCCGGACGTAAAGCACTTTTCGGTGCCCAAGCGCCTCCAGCACCGGCATTCCAAACCCCTCGTAAGTGGACGGAAAGACGACCCCGCGCGCTCCTTCAAACAGATAGTTGATCACCGCCGGGCTCAGTTGCCCGCTACCGTAAGCCGTGACATTCTGGCTGTCTGAGGCTTCCAGGCCGAGCGCCACGATCTTCGTCCGCGGTAATTGCCGCGTGATCGCCTTGACGGTCGGTTCAACATACTTGTGGGCGAACGAGTTGCCAACCAGCAGCAGATACGACCCGCGTGTATCCGAGGCGCCGGCTCCTGCTACCGGTCCGTCAACGTACTCCCTGGGCGCCAGCGACAGATAGGATGCCGTCTCCGGCATGCCAGGCCGGACTGGGAATCGGTGTCGAAACTGACGTTGAGTGAACTCGCTGTTGTAAAGGATGCCATCCGCATACTGGGCGGTTGCCCGCCACAGCTCATCTAAACGATCCCGATTCAGATAGAGACAATCCCAGGCTATCGTGTCCAGCATCGCGTAGACGTTGATCGGAGCAAGCCGGCTCATTCGCAGGAACGCTTCGAAGTCAAACGGTTGGCCAAGCCTGTAGGCAATTCCGAAAACTCGATTGGTCTCAATCGGGCTCAGGAATACCCTGGGATTCGAGGTCAACTCATGGAACTCGTCAACCTCCCGGTTCGCCAGCACATGGACGTTGAACCTATCCCCCCAGCTTTTGGACGCTTCGCTAATCACTCTTGCCAGGTGGCGGAATGTTCCGTTGTGGTGTTTGCCGACATGGCTGCAATCGAAGGCGACATCGATACGCCCTTCGGAGTCTGGGATCAGGCCCGCCAGAAGTCTTTCGGCCTCGTGGTGAGTACTTTTAAAATACGCATCCACATGCTCCCGGTACTCGGGGTATCGTTGGGTCAGCAGCTTGTAGTTCCGGCTCTCATGAAGAGCCTTGGGTGTGTCGCTCGCGGCGAACGACCTTTCCCCAATGTGGTAGACAAAGGCCCGGTTCGCCAGAACTGCTCGAAAGCCGAGGCGATTGGCCCGCATGATCAGATCATTCTCTTCGCTGTAGCCTTTTCCGTAAACCTCGTCGAAGAACCCCACTTCGCGCAGGATGAAATTCTTGATCAGCAGACAGAAGCCAACACAAGTTGGCACGTAGTGGTACTCAGGAAGGTACTTCGAAACATCCCTGAAAACATCTCTGAACTGATCCGGCGATAGCTCAGACAACTCCCGCTGTTGGGGAAACGTGCAGATGGTGGCGTTGTTGGAGCGCGGACTGACAAAGCCGATCATCGAATCCAGATAGGCCACACGCTGCATCTCCCGGATGACTCCGGGATACAGGAGCGTGTCCGAGTTGAGCAGTACCACATCCGCACCGCACTTCGCAGCGCGCTGACAAGCCGCATTGACGCTACCCAGGTAGCCCAGATTGGTCCGGTTGGTTGCGGACGTGCACGGCAACTCAGTTGGGAAGCGGCTAATTGCTTCCTGTAACTGCTCTGCGAGAGTCTCATCCTCGGGAGAATCGTTGATGATCGAGAGCGAGCAATGGAGTTCCCGAAGTTCTTCGCGGCAGTCCGCGAGCGAATTCAAGAGCGGGGCGACCAGGTCAGCGTTCTTGTAGAACGGGATGACGATGTGGATCTCGCGCTTGAGTGCGGCTTCGGGTGGAGCGGAAATACCTCGCGGAGAGAGTAGCATCGCGTCTCAGGCGCCGACGGATCCCGCTTCGGCAGCCGTCGCCCACCGAGCATAACTGCCAACTCCGGAACATCGCGCGCCCATCTGGGCAGGGTACCGTGCGGCTCGGGCCAAGGTCAAGTTCATGCAGCTCACGCAGCGTGGAATTCCGTGTGGAGATTACGCATCCCCGCTAGTGGCGCCTCACCCGGCTGGAACCGTGGGGACGCTGAGTTCAACCTGGGATCTCGCCTCAGCTATCGGTCGCGCCGCTCTTTCGCACTCTGCTAGGATTCCACAAGGAAGTGTTCCAGGTGCCTTCGCCACAAGTCGATTCAATGGCTTTCAGCTCATGAGTTCAGTTCAGTTGTTCACACTGGCCGGCCTGGTGACTTTGACGGCATCGAGTGCTCCCCCCGATTCGCGGCCAAACCCGGAGGGGGCGCTGGATGCGTCCTTCTATAGCCAGCCATCCAAGGCGGCGATTCGCGTCCTGTTCGACCAGAACCGGCCTGCGCTCTACAGCGGCGATGGCACTGGCGGGCCTCCTCTGCTTCTGCAGCACTCCGTGATTACGGGCCCCGTTCCGTTTGGCAAGTTCGCGATCTTTGTAGGCATGGCCGATGGCGCCGGTGGCAGGCCCATTTCCGGCCTTCTGGACGCGAATGCCGCAGGCCGCGGATTGAGCACAGGTTATTCGCCGATTCCGCCCATCTCAGGTGCGCCTGCCCCGTTCAGCGCTTACCGGCTCTCGATCAATCCGGACGATCCCAATAACCGGCAGAAGGACATGGCTTATGCAATGCCCGCCTTCTGGTTCTCTGATATCAGCATGCCCGCCGAAAAGCAGATCATCCCGTTTGCCATGGATTTTGACTCGCTCGAATACCGTGTGCAATTGCGGGTCCCGCTCGCGGGGGCCGGTACGGCGGACCACCAGTCCACCGGATACGTGCTCGGCGGGTTGTACTTCGAACAACTCAGGAATTTGAGCTCCGCTCCACGCCCTCCTGCCTTCTGGTATGGCGTATCCATGTTCGATCTTCGTAAGGACTACTTTAAGGAATACCTGACCGCCGACAATTGGTCGGGCGGCACACAGTCCCCAATCGTCTCAACGGTGCCTGCGCGCCGCGTCGTCCCCGACGGCGGTAACTCACCGGTTCCGGGCCAGGCGCCCACGTCCACACCTGTTTATGCGGTGAAACTGGACGGCTCGGCGGAACTTCAAACCGAGCCTGACGCACAGGTTCGCAACTTCGGATTCCGGATCTCCCGATTTCACTTTCAAGCGGCCATTGATGCGATCAAGCGCCGCAGCCCGGAAATCTACGGTGACTTTGGCTTCACCCCGTTGTCCGACAACCTCGCTGACTATGCCCTCACGTTCTTCAACCTGGATGCTGAGATCTCCCACAAAGAGGTTCTCGCCGAAGCCACTCCCGCACGAGGGATGGTCGTCGAGTTTCAGAACTTGCAGCTCATCCAGAAGAAAGCAATCCCGGTAGAAGCAGGTGTGCATGGGGAGGTCACTTCGGTCAGAGATCGCACCATCGAAGGATGGGCCTGCTTTTCCTTGCCGGCTCAGATGTCGCACTCCGGTGAAGCGGAGAACCTCCTGGGTCTCCCTGTCCCGCTGATAATATCGGCAATTGATCCGCAAGGGGAGTTGGAGGAGGTCGTCCTGGCCCGGGCTCTCGCCCGGCTTCCGGCGCCCGCTTCCAACTGCCGGAACGGTTTGAACGGGCACGGGTTCAGCGTGCAGATCCCGCTCGAAACGCTCTATCTGTCATCTTCCGCTTCTGGACGGAGAAAGCTCCTTGTGAAGGCGGACCTCGGTAGCCGCGTCGTCCCGCTGCCCTTCGCAAAGGGCGTGATGGCCGAAGTGCCCCGGTTCGACTTCGAGTACTTCGGGCGAACCCACGTCGTACCGGAAAAACCTAATATCCTGGGAGAGTTCCACGGCACGCGGAAGGGCGTCGCGCGCGGGTGGGCCTGCCTCTACGCGTCCGATCATCCGATGGTCGTCGATCTCGTCGCCCGCGTCGAGGGCAAGCCGGATACTGTCCTGGCGACCGGCCTCGCGGATACGGCCACCGCTCAGGACCTGTCCGGAGCGGAGGCCTGTGGGGACCGTTCTCCGCACGGGTTCGAACTGACAATCTCGAGTCCCGAGCGGATACCACCCGGCTCCACTTTGGAGGCGGTCGTCTATCCGTTTCCGTCAGCTCGCGTCAAGTGGTCGCGCACACTGGAGCGCAGCGGCGCTGCCGTCATGGAAGGCCCGGTTCTCGGCTTCTTCGAGGGCCTCACGAAGCACCCGTCGGGCAACTTCGCCGGAGTTGGCTGGGCCTGTCAGTTTGGAGACCCTGAACCACTCATGGTCGTCCTTTCGGTCTTAATGGTGAACGGTGAATCCAGGGATCTTCTGGTCGCCAAGGCCAATCTCGCGTCAGAGACCCAGGTAGGCCGATCCTGCGGACTGGCGGCCGGCGCCGCTTCAGCTTCGCCAGAAGCCGGTTTTCGCTACGAATTCTCTCTCTCGCCAGCCCAGATTGCCGCCATCGGGCCACCCTCCGCGGTCCGCCGCATTCGGGTACACGCGTATCCCGAGGGAGCAATGAACAAGCGTGTTCTTCTGCGCGAGTTTGCTTCGGGAGCCTTCACTTTCCCACTTCCGTAGTGCGCTATGGCGCCCCTAGAAACCCAGGCAACTCGTCGACGGCGGAGACTCGATTTGCAGTTCTCTGAAGCTCTCGTCTCTGCCCAGGTAGACCGTGTTGTGGAAACCGAGGATCGGCGCCCAGTCCACACGGACAATCTTGTACCCCAGCCGCTTCGTGGCCTGGACGAAAAAGTTCCAGTCGTAGAACACCGCCTTCGTCAGGTCTGTCTCATCAATGAACACGGTGTTCTGCGCGTCGGACATCATCGGAAACGCCTTCTTATTGATAAAGAACCACGTCGCCCGGATCAGCCCCTTCTGCGCCAGCATGGAACTCATCTGATCCAGATAATAGAGGCTCTGATCTTCCAAGAGATGCGTAAACCCGGAGTCCCCCCGGACCACGAAAAAACGGGCCCGGCCCGGACTCACCGCCCACCCCGGTTGGCGTTTGTTCCCCGGCGCTACCCCGGGTTCCCAGACTCTGGTTTATGAACCAGACCCCCCGCGCC
>CAYVDY010000458.1:0-5924 GCA_964450255.1 uncultured Candidatus Solibacter sp. | reverse complement strand
GAGGCTCCTGCGTTATCGCGGAGCGTACTCGACCCGCGCGCCGGCCTGGAACCCTTGAATGCCGAAGTCGGAAATGAAGAGGGAGTCGCGGGTCGTGTATGAGACGAAGATCGAGGTTCGGGCACGACCGAGGCGCATGCCGACAGAGCCCGTGGCCACATAGGCGACATCGTCACGCTTCGCCCGGAGCGTTGTGCCGTCGTCTTGAATCACTTCGACGAATCCATTACTCACGACGCTTTCGCGGGAGCCACCAAGCCGCATGTCGAGGCGGTTCGTCAGCTTCAAGGCAAGTTGCAGGTTAAAAGATCTCCTCTCGAATGTCGGGAGGTCGCCATCGACCGCAAAGGCCGAAACTGACGACTCGTGAGCGTACCCCTCCGTGAACGTGAGTCGCCTTCCAAGGCTCTGAGTGAGGTTCGCTCGAAAGTAGGGCTGGATCCTGTTTGAGTTTCCGTTCAGAAGATGCGTTCGGCGGACGCCCGCGGTGACTCGTCCATCGAAGAGCCCGGTGGTATGCAGGCCGATCCCCGCATTCTGTCCCGAGAAATTGCGGGGTGCGGCATTGGGGAAATGGGTCTCGTCATAACCAGCCTCGAAAAGGAGGGACGAAACAGGAGTGAGCCGATATCGGAGTTCCATAATTCCACCGTATCGATCAATGGTGAGGGCCGCTCCGAGGTCGGCGCCCCGAAACTCCTGGCCAGACTGGACCCTGGTAGCGGCATAGCTCGCGTCTATTTTGAGGGTCAAGCGTCCGAGGTCTCGTTCGAGGTCGCCCCCTACTCTGAACTGATCCGAGGCTACTCGGCTGTCCACTTCGAAGTTGGGCCGCGAAAAATCGCGAAAGAGGCGGCCGGAAATGGAGCCGCGGGTGCCGGTGTCTTCCCAAAGGAGGGCCAGCCCACCGCCGCCCGTCCAACGACGGAGCTCCTTTGTCTCGTGAAAATAGTAGTACTCCGATGAACCCTGAAGGTCCAGCCTCCAGTGATCCTGAAATGGCAACGCGATATCCAGGCCTGGGCCGGCAGAGGCCACGAAGTCGGCAGTTCTCTCCCGTTGGTATCGAACATTCGTATCGAAGGCTAGGGTACCGATGCGGAACGTGGGCGTAACGATGAAGGGCCCTGCTGTGAACTGTCCGAGTGGCGCTCCGGAATGCTCGTCGACAGCGGGTGGGGGGGCGGGATTGGTGGTTTGTGCGTAACCAGGAATCGCGACGAGGAAGAGGAGAAGGGCGGGAACGGCGGCTGCGCGCATGCCTTGAAGCGTAAACCAATTCGCCCCCCAAGGTCTCCCCATCCCCCTTTGCTGAGACGTGGCTCCCCCGTTCGCCTGAGTACAATGGCGACCACATGCCATTCCGGCGCCTAGTCGTGTTCACGGCCACATTCCCCTTCGGAATCAAGAGCGAGACCTTTCTCGAGACCGAGATCCAGGTCGTGGCCCGACACTTCGAGGAGGTCGTCCTGGTCCCCACGCTGAGGGACGGCGACCATATCCGTCAGCTTCCCGACAACGTGCGATTGTCAACGGCCCTGGTGGACCGGGTCCCGGGAAACGGCAGGAGAATTGTGCTACGGCATCTGCGACGCTTCTGCTCGGTTTACGCGCGCAGCTTGTTCGGATCATCGTCGAATGCCTATCCATACCTTCGTCACGGGAGGTACTACCTGGGGCGGCTCATCGGGGAGCTGGAATACCGCGAACTGATCTTTGAGTTGGTCCAGAAGAACCGCTGGACGGATTCGGTCTTTTACGCCTACTGGTTTGATCACTGCCTCACGGCGCTATCCGTTCTGAAGCGGGAAGGAGTCGTGCGCTGGCTCGTGGCCAGGGCGCACGGTTTCGACCTCTACGACGACCGGAATCAGGGCCGCCCGATCGCATTTCGCGGGTACAAGATGGAATGGGTCGATCGGGTCTTCTGCATCAGCCAGCACGGCGTGGACTATCTGAAGTCCAAAGTCGCCAGAACGCACCACGGGAAGATCCGCCTCAGCTATCTCGGGGTCGCGGCAGATCGGTCCCGATCATGCCCCCGGATCGGTGCGGTTCCGCTGATCGTCTCCGCATCAAGCCTGATCCCGTACAAGAGAGTTGAACTCCTGGCCCGTGCCATGGCGCACTATCAGGGGTCCTTGCGGTGGGTTCATTTCGGAAGCGGCCCGGAGCACGCGAACGTCATGGCCGTCTGCGAAGGTCTGCCGCCGAATATTGACTGGGAACTTGCCGGACACGTCCCGAACGAAGCCGTACGCGCCTTCTACGAAGCCAACTACGTGAACTTGTTTGTATCGCTCAGCAACTCAGAAGGGCTGCCGGTGTCGATGATGGAGGCCATCAGTTTCGGGATTCCGATCATGGCGTGTCGTGTCAACGGCACTCCGGAGATCGTGGTGAATAGTGTCACCGGGCTGCTGCTGGATGTCGCCTTGAACGAACGTGCAGCCGCGCACCACCTCCAGCAGGCGCTGGACTTGGACTTTGATCGCGAAAAAATCAGAGAGTTCTTCCTGGCCAGGTTCGAGGCCGAGAAGAATTACACGAGCTTCTGTAAGGCACTGGATTTCTGATGTCTGCATTCTCAAGACTGAAACGGAAGATCGTGAGCACCCTGGTGCTCACGTTGGAGCGACAAAACCTCATCGACCACAGCGTCCGAGTGGCTGCGGGCTGCACGATCGAGGGATCCACCCTACGGGGAGATGTAGTCCTCGACGAAGGCGTCAGAGTCATCAGGAGCCATTTGGTCGGGCCCATCACGATTGGGCGGAACACGACCCTCTACGGCCCGAACATTCAGCTGTTCGCGAGGAGCCATGCCATCCGGATCGGCAGATACTGCTCCATCGCACCCGGCGTCATCATCCAGGAGTATTTTCACGACCCGGAGCGAATGACGACCTTTTTCATCAACGCGAACGTCTTCAAGAATGATGAGGTCGAGACAGTATCCAGGGGGCCGGTGAACGTCGGCAACGATGTGTGGATCGGGGCCCATTCGGTGTTGTTGTCCGGGATCACGGTCGGAGATGGCGTCATCATCGGGGCCGGCAGTATTGTGACGAAAGACTTACCCGACTACGCGATAGTTGGAGGCAATCCGGCCAGGCTCATCCGAATGCGTTTCCCTTCCGAAGAGATCGAAAGACTCCGGCAACTGCGATGGTGGGACTGGGATAGGGAAACCCTTGAAAAGAATCAGCACCTCTTCCGCGGCAAGCTGATCCACCGCGGGTGATTATCGCGTGAAGCGGGTAGTGATGCTGCTTGACAACGCCTTCCTCTCCGACAATCGCGTGGAGAGGGAGGCGATTTCGCTGATAGCCGCCGGATACTCGGTCGAGGTTGTTTGCCTGAAAGGTGCGGGGTTGCCCGAGAATGAACAGCGAAACTCGATTCGAATCACCCGTCTTATCGACCCCCTGCTTTATACGCGACCCTTCTCCGGAGCGGCACGGAGCAGTGTTCGCGGCCTGATCGAGATGCTCGGGCGGAGGGAGTTTGATTATCTGCACGTGCACGACTACAACGTTGTTCATGTCGGCAAGGCGCTCAAACAGGCACGGAGCACCCTACCGGCACTCTACGATTCGCATGAGTACTTCGCTGAGTTTCCGTTCTACCGGAACGCGAAGCCGCTGAATGTCAGACTCAAAACACATCTCGTGTGGCGACTCCTGTTGTTACGAGAACGATGGGCCGCCCGGTCTTACGATGCCCTCATTGCGACGACGGACTACATATCCGAGAGGTTGAGCCGGCGCTTCCGCATTCCCAGATCCATCAGCCTGCGGAACATCCCGGAGCGACAGGAGCCTCCGTCGAGCAACCACCTGAGGGCGTCTCTGGGCCTCGAAGATGACGCGGTGGTCGTTGCCCATTTGGGGAACATCTACTTCCAGCCCGACTATCTCCGGACTATCCACCGTGGCATGGCTGCTCTTCACGAGCACGCGTACTTCGTGATGTTGGTCGATCCGTCGCGATCGATTCAGCACCGCGCATTCGTTGCCGAGAATGCCATGGCGGATCGCGTCAGGTTTGTGGAGTATCCGCCAAAGGAGAAGAGCATCGAGTACCTTTCGTCGGCCTCCATCGGCTTCTCATGGATAAACCCGGAGTTCAAGTCATCGGTATACACTTCGGCCAATCGCTACTGGGAGTACACGATGGCTCGGTTGCCCGTGGTCGGCAACCACCAGATCGAAGCCGCCGAGGAGATTCGGAAGTTCGGGAACGGGCTTATCTACTCAGAGGAGGGGAATGGGCTCTCCCGCGCGCTCCTCAGCGTGCTCCGAGACTACAAGGTCTACAAAGCCGCAGCGATTCGCGCTTCTCAGGGCAGCAGTTGGGAGTCAGAGAGCAAGAAGCTGGTTGAATTGTACGAGGCGCTGGGCCGGCCGCGCGGAGAGGCGTTCGGCGACGTGCTTGATGGAGGTTCGCATTGAAGTCGACCGTGGCGGCGCCGCGCGTCTCCATCATCACGCCCGTGTACAACGCCGGGCCCTACCTCATCGACGCTGTGCGGTCGGTTCTGGAGCAAACGATCGCGTGCTGGGAGCTCCTGATCATCGATGACGGCAGCACGGATAGTCCTCGCGACAGGATCCGAACATGTCTAGAGGACCCTCGGATCACCTTCGTCAGACAGGACAACCAGGGCGTCAGCGTGGCGCGAAACGTGGGACTGGCGAGGGCCCGTGGCGAGTGGGTCGGGTTTCTCGACGCGGATGATGCGCTGACCCCAAGGAGTCTGCAATGCCGCATGGAGCTGCTTGAGAAGCACCCGCAGTTGGCCTTCATCGATGGGAGGGTCGATACGTTCGACGTGTCGCTCCAAACCCTAAGAACTAGCTGGACGCCTTCCTTCAACGGAATGCCGTTCGAAACATTGCTCTTCGAAACCGATCGCTGCTTCTGGGGTCCAAGCTGGCTGGTAAGGAACACGGGCACGGTTAAGCCCTTCAAGGTGGGAATGACGCACGGGGAGGACCTCTTCTTCTTCTTGGAGAATGCCACCCGGGGGGAATACTCCTTCGTGAGTGAGACCGTTCTGCGGTATCGCAAGGGGCACCGCTCGGCCATGCACAATCTGAGGGGTTTGGAAGATGGCTATCGCACCCTCTATCGCGAGATCAAGGGCACGGTTCCGGGGCTATCCGCCGGTCAACTCGAAATCCTGAGAAAGAAGTACATCTCGATCATGAGGAAGAGCTACCTTAGACGGGGCGCGTTGGGAAGCGCCCTTCGAGTCTCAAGGAGGTTCTCAACCCTGTGACGCTCCTTTCCCAGCAGTTTGCTAGCTAACCCCCCCCGGGTCGTTCAAACAGATAGATGTATGTGGGGTTCAATCCATACTTCTGCACAACCGGGTCAGCGTACTTGGGTTGCTTTACGGCCAGTCTGTACCCTTCGGCCTCGATGAGTTTCTGAAAATCCTGTCCGTCATTGGTCAACAGTGACTGACCGCCGTGAGTGCCTGCATTTGGGACGATCATCAAGTGCTTGACTCCGGTGCGCGCCAGGAGCGACAGCCACCATGCGATGGCGGATACCGTGCATTCAGAGAAGCTGTGAACATTCACCGCCAGATCAACCGGCTGTTTCTCGAGTTCAGCCTCAATCTCGTCCAATGGGACTACCCTTGCGCTGCCATCCTGCCGTCGAAAATCCAGATAGTACTCGGAGATGAAAGTCGACTGGGGGACGGCATCCGTGCATAGATAGGATTTGATGTTCGGCAAGGCAGCCGTCATTCGGTGCGCCAGTCTTCCGTATCCAGCGCCGACGTCGACGATGTTCACGTCGGTCTTGGAGGAGAGGCACAGGTGCTTCTCCAAGAAGCTGATTTCAACGACCGAGTCCAGCAAATCGCGAGATACAACCTTGTTGTCTATCGAGAATGTGACGGCTCCAAA
>CAYVDY010000457.1:0-5925 GCA_964450255.1 uncultured Candidatus Solibacter sp. | reverse complement strand
CGTTTTATGCGGTCATCGGCTCTGGATTCGCCGTAGCCGTGCTCACCTACGTGGTCTCGCTCGAAACCGCCGTCGCCGCGGCTGATCAGCGCCGGGAAGCCATCCTCACTGCGCTGTCGCGAGGCGAAGGCCCCATCGCCTGAAGCCATGCGCCTCGCTCTCATAGCGCTGTTCTGCCTCACCCTGCAAGCCGCCTGGGTGGAAACGAAATCCGGGCCGTTCATCGTGTACTCGGACGCCGGTGACGACCAGACCCGCGCCGCGCTGTACCATCTGGAGCAGTTCCGCTTCATCTTCGGTGAAGCGCTCGGCAAGCGCGAACTGAAGTGCGTCTGGCCCATCACCATCGTGGTTCGCAAACCTGGCAAGGTCCCCGAGGCCCCCTACCTCGGCTTCTCGCGCGACGGTTGGCTGGGCACCTGGCCCGCCGGCAGCGTGCCGCCGCCCTCCTGGTTCAAGCAACTGGCGCTGCTCTTCATCGAAGACAACCTCACCTACCGCATGCCCGGCGATCTGGAGCCGACCTTTGCCACTCTCTACTCCACGCTGGAGGTGAAGGGCGGCAAGGTCGTGATCGGCGCGCCACCCGCCAGCGCCGCGGAACGCACTCGAACGTGGGCGATGCTGCAGTACCTCATCACCAATCCGGAGACCACCGTGCGTACCCGGGTCCTGCTATCCAACCTCGCTGCCGGCGCCGACGAGATCACCGCCTTCCGCAACGCCTACGAGACACCCAAATCCACAATCGACGCCCAGGTGGATGCCTACTTCGCCAAGGGTGAATTCCCCACCGTCTCACTCCCCGGACGCCCTCTGGTTGCGGAGCGCGCCTTCGCCTTGATTCCCGTCCTGGCTTCGCGCCTGCGAGTCCTGCCAGGCGATCAGCTGATGGCCAGGGGTGCGCCCGCCGCCGAGATCCTGGCAGCCTACGAAGCCGCCCAGAAGGAGCGCCCCGGCCCGCTAGGCTTCGAGGGGCTGGGCCTGGCACTGCTCATCGAGAAACAACCGGATGAGGCGAAGAAAGCGTTCGAGGCCATGGCCGCCGACGAAGAACGCGCCGGCACTCGCGGCCTGTTCGAACTCGGCCTGCTGGAACGCGCACAAAGTAAGAACCCGCTCTGGCACGAGATATACCTGAAACTCGCCGCCAAAGAGACCGGCCCCATCCGGCGGGCGTTTCACCTGAAGAAGGCCACCGAGCTCGCCCCGCGCCTGCCGGAGGTCTGGCGGGAACTGGCCAAGGCGCAGTTCGATGCCAAGCAGTTCCCGGAAGCCGAGCGCAGTTGGCGCGCTGCCGAACGGGTGGCCCGCAACGATCAAGAGCGAGACCAACTCAAGCTCGCCCGCGAGCAGTTCGAGCAGATCCGCTACGACCTCGAAGCCGCCGAGCGCGCCCGCCAGAAAAAGGAAGAGGTGGACGAAATCGAACGCCTCCGCCGCGAGGCATTCGACGCCATCCGCCGCGCCGAAGAGGCCGGCAACGCCGGAAAAACCCCGGCCGGCAAAGTCGAGAAGTGGTGGGACGGCCCGCCGACCACGGCGTTCCTCGGCACGTTGGAATCGGTCGCCTGCCAGGGCGGCAAGGCCCGCCTCAACGCCCGCGACCGCGATGGCAAGCCGGCCACATTCCTCATCAACGATCCCACCAAGGTCGTGATCCTCGGCGCCAAACAGACGCAGATGCAGTTGAGCTGCGGCCCGCAGAGGCCGCCGCGCAAGGTGAAGATCGATTACACTCAGACGCGCGAAGTGGTCACGGTCGAGTTCCAGTGATGACCTCCCGCCTCCGCTGGCTCGCCATCGCCATCTTCGCGCTCGCCAACGCGCTCAACTTCATGGACCGCCAGATCCTGGCAGCCCTAGCCCCGCAGCTCAAGCAGGAGTTCCACATCACCAACGCCGGCTATGGCGACGTGCTGTTCGCCTTCTCCATCTGTTACGCGCTCTCCGCCCCGCTGGCCGGGCTGCTGATCGATCGCATCGGCCTCACCGCCGGATCCTCGCTCGCGGTCGGCATCTGGTCGTTGGCCGGCATGGCCACCGGCTGGACGACATCCCTGGGCGGTCTCATCGCCTGCCGCGCCGCGCTTGGCGTGGGCGAAGCCGGCGGCATCCCGGCCACGGGCAAGGCGTCGGCCGTGTATTTACCGCCGCGGGAACGCGCGCTCGGCAGCGCCGTATTCCAGATCGGCCTCACCGTCGGCGCCATCGCCTCACCGCTGCTGGCGGAGTCCATCTCGCGCGCCTACGGCTGGCGCAGTGCATTCGTCTTCATCGGCGCGCTGGGCTTCATCTGGATTCCTCTCTGGTGGTTCGTCAGCCGCCGCGTCCCGCGTGAGGGCGAGGCGGCGTCGGCTGTATCCACACCGGCCCTGGAGATTCTGCGCGACCGCCGCTATTGGGCGCTGCTGGCCTCCAACATTTTGCTGATGTCGGTCTACTCACTGTGGGTGAACTGGACCACGGTGTTCCTCGTTGACGTCCACCACATGCCGCAGCAGCAGGCCAACTATCACCTCGCATGGATCCCGCCCGTCTTCGCCACCGCCGGCGGCCTGGTCGGCGGCTGGCTCACGTTGCGCTGGTCCAAGGGACAGACCGACGTGACACCTGCCCGGCTGCGCGTCATCCTCATCGGTTCCGCCCTGCTGCTGGCCGGCGCGCTGGTGCCGTTGATGCCGACACCCGAGCTCGCCACTGCCTTCATCTGCCTCTCGTTCTTCGCCTGCGTCGCGTCGAGCGTCAACATCTACGCGCTGCCGCTGGATCTGTTCGGCGTGCGCAGCGCGGGCTTCGCCGTCTCCGGCCTCACTAGTGTCTACGGACTACTGCAAGGCGTGTTCTCGTCCGCAGTCGGACGTGTGGTAGATCGCTGGGGCTTCACGCCCGTCTGCTTCACCGTGGCGCTGCTGCCCATGGCATCCTGGCTGGTCCTGCATCTCGCACTTCGCCGCAAGCCTGCATGAGAAATTGGATCAAACGTGCGCTGTTCTCGGTCCTCGGCAAGGACCCCGAATCCGTCATCCTCGCCGCCACACCGCTCGCGGACGTGATGCGCGAGCTGACGCCGGACCGTCGCCAGATCCTCATCGAGCCCATCGCTGGCGAATCAACCGGCGCCGCCTGGCTGAGGCTCCGGCGCGCCGTGCGCGGCCAGCGTATCGCGCTCGCAGCCATTCCGACCTCAGAGAGGGCGCTACTCCACGCGGCGCTGCTGGCATGCCCCAACAAGGTGCTGGCCTTCCACGACAACCTGGACCGCCACCACATTCACATCTCCACGCCCATCGCCTCCGCGCTGTTTCTGCGCAACGTCCCCCTGGATCGCATCTTCCTCCGGCCCTGGAGAGAAGATCGCAGCGTCCTCCCTCAATCCTGGCGAGCCATGGACGGCCGCCCCTGGCGCCAAGGCAAGCCGCGCGTCGCCGTCCTCAGCCCGTACTGCACTTACCCGCTCTCCCACGGCGGCGCGGTTCGTCTCCACAATCTGCTCCGCGAAGCCGCACGTGAATTCGACATCGCTCTGTTCGCCTTTGAAGACGGCCAGACGCAGGTAGACTTCGACCAGACCCTCGCGTTCTGCTCGCGCCTGTACGTCGCCGGCAAGCCCTACTACCGCGAGCCCCGCTGGTCCACGCTCACCCCGCCCGAGGCCTGCGAGTTCTACACACCCGCTCTTCACGTGGAACTTCGCACCGAGCTCATTAAGCTCAATATCAGACTCCTCCAGACCGAGTACACGCAGATGGCCCGCTACGGCGGCGACATCCTCACCGAGCACGATGTCACCTTCGATCTCTTCCAGCAGATCCATGCCAATGCACCCTCGCTCCGCACCTGGTGGGATCTCGTCCGCTGGCACCGCTTCGAGCAGGGCGCCCTCCGCCGCTTCCCTCACGCCGTTGCGATGAGCGACAAGGATGCTTCACTCCTCAACCGCCCGAATGTCACCGTCATCCCCAACGGCGTGGATCTCGCGCGCTTCACGCCCGCACCCGAACCCGCGTCGCGCAATCTCCTGTTCATCGGGTCGTTCCGTCACTTCCCCAACGTCCGCGCCTACCGCTTCTTCGTCGAGCAGGTCTGGCCGCTGCTGGAAAACCAGCACCCTGCCATTCGCACCACCGTCGTCGCAGGACCCGACCCGCAGCTCTACTGGCCGCACCCCTCACCCGACGCGCGCATCGAGCTACGCGGCTTCACCGCCGACGTCCGCCCGCTCTACGTCGATGCCAACCTCGTCCTCATTCCAACCGTTGTCTCCGCCGGCACCAATCTGAAAGCCCTGGAAGCGATGGCCATGCAGCGCGCCATCGTCTCAACCTCTTCCGGAGTCGCCGGCCTCGGCCTGGAACACGGCCGCTCCGTGTGGATCGCCGATACCCCGCAGGAATTCGCCGCCGCGATTCTTCGTTTGCTCGACGACGCGGATCTTCGCACCACACTTGCCGTCAACGCCCGCAGCATCGCCGTAGCCCGCTACGGCTGGCCCGCCCTCGCAGAAATACAGACACAACTATGGCGCTCACTACTCGTCCCCTAAAACTCGCCGACCTCCCGGCCATCGAAGAGCTCCAGCGTCTCAATCCCGCTGCCTCGCAGTGGAACCCGCTCGACTATCTCGCGTATCACACCATCGTTTGCGAGGACGAAACGGGGATCATCGCCTTCCTCTGCGCGCAGCTCATCCCGCCCGATGAAGTGGAGATCCTCAACCTCGCCGTCCACCCCGATCACAAGCGCAAGGGCGTCGCCACGCACCTGATGAACACGCTCGCCGCGCCCACGCAGCACCTCGACGTGCGTCAGTCGAATCTGACCGCGATGGCGTTCTACCGCAAGCACGGCTTCAAGAAAGTGGGCCACCGCCGCAAGTACTACACGCGCCCCACCGAGGACGCCGTCATGATGACGCGTCAGCTCAACAGATCCTGAACCACATCCCCGCTGACATCGGTCAGCCGGTAGTGCCGTCCCTGGAACTTGTATGTGAGCTTCTTGTGGTCGATCCCCAGGCAGTGCAGGATGGTCGCCTGCAGGTCGTGCACGTGCACCGGATTCTCCGTCACGTTGTAACTGAAATCGTCCGTCGCGCCATACGTCACGCCCGGCTTGGTCCCGCCGCCGGCCATCCAGACCGTGAAACAGCGCGGATGGTGATCGCGGCCGTAGTCGTCCTTCGTCAGCCGCCCCTGGCAATACACTGTGCGTCCGAACTCCCCACCCCACACCACCAGCGTGTCTTCCAGCATCCCGCGCTGCTTCAGATCGCGTACCAGCGCCGCCGCCGGCTGATCCGTCTCCAGGCAACGTTTCGGCATGCCTTCGGGCAACTTCCCGTGATGATCCCAGTCACGGTGATAGAGCTGGATGAACCTGACGCCGCGCTCCGCCAGCCGCCGTGCCATCAGGCAGTTGTAGGCGAACGTACCCGGCTTATTCACGTCCGGCCCGTACATCTCCAGATCAGCCGCTTTCTCTTTGGAGAGGTCGGTCAACTCCGGCACGGACGACTGCATCCGGAAAGCCATCTCATACTGCGAGATGCGCGTCGCGATCTCCGGATCGCCCGACTCGGCCAGCTTCAGCTCGTTGGCGCGCTTCAACGTATCGAGAAAAACACGCTGATTCTCTACCGGAAACCCCTCCGGACGCGACAAATACAGCACCGGATCGCCCACGTGCCGCCCCTTGCCGCTGGCGGGCGGCTGTTCCTCCGAGGCCACGGGCAATTGTCTCATCCCGCCGAGCGCGCCCCGTTCGCCCGCCTGGCTGGTGTCAGTCCGCGGGGGCGCTGGCGGGCCTGGGCAGGACGGTCAGGACCTTCCCGATGTAGTCGTGGAACTGCTGAAGATAGTCGGAGAGGAACTCGCGCACGCTGTCGTCCAGTACCTCCCCGTCCGGCTGGAAGACCGCGGGGGA
>CAYVDY010000456.1:0-5933 GCA_964450255.1 uncultured Candidatus Solibacter sp. | reverse complement strand
GTCCTCTGCGGCCAGCGCGTCGTGCTGGTTTCCTTCGATGGCCTCGGTCATCAGATCTTCACCACCGATCCCGTCGCGGCGGAGCTTCGCGTATTGAAGGATGCTGCCCGCCGCGGAGTCATCGCGCAAGGGCTCCAGCCGGCATTCCCCTCTACCACCGCCAATTCGCACGCGGCCCTGTGGACCGGCGCTTACGGCGACGTGCACACCGTCACCGCCAACAATCCACCCTTACTGCCTCGCAGCGAGCACACCGTCACGGAACGAGGCAACGGCTTCTTCGGCGACAAACTGCAGGCTGATACGTTCTGGGTAACCGCCGCCAAGGCCGGCATCAAGGCGGTGGCCCATCAGCCCACGCAGGGCTACCCCTTCACAGTGCACAACACAGCGCCCGGCGCGGTCGTCGTGAACGGCTACCAGACGAAGCAGATCGCGCCCCACATCCTGTGGACCGCAAAGAACGCAGTGGCCAACCAGGACGGCTCCTACACCCTGCGCCACGGCCCGCTAAGCATCCGCGCCACGCGTCTTGCCAACGGACTCCGCCTGGAGGCAAACGGCCAAACCGTCGAAGTGACGGCCGCGCCAGCCGAGACGGAGCCTCCGCGCAACCGCCCGCTGGCACGGCGCTTCAGCGAGGGCCTCAGCGTGGATTCGCCCGCTGCCGCAATCTACTTCCGCCTCTTTTCACTGACACCCGAAGATTTCCGCCTCTACGCCACGCCCTGGCAGGAACTCGGCACCTCCGTGCCTCTGCCAAACCTGCTCCGAGACGCCGGCGGCTTCGTTGGCAACGGCGCCTACGGGCTGCTCACTGGCGGCAGAATCTCGCCGCAGGAATACCTGGAGACGTCCGAGTTGGTCATCCGCCAGATGACCCGCCACGCCGCCTGGCTGATGAAACAATTTGAGCCGCGCGTGTTCCAAACATATCTACCCTTCCCTGACGAGTACGATCACGAGTGGCTGGCGCTGGCCCGCGCCGGTTCCGTGGCCTTCCAGGAATACCGCCGCTGGGGCTACGTCGCCATCGACCGCGGCGCCGGAGAATTCGCCAAGCTCGGAGCTGGCCGGAATGACACCACTCTCTGGACCTCGGACCACGGCATGACTCCCGTCACGAAATACCTGAACGTATCGAAAGTGCTGGCCGACGCCCAGCTCGACAAAAAGACCGCCTACCTGTACAACTCGATTCTGGTCAACACGACCGACTGGAAGGGCGGTACCGTAACGCCAGCCGAGCGCGCCGCCGTCGTCGAAGCGGCCCGCCGCGCCCTGGCGGCAGTGCGCGATCCGGAAACCGGCCAGACCGTGGTGCGCGAGTTCTTCACGCCGGAGAAGGATGGCGGGACCTACGGCATCGGTGGGCCGGCCGGCGGCGATCTTTACTTCGACCTGGCCCCCGGTTACCAGGCCTCCGGACGCGCCGGCACGGCATTGATTGAGCCCCTGAAATCCTCGCGCGGCGTCCACGGCTTTCTCCCGTCGCGCGAGGATATGGCCGCCATACTCATCGGTCGCGGGCCCCGTTTGCCGAAGTCCGGACAATGGCCGCGCCTGAGATCCATCGATGTGGCGCCGCTGATCTGCGAACTCCTGGGCATCGCCCCGCCGCCCCAATCGCACGGCCGCGTGCCACATGGGATACGATCGATTCGATGAATCGCCGAAACTTCCTCCTCACCAGCGCCGTCGCCGGCGCGGCCTTACCGTCATTGGCTCAGGATGCCCCGGTACGTAAATCTCGCCTCAAGCCCGCTCTCTGCGCCTACTCATTCCGCGAGGACCTGGTCAAAAAGACGATGACCTACGAGGACCTCATCCGCAAGTGCGTGGATTGGGACGTCGACGGCCTCGACACCACCGTCTACTGGTTTCCTTCCACCGACGCCGCCTGGCTGCTCAGCCTGAAGCGCCTCGCCTTTCGCATGGGTATCGAGATCTACTCCATCGCCGTGCGTACCGAATTGACCAGGCCGGACCAGGCGGCCCGCGACAAGGAGGTAGCGTCCCTCAACAAGTGGATCGACGTGGCTGCCATCCTCGGCGCCGGCCACATCCGCGTCTTCGGCGGCAACGTCCCAAAGACGGCAACAGAGGAACAGGCCGCGCCGTGGGTAGTGGAGTGCCTTCAGCGCAGCGCCGAGGTCGCCGCCCAGAAGGGCGTAATCCTCGGCCTCGAGAATCACGGCGGCATCTGCACACGCGCCGAACGGATCATCGAGATGGTGGACAAGGTCAATTCGCCGTGGGTCGCCATCAACCTGGACACCGGCAATTTCCGCACCGAGGCCTTCCAGCAGATGGCAATGTGCGTGCCAAAATCCGCCAACGTCCAGATGAAATCCGAGATGACATACGACGACGGCAAGCGCGGCCCTCAGGATTGGGACCGCGTCGTCAAACTCATCGCCGCCGGCGGCTACAAGGGTTATCTCTCCCTGGAGTACGAAGCCAAGGAACCAGCAGCCACGGCCGTACCCCGCCGCCTGGCAGAGCTACGGACACTCTGCACCAAGTACTCCGCCTAAAGCAGCCTGATCTCGTCGCCCGGCCGGATCGCGCCTTCCACCAGCACCGCGGCGTACACGCCCGCATTGCCTTCGTGCGCCCGGGCCAGGCGCTTGATGATCTCCGGCTCAGCGTGGCCGGTCTCCGGATCCAGCGTAATCATCTTGCAGCGCGGGTCGCGGTCCAGCACCTTGATCTCGGCCCTCGCTCCGATGCGCAGCGTTCTGCCCACCCACTCGTCCTCTCCGAAACCCGCCCCGGACTTGAGATCGACATAGACATTCGCGCGGAACCGCCGCTTGTCCACAGCGGCGCCCAACTCTTCTCCGATCTGCCTGACCGTCTGCACCGAAAACAGCGAAATCGGCCGGCAATCCGTCATCGCCCGATCGCAGCGCACCAGCGCAAGCTGGTGCCTGCCTTCTTCGCCAATGGACTCCCGCAATACACGGATGAGCCGCGGATCATCGATGGCGAACCTCTCCCCGCCCGGCGTCTCAACGTCCATGGCAAGGTGCGCCGGATCTACCGGCACCGTCGTCAATCCAGGCCCCATCGCCTCCGTCTCGGCCAGTAGCGGCGGCCTCAGCATCTCCGCCGGATGCCGGTACACCGGCCGGCAGAGCAGCATCAGTTCCTGCTCCCGCGCCGTCAGATACGGGAACACCGCCGGAGCCGACGAACTCCGAAACGCATACAGCCGGTCGCCGTGCACGCCCGCGAATCCAACGAACGCCTCAGCCAGTTCTTCCCCGCGCATGCTCTTCACCGGGTAGCGCCACAGGCTCTCCACTTTCCCCAGAACTTCCATGTCAGATCCTCCTTCGCTGGGACACCATTGTAACCCCGCTAAAATTGGAAGTATGGTGAGCGTCCAGATTTTCGGTGTGAAGAACTCGCAGGCCACCCGCGCCGCGGAGCGTTTCTTCAAGGAGCGGCGGGCCGAGATCCACATGGTCGATCTGAAACAGAAACCCATTGCCCCCGGCGAGATCAAGCGCTTCGTCGATCGCTTCGGCCTGGCCGGCATCCTCGACACCGAGGGCAAGTCCTATATCGACGCGGGCCTGAAGTACATCAAACATTCCGACGCTGGAATGTTGCAGCGCATGGAGCAGGAACCAAAGCTCATGCGCCTCCCTCTCATACGCAGCGGCAAGCTCCTGAGCGTCGGCCAGGACGAGGAAACCTGGAAGGCCATGATGGCCCGGCCTGCCCGCTAAAAAAAGCGGCGACCACGTAGGGCCGCCGGCATAGAGAAGAATGACTCGAATCTATCGCAGGAAACGTTCAGGAGTCAATACTCTTGCGTGCCCTTGTTCGAGAAGTGCCGGCGGAGTGCCGGCAGAGTTCGAGATACTGATGGTTTGAAGCTATTTGTTTACTTCATCGGCAAAGCGCGCGACGCCCACGCCAACGGCATGGCGCAGGAATTCGTCAAGCGCACGTCCCGTTACATGGCGTGCGAAATGCGTGAGATCCAGCCCGCGCGCTTCGATCTCTTTGCACGCCATGCGACCGCCCGCAAGGTGTTCCTGGATCCCGCGGGCAAGCCCATGACCTCGGAAGCCTTCGCCGCCCTTGTGGGCAAATCGGAACTCGAGGCGCGCGACGTCGTCTTCCTCATCGGCGGCCACGACGGGCTCCCCACTGAGTGGCGCCCCAAGGCCGATCTTCTCCTCTCGTTGTCTGCCATGACCATGCCGCACGAACTCGCGCGCGCTGTGCTGGCCGAGCAGATCTATCGCGCGCTAACGATTCTCCGGGGGCATCCGTATCCGCGATGAAGCGGCTGTTGGCATTCGCGCTCCTCTCCGCCCTCTGCGTCCACGCCGATCACAAGCTGGACCGCAAGGACATCCGCACGCCCGCGCCGATGCCGCCCGGCAGCCTCCTCGTCATCGGATTCCTCGGAGCCTGGGAAGAGTGGGACAACGAGAAGCGCAGCGTCCGCAAACTCGCCCTCGAACTCCGCGGCCGGCGCCTGCCCGGTGTCTACGTCGAGACCGCCGGCCACCGCGACCGCAAGACCGTCCTGAAGTTCATCCGCCAGGCCCTCGACCAGAATCGAAACAAGAAGCTCGATGCTAACGAAAAGCGCAGCGTATCCCTGATCTGCTACGGCCAGAGCTTCGGCGGCGCTGCCTGCGTGAAGCTGGCGCGCGACCTGAACAAGTTGGGAATCGCCATCCGCCTTACCGTGCAGATCGACAGCGTAGGCCGCGACGACGACCGCATCCCGCCCAACGTCTCACGCGCGCTCAACCTGTACCAACGAGATCCCGGCCCTGTCTGGGGTGAGAACAACATCAAGGCCGTGGACCCGTCCCGCACCACGATCCTCGGCAACATCCGCTTCTTCTATTTCTTCCGAGACGTGGACATGAGCGACTATCCCCGCGTCGCCCGCCGCGTCGGCATCGCCCACTGGAAAATGGACAACGACCCGATTGTTTGGAAGCAGGTGGAGGCCGTCATTTTGGCCGAAATCGCTGCCTGGCAGATCAGCCGGCTGCATCCATAGCGGCCATCCGTGAAGCGCTCTCCAGCAACTCCTCGGGCGTCACGGTCGCCGTGCCCAGTTTCCCCACCGCAACACCCGACGCGTGATTCGCCAGCTCGGCCGCCTCTTCCGGCGTCGCACCCGCCGCCAGCCCCAGAGTGAAAAGCGCGATCGCCGTATCCCCCGCCCCAGACACGTCGAACACTTCCCTCGCCCGCGTCGGCGTGTGATACGCTGCCTGGCCCGGCCGGAACAACTCCATCCCCTGCTCGCCCATGGTGATCAGCACCATGCCCGCGCCCCACTGCTTCAGCAGCGCGGTGCCGGCCTCCCCGGAATCCGCGTCCTCGCCAAGTCCAGCCGCGGCGCGCGCTTCCTTCAAATTGGGCTTCACCGCCGTCACTCCTTCCCACAGAAGGGGATTCCGGGGGCTGGGATCCACCGTGACGATGCGGCTGAGCCGCGCCGCCCCCTGGCAAAGGGCGGAGACAAACGATTGCGTCAGGAAGCCTTTCGCGTAGTCGGAGAGGATGATCGCATCCAGCGCGGGCAGCATCTCTTCCAGCCGCGCCAGCAGTGCCCCGCACTGCTCGGACGTAGGCGTCATCCTGGATTCACGGTCGATTCGCACTACCTGCTGGTGCCGCGCCACCACTCTCGTCTTCAGGATGGTCCGCCGCCGCGGATCCTCCACGATCCCCGTTACGTCCATGCCGGCCTCTTGCAGCAGCCGCCGCAGCATCAGGCCCTGCTCGTCGCCGCCGCACAAACCCATCACCCGGACACCCTTGGAAAACTCGGCGAGATTTCGCGCCACGTTCGCCGCACCACCTGCGTAGAACGACTGCCCCGTGACCTCCACAACCGGCACTGGCGCCCCCGGCCAAATGCGGGACACATTGCCCCAGAGGAA
>CAYVDY010000455.1:0-5934 GCA_964450255.1 uncultured Candidatus Solibacter sp. | reverse complement strand
CGAATCCGGCCGGGTAACGCCCACGCGAAGCGTCTGCCGCTATGCGGCTTCGTTCTACCTCCGTTATCGTAAACAACCCAAAAGTAAGGCGCCGGTGGCTCTTGCAGGGATCCGAGCTATCTCACGTACCTCATTCGCTGATTGAAAAGTAGTACGCTCCAAGGAACATCACGCCAGCATGTTCTTATGCGATCGCCTCAAGCATCTTTCGGAGCGGCGACAGTGTGCGCTGACCCGCTGGGAACATCTCATTGAGGCACTACCTTGCAGCTCTCGTACCCAAGGTGGACTCATCAAGTCGTCCCTACCGCCGTCGAGTTTGCGTTCCTCCAGATCGAAAACGACGCGCGACGGCCCGGGTGGGTCCGCGAAATCACGGGGCTGCTCCACGTCGTCCACAAACGGCTGCTGCTTTCGATGCTCGACAGCTTTAGCCCGAAAGCGCTGCTCCGAAGTGGACAAGTCGTCGCTACCCCTCCCGCAGAGCCTTCGTCGGGTCAACCCGAATAGCGCGGCGGGCCGGTCCGGCCGCGGACAACAGGCCGATCGTCACCATTAAGATAGCCGCCGCCGGGAGGATCCCCGGAATGCGCCACCCACCCTCCACTTCGATGTTCAGCCAGCGATGAAGGAGAAGCGCCACCATGACGCCGACAACAACACCGCCGCCGATCTGCCACAGCGCCCGCGCGAAGACACTCGCCAGCAGTCGCCCCGGCCGCGCGCCGAGCGCCGTCCGAATGCCGATCTCGCGCCGCCGCAGGGTGACCGTGAAGGACATGAGGGCGTACAACCCAGCCGCTGACAGGAAGAGCACACTCAGCGTCACTATGGCCAGCGCGTAGGACGTCAGGTTCCTGGACATTTGCGTCTCGCCAAGGATCTCATCGAGACGGCGCACTTCATCCAGACGCAGAGCCGGATCGAGGTTCGCGCCGATCTCCTGAAGCCGGCGCGGCATCGCGGCCGGGTCTGGCCCGGCACGCAACGCCAGTCGGATCGGGCTGGCGAGTCCATGCGCACCAGGCAGCGCCGGAACATACATTCGTCCCTGGGACGTGTTCGCGGGACGATCGGGAACGATCCCCACAATCTCGTACCAGGGGCCGGCCTCCGATCCTGGGGCCGGAACCGGCCTGACCCGGCGCCCGATGGCATTGTCATCGCCAACCACCTGTCGCGCGAAGGTCTGGTCCACGATCACCGTTGCCGCCGAGCCGAAATCTCTGCCGTCGAACGTGCGGCCCGCCACGTCGGGTACGTCGAAGACCGTGAAGAAGGACCGGTCCACCTGATTCGCTCTGACGTAACGCCTGACGCGCCGGCCTCCGTCGGCCCCCTCCATCTCCACGAACGTCAGAGGCTCCGTGCCCGGCAACGCCGCCGCAAACGTCACTGCAGATACACCGGCAGCCGCTTCGATCTGGCGAATCGCCTCGGCCTGAAGGCTTCGAACGCGAGACGCGAACTCAAGCCGCTCCGCCTCCGCGGCCGGCACGCTCTGGGGATCGACCGCTAGCCGCGCGGTGAGATATTCCCTGGCGGCAAATCCGGGTCCAAGCACGGCGGGCCTCAGGTGCCCCCAGGCCAGCTCTATCGTGGAGGGCAGCGCCGCCAGAGCCAAGGCGACCTGCGCCACGATCAACGTGGTCCACGTCGCGCCGAGCGGTATGCCCGTCCGGCTGCCCATCGAGCGGAGTGCGGTGGGCAGAACTCGGCCGGTGGCCTGCAGCGCAGGTATCAGGCCGGCGATCAGCGCGGCCAGCACCGTGAGGCCGGCAACGAAGAGGGCGGCGCGCCACGAGAAGTCGAAGTTCACCCAGAACGGGAGCGAGCCGCCCAGATCCGGGAAACGCCTGATGATCTCCCCGATCTGGGTGAGGATCGGGCGAGTCAGGGCGAGCGCTATGGCTCCCGCCGCTGAAGAGAGCACCAGCACCTCCACGCACAGTTGCGCCACGATGCGGCTCCGGCTCGCGCCTAGCGCGAAGCGCGCGGCGAACTCCTCCTGGCGCGTGACCGTTCGTGCGTAGATGAGGATGGCGATATTCAGGCACGGTGGCACCAGGAGCAGGGTGACGAGAAGCAGGATGAGCCGCTGCTGCCACGCCAGTTCCCCACGCTCGACATCATCGGTAAACGCAAACGTGTAAGGCACGACGCGAGGGCGGCGCGCGTCGCCGTTCGTAGGCTTGGTCGCTGGCGGCAGCAACCCTATGGTCGTCAGTTCCGCTTGGGCGCCCTCCAACGACACGCCGGGCGCGAGCCGGGCGAACACGACGCCTTGGGGAGCGGGTTTCAGCGCGCCGGAGGGATCCGGTCGGAGCGGTATCCAGTAGCTGTGGTTCACCGGGAACGCGAAGCCCTCGGGCATCACGCCAACTACGGTGTGGAGGATCTCGCCGAGCCGGACCGTCTGGCCAATGACCCCACCATCGGACGCGAACCGCGACTGCCACACGTCGTGCCCGATCACCACGACAGGCGGCGCGGCGGCCTGCTCGTCGGCCTCGACGATCCACCGCCCCAGCAGCGGCGGGACCCGCGCCAGCCGGAAGCCCGAGGCGCTGATCTCGGCGACGCGCACCCACTCGGCCGCGCGGTTCTCCACCATCAGCCGCCGCTCGACGGTCTGAAACCCGCCCAGATCCTCCACTGACTGCAGCGTCGCACCCCACCGCTCCAGGTCGTGCCGCGACATGGCAAGCCGGCGATGCGCCTCCGCGTCCCAGCTCTGAAGAGCGACCACGCGCTTGCCCTCATCCAGCGGCGGAGCGGTGCGCCCCATGAATTCGTCGAGAAAGACGAAGACGACCGCGGCGGTGGTGATCACGATCGTCATCGCCAGTCCCCCGGCGAGCGTCAGTCCCCAGGATCGACGTAACATGCGGAGCCCCAGCTTGGCGTCGAGCGCGAAGCCGTTGAGCCACGGCAGGCCCCACGCCGCGCGCCACGACTCGCGCAGTTGCGTGATGCCGCCCAATTGCACCCGGGCGGTCCGGCGTGCCTCCTCGACGGTGAGCCCCCGGCGCAGGCCGTCCTCTTCCGCCATCTGGAGGTGGGCTGCCATTTCCTCGTCGAAGTCGGACTCGAGGTCGCCCTGGCGGAGGAATCCGCGAATGCGGGCTGCAATCATATGGAAGAACGCCAGCACGGTTTAGCTCCCCGTCTGCGGGTGCAACACCCGGCCCATCACGCCAGCGACGCGCTCCCAGTTCGCGGTCTCGGCCTGTAGCTGTTTCCGGCCGGCCTTCGTCAGGGCGTAGAACTTGGCCTTGCGGTTGTTGTCGGACACGCCCCACTCTGCCTTGATCCACTTCTTCTGAACCAGCCGGACCAGGCACAGGTAGACAGTCCCCTGGTTCACAATCAAGGCACGTTCTCCCACCTGCTCGAGGCGAAGAGCGATTCCGTAGCCGTGCAGCGGCCCGAGGTGCTCCAGCGTTTTGAGCACCATCAGATCGAGGGTGCCTTGGAGAATGGACGACTCAGAATTCGACATGCCGATCACCTCTGGGATGAAAAGAGGAGTGTCGCACACCTTCATGTGGGATGTAAAGAGGAGTCATGGCCTGCTCTGCTTCATCCGAGCCATACCCCGGCTTTAACCAAGCTCTCTCGAATATCCTGCCGACCCGAGCCATGACGCGGACCGCGTGACGCCCGGCGGAGACGTGGCCCGGCGTGTTCTTGCGAAATGCGGTCCCTCACACACCCGAAATTCCAGGTAATCCCTCACGCACTCCTCGCGCGCGGTCTCCCTCTGCTATTACCCTCGCTTGCCGGTCGTGGGCACCGGCTATGTAGGTCTGCCCGCCAGATGGAAACTCCAGGCTCCGTTCATCCGATGACCACGTGACCGAAGTGGGAGCCGCGATGCCGTCGGGAGCGCACCCCAGCAAGCAGCCCAGTTGGCCGCGCCGCGTTCTCCGATAAAGACTCCTGTCTTGCACCCTAGGCCGGGACCACCCGGCTCCCCGGCAAGCGCGACCTTCTCTTCAGGCGTCGATAGGCGGATATCCTGAACATCCGGGGATGCGAACGGATAGCGCCCAATCTCATGTTCCGCGAAATTTCGCGCTATCAGTACAGGTGCGTCCGTTCGGCCCGGCCTCCCACTCTGCAGCGCGGCCCTGCGCGTCACGTCTCGGATCTGGACCCACGGGCTGCAGTCCGGAGCGCGTTCGGTCCTGAGCACTCGCCCCGAACCCGAATATCCCAGGGCCGCTGAACAAAATTCGAGATCGAGCAGAAACGGCTCGTTAGTAGGCCCACTGATCTGGTATCCCAGACCGCCATACCAGAGAATACTGCAACGCAGCGATACCGCCGGATTTTCGTCACTTCCCGGGAGACATCCCGCCGACGCACGCGGGCATTGCCCAGTCACGCTACCGGCGGCGGAGGGAGCGGCAATTCAGTGGGCAATGTGAACCGCTCGCTCGAAGTGGCCTCAGCCGCCGCGATTGCGTGAAGGAAAACATCTCTCTGGTCCGACCGCGCCGCCTCAAGAACCAACCCCCAGAAACCATGAGTCTCCGGCTTGGCCAGGCTGCTGTCTGAATGAAGCTCGCGTACGGTCAGCTTGGCGGCAACCGCATCCAGATCCGCCGGTCCCGAATAGCCAAGAAGCCATCGCCAAAAACTTTGAAATCCGTTCATTCTCACAGCCAGCGCCAGACTGTCATAGAACGGGGGCCTGGAATAGAACTCCGTGTACTCTCGATGCGCTCCCAAATGGCAGACAGCATAATCCCAAGGGCTCAAGGGAGCCCCCACGTATCTGGTTTCCAAGTCATCGATGTCGCAAGCGTCGATCACCAGATCCGAATAGTGATCCGAAATCGTTCGAGCGTCCGAGGAAAACCCAATCGTGTCCTCGGCGATCCTTCGGAAACGGCTAGACCATTCGCTGAACGAGTCCGCATAGTGTTTCCAGGGACTCTCCGTACGCGGCAGAATATGCATCACCCAGTGCTCCAGGCAGGCCCGGCCATCCTCGCCCCACATCTCCTCCACCGATCGGATCATCGGCACGATGCTTCGCTCGTACTGGCTGAGGTACGGTTCCGACAGCGTCTCTGGGGGAAGGTACTGAGTCCCTGCCGGATCGCCGCTCAGAGCTCTCCGCGCCAAGCCCTGCAGCAGTTCGAAGCTCGGAATGCCGACCCCCAGGTAGCGATAATAAGGCCGAGTTAAGTCTAGGCTGAGAAGCTCCGCGCCCTCAATCCATGGGTGTGCTAGAGAGTATTCCAGGCTCATGGCTCTCCGGCATTCATCAAAAGTAGCTTACCAGATCGCAAAAAACACGATGAAAGCCATCCGCGCGGCCCACTTGTACCTGTCAGCGGCCGTCGCCACGGCGGTTGCGAAAAGGGGCGTTCTCAAATCGCGCCTCGGCCCCACGGGCCTGTCGAGCCGCAGACCTCCTATAGTCCGACTCCAAGTCCCGCGTCGCCATCGCTTCTCGTAGTTGGGCCAGACGTTGATCGTCGGGCCGACGGCCTATCGTCTCTCTGCCTTTGCAGCGGCGGAGTCCGTGAGCCGTTGCAGGACAAGCACTCTAAGCCTGTACAGTAATGCCGAACAGGATGCTCCCGCCACGATCCCCATCACGATGCCGGGTCTGAGCCGTTCAGGCGCCCCAACCCATAGACAAACCAGTGCAATCGAGGAGAGTATCGCCGCTTGGAGCACACAACGGCCGGCCGCGGAGCCAAGGCGACCGATCTGTGCGCGCCATTTCGTATAGATCACTACTCCGTCCTGGGTGTGGCCGACAGAATGGTTCCGCCCTGCGTGAGCACCACTATCCTGCTGAGTCTAACAACATTGACGACGTCGCAATAGGTCGATGTTCCCCCCAGCTAATCGTCTTCTGGGCTTGTCCCCTCGCGTGAGACACGAGTTTAGACACAGTCGGCCGAGCAGCGA
>CAYVDY010000454.1:0-5972 GCA_964450255.1 uncultured Candidatus Solibacter sp. | reverse complement strand
GGATTTCGGGGTGGTTGGCGGGGTGGGGCGGGGCGGAAGTGCGGGAATTGCTGGGAAAATCGATGGGGGAGAATATTTTGGGGGCTTGTGAACGGGGTTGGGCAATGGAACGCGGGCCAGCCTTCGCATGGCTTCGGCGGCCAAGATTAACGCCGATGAACCCGGATCAGATTTTGGGGAATGGCTTTGGACTAAGCCGCCTAATCTACGCAGGGTGCTGCCAGGGCTGGCGGTAGGCGCGTTTGAGCAGTCGGGTCGCCTCGGCGTCTCCGGTAACGACGCGCTTTGCCGGATCGTAGACAAGGGGGCGGCCCACCTTCATCGACAGGTTCGCGAGAATGCAGCTGGCCGTTGAAATATGCCCGGCCTCGATGTCAGCCACTGGCCGGCTGCGCTGATCGATTGCCGCCAGGAAGTCGAGCATGTGCCGCCGGGTGGCAGGAGCGGAATTCAACTCAATAGCCTTTTCGGTTAGGTCCACTGGGTATTTCTCGCGCTCGAACAGGCAGTCAAAGTGAATCGTCTTCGCGGTCTTGTCGAACGGGATGAAGTCAGCCCGCATCGTGCTCGCCTTGAGGACGCCCTTCTCGCCGTGGATGAAGAGAGCCCAGGGGTAGTCGGGGTCCAGTGGCGCACCCCAGGTGCGGTGCTGCCAAACGGCAGACAGGCCGTCGTACTCGAACGTCGCCGTTTGGGTGTCAGCGATATTCGATTTACCGCCCTTCTGCACCAGGATGCCGCCAGAAGAAGTGACGCGCTTGGGCCAACCGAGGTTCAGCATCCAGCGGGCCGTGTCGAACATGTGGACGCACATATCCCCGACGATGCCATTGCCGTACTCCATGAACGTGCGCCACCACCGCAGGTGAGGCAATCCATCGTAGGGACGCAGGGGCGCCGGTCCGGTCCACATTTCGTAGTCCAAGTGGGCGGGGACGGGCTGGACGGGCGGATCTCCATTTGCGCGCATGTGAATGTAGCAGCACATGTCGACGTGGCCGATTTTGCCGAGCAGGCCGGCATCGATCACCTGTTTCTTGGCGTCGGTCAGGTGAGGCGTGCTCTTGCGTTGGGTGCCAATCTGGACGACCCGCTTGTGCTTGCGTGCCGACGAAAGGATCGCTTCGCCCTCCAGAACGTCGACGCTAATCGGTTTTTGCAGGTAGACGTCGGCGCCCGACTCAATCGCAGCGATGGCGTGCAGCGCATGCCAGTGATCCGGGGAGCCGATGAGGACGATATCGAGATCCTTTTCCTTCAGCATCTGGCGGTAATCGGAGTACGTCCGCGGAGCCTTCTGGCTGGGGAATCGCTGACCCGCTATCTGCACCGCCTCGGCGAGCATGTTCTTATCCGGGTCGCAGAGCGATACGATCTCAACCGGCGCCACCTGTGCGAGCCGCCACAGGTCGCTCTTGCCATACCAGCCCGAACCGATCAGGCCCACGCGCCTGGGTTTCTGGTTGACGAGCTGAGCACCGTATGCGCCGAGCGCGGACATGGCGAACGTGGTGGAGGCCGATTGCAGGAAGCGACGGCGGTTGAGATTACCTTGATGATGCTGCATTGTCAGTGTTCTGCCTTTCGGTCCCAGTCCCTGAAAGTTTATTACAAACGCAGATCCAGAGGATGCGTGGGGCCGAGAGCGCTGAGCTCTCAGTGGTTGTGAGCGTCGCACATGGCCGACAGATGGAGTTGGACGCTGGGGATTGAAGACCGGACAGCGCCCCTGGAAGCGAGGATTGCAGGCGTCTGGCTGTTCATCGAGATCATCGGCGTTCTTGGGAAGCCGGTGGCCGAACTCCCTTCGGGTCAATGGGATAGCATTGAGTGCGTCATGCCCACGCGAAACATCAACCTGACGGAGCATCTGGACCGTTTGATCGATGCTGAGGTGGTGCGCGAAGGCCTGCGGCTGATTGAACGCAGAAATGAGGAAGAGCGGGCCAAACTGGAATGGCTGCGTGGGGCGATCCAGGTGGGCTTAGACCAGATCGATGAAGGCTCGCTCACGGAGATCCGGTCGGCAGACGAACTTGAACGGCAGATCGATCAGCTCTGGAGGGAGGCTGCGACGGAAACCGCTCAGCCAGGCGAGCGTGCCTGAGCCGGGCGAGCCGCTGCGAATCGTCCTCGCTCCTATCGCTGGGAATGAGATCAGGGAAGCCCTGAGCTGGCGCCGGGAACGATCTTGTGAGTGTGCGGCCGTGGCGCGGTCGAGTGGCTGGGGGGTGCGGATTGGAGGGCGCGGGCATATCCGGGCCGGCTGGTGGGCCAATTCAGACGAGCGAGCTCAGAGGGCACCGGGCATGCGCAGCCGGGCGATTACCTCCGGTCCGCATTGCGCGTAGCGCCGGATATTCCAGCTATAGATGGTCTCGGCCTTGGCTTTGAGGGCACAATGCGCGAGCAGCGCGTCGTAGATTCCGCCGCCCACAATGCCGAGGGTGGCCGAGGCCTGAAGAGCGCCAACGTATTCTTTGCCGTCCAGCGCGACGATGGAGAGCCGTTCGCAAATGCTGCCGACGAACAACATTGCCTGTTCGGCACTGATCCGGTGCTTGCCCGGCATCCGGGTTAGCGTTGAATAGACTTCAGCAAGAGTGTGTGCGCCGCAGCATCCGGTGGATTTGTCGAATTGGATGAACCTGTCCAGGCTTGGTTTGTGGTGGACGTGATCTCCATAGAAGACCGGCACCAGCGCAGATGTATCGAAGAAGCCCTTCATTCGCCCCTGCCGAGATTGGCCAAATCGCGCTCTTCGCGAATTCGCTGGAGCATCTCATCGGTGGCAGAGGCGGGCAGGGGTTGCCCGGCATGAAACACCCAAACGCCATGTTCTTTGGTGAGCGGACCAGTGCCGCGCACTGGGCGTAGCGTAATCTGCTCTCCGGCACTCTCCATTTCCAGGGAGTCGCCGGCCTCCAGGTGAAGCTCGTCTCTTAGGGTTTTGGGGATCACGACGCGGCCTGCTTTGTCGATGACGAGTCTCACGTTCATTTGGTTCCATCCTGTGGGTTGATCCATTGATCGATACCATTATAGCGGATGTTGGGCTGGCGGTTGGATAGACGGGCCGATCAACATTCAGCCCGTCGAACGCGCGGCGATCCGGCTAAGGAACCGCCGAAAAGTGCCGGGCCGTTGGGGTCCACCTCGCCCGAACGGTGCTTGACCGGGCGAGAGGGCATAGGCAGAATAGGGGCATGGATCGGAACCTTGTCCTCGCCACTTTGCGGCGTTCAGCCCCGGAGCTGAAGGCTGCCGGGGTGGTGAGTGTGTCCCTGTTCGGATCCACGGCGAGAGGCGAGGCCGCTCCGGGGGATGTCGATGTGGCGGTTCGACTGGCCAAGGAGTTTTCCTCGGGCGGATTTGACTATTTTTACCAGCTTGACCAGCTAGAGCAACGACTGTCGCAACTGCTTGGCTGCAAGGTGGATGTGGTGGCCGAGCCTGTTCGTAAGCCAGTTTTCCAGCGTGAGATAGATAGGGATCGTGCTCTTGTCTTCTGACAAATCTATCCGGTACTTGCGGCACATCATTGAGAACTCGGAGTCCATTTTTCGTTACACGGAAGGGATGGACTTCACCGGGTTTGAAGAGGACCGCAAAACCTATGACGCGGTCGAGCGGTGTTTGCAGCGCATCACCGAAGCCGTCATCAGGCTTGGGGACCAAGCCGAAGCGTTGATTCCTGAGGTACCGTGGCAGAGAATACGCGGCTTCGGAAATCGCCTGCGCCACGAATATGACGGTATCGAAGAGGATCGGTTGTTCGAGATCGTCAGGATCGACCTCCCGGCGCTTTGCGCTCACGTTCGATCCGCCGTTGAGAAGCTCGGCGAGAGTGGCGGCTCGGAGGATTGAAGACCGGCCAGGCCGGCGTCTCGATGGGCAAGCAGCTTGACAAGCTGCCCAACTGGTATGGTTCTACCTCAGGGAACCCTCGAAATAGTGGGTAATCCAGGCTGCGAGTTCGGCGCAGTGGGTGGGGCGCGAGAAGGTCGGCAGGGCCTGATCGACAAGCGCGGGGCCGATGCGGTCGCGGCGGCTCAGGAGGAGGGCTTCCGCATACTCCGGGGTCCATTCGGGATGGCCTTGGATGCCGAGTAGCGAACCGAGGCGGAAGATGCCGACGGGGCAGTGGGCGTCTCCGGCGAGGATCTCGGCGCCCGGGGGGAGTTGCTCGACCTGGTCCTGGCAGCTCATCAGGAGGTTGACCGTTCCCAGCGGGGGCTGCATCCACAGTTGTGTTTGGTGGACTCGGAATTCGTGGACTCCAATGCCCCAGCCGCGGGGGCTCTTCTCGACGCGGCCGCCGAGGGCGTGTCCCATCATCTGGTGGCCGAAGCAAACTCCGAGGAACGGCCTGTGCTCGGCGTGGAGGGCGCGGACAATTGTGGCGAAACGGTGGATCCAGGGCTCGTCATCGTAGACGGAGAAGCGCGAGCCGGTGGAGACCCAGGCGTCGCACTCGGCCAGCGACTGGGGCGCGTCGCCATCGAGCAGATCGTAGACGCGCCAATCGGCGGGGAGCCATTTGGCGAACATGGCGTCGTAGTCGCCAGCGATGCCGAGAAACGGCTCGGCGACGTGGTCGCATTGCAGCAGGCCGAGCTTCATTTGGTCGACGTGCGGAGGTGGTAAGACTTGGGGCGCGTGAGCTGGCCGTAGCCGAGCACGCTGAGGGCGCAGCCGTGGCCGGTGTCTTTGACGCCGGTCCAGGCCAGGGCGGGGTCGAGGTAGTCGCAGCGGTTCATGAACCAGGTGCCGGTGTTGACCTGATCGCCGATGCGGAGAGCCGCTTCTTCGTCGGCGGTCCAGATGGCGGCGGTGAGGCCGTAGGCGCTGTCGTTCATCAGGCGGATGGCTTCGTCGTCCGAATCGACTGGCATGATGCCGACGACGGGACCGAAGGTCTCCTCGGTCATGACGCGCATGGTGTGATCCACGTTCGTGAGGATTTGCGGGGCCAGGTAGGGCGTGCCGGCCTTGTCGGCTGCGAAATCGCTGTGATCGATATGAGCGTGGGCGCCTTGCTGGACGGCCTCGGCGATTTGCGCGCGGACGAATTCGGCGGCGCTGGCGCGCACCATCGGTCCTAGCGTGGTCTCCGGCGAGAGTGGGTTGCCTAGCGTGTAGGTCCTGGTGAGGGCGACGGCCTGTTCGACGAATTGCGCGTAGAGCGGGCGGGCGACGTAGATGCGCTCGATGCCGCAGCAGGACTGGCCGGAGTTGAACATGGCTCCATCAACGAGGTTCTCGACGGCGTGGTTGAGGTCGGCGTCGGCGCGGACATAGGCAGGGTCCTTGCCGCCGAGTTCGAGGCCCGTGCCGATGAAGCGGCGGCTGGCGGCGGCCTGGACGGCGTGGCCGCCCTGGACGGAGCCGGTGAAGGCGACGAAATCGATGCGCGAGTCGCCGATGACGCGCTCGACGTCGGCGTGGCTGAGGTGGAGGTATTGAAAGACGCTCTCGGGCAGGCCGGCCTCGCGGAGGGCGGCGGCGTAGCGCTCGGCACAGAGCGGGGTTTGGGCGGAGTGTTTGAGGAGGACCGCGTTGCCGGCGATCAGCGCCGGGACGATGGAGTTGACCGAGGTGAGATACGGGTAGTTCCAGGGGGCGATGGTGAAGACGACGCCGGCGGGTTCGTGGCGGATGAAGCGGGTGAAGCCGGGCTGGGCGGGGGCTTGGACTTCCTGCAGCGCGGCGGGTGCGACGTCGATCATGTAGCGGGCGCGCTCGGCGAAGCCGCGGCGGATCTCGAAAGGCGTGTAGCGGATGGGGCGGCCCATCTGCCAGCTGAGTTCTTCGCCGATGGCATCGGCCTGGGCTTCGACGGAAGCCGCGACGCGGCGGCAGGTGGCCACGATGAGGGCCGTTTCATCTGGCGGGTGTGTGTACTGATGCGAAGAACTCTCCGTCATGCCGTAGATGTTCTGCGGCTTGATGCCCTGGCTGACGAACGCGGC
>CAYVDY010000453.1:0-5973 GCA_964450255.1 uncultured Candidatus Solibacter sp. | reverse complement strand
AGGCTGGAACAACGTCACGGAGTAGGAAGCTGCGCTGGCAAATACCATGGCTGCGGTAAAAAACAGAACGAAGAACTTCATTGCTTTAGTCATCATGGACTCTCCTGATTTCGATTATAACTCCATATGGACCGCTTATAGCAAGCTCAACCGAAAGATTTTACAACCTCCAGGTGGTGTAATATAAAGATACTAGTCAACTCAGACCCAGAACCAGCTCCCCGGCTAGGGCCAATACCTCAATCTCACCCCCAAAACCACTGAGCCATTGGATGTTAGCTTCCCGCCGGAACCACGTCCACTGCCTTTTGGCGTATTGCCTGGTGGCGATGGTCGTCAACTCAATTGCCTGCTCCCGGCTGATCTCGCCATTCAGTACTTCCAGTGCCTGTTTATACCCAATGGACTCGAAAGCCTTGGCGCCTTTCTGCACACCAGCGTCGAGTAGGCCCCGGACTTCCTCCACCAAACCGGCGTCGAACATGGCTCGGGTGCGGGCGGCTATGCGGGCGTGCAACTCGGCGCGGGGCGGATTGAGCACGAGCTTGAGCGTATGGAAGCCTTCCAGGGGTTCCCGTCCGGCAGCGAAGACCTCCGTGGCCGGGCGGCGGGCCAACAGGCAGATCTCGATGGCGCGCGTCAGCTTGTTGTGATCGTTGGCATGGATCCTCGCAGCCGCGACGCTGTCCAGACGCTTCAGAATCCGGTGCAGAGCCCCCGGCCTCCGCATCTCCCGCCGCGCCAGATCCTGACGCAGGGCGTCACTCCGCTTTGGCCCTTCCGACAGCCCATCCAGCAGCGCCCGCAGATAGAAGCCAGTCCCGCCAACGACAATCGGGACTGCGCCGCGCGCGGCAATCTCTCGAATCACCGGACGGGCCAGGGCGGCATAGTCCCCCGCGTTGAATACCTGGTCGGGCTCCAGAACGTCCAACAGGTGGTGCGGGATGCCGCCGCGCTCGGCCGGTGGAGTCTTGGCAGTACCGATGTTCATGCCCCGGTAGAGTTGGAGCGAATCGCAGTTGACGATCTCGCCGCCGAACTCGCGCGCCAGAGCCAGAGCGAGGTCACTTTTGCCCGATCCGGTCGGCCCGGCGACAGCGATCAGAAGATTTTTGCGCCCAGCACCCACATTTCCAGTGTAGCCGCGCACCGCCGAGCCACGTCGTATCATCAGTTATAGTTGAGAGCGTAAGAGTGCGAAGCTCGTTCTGTACCTGGGCGGCTACCCGGGGGGGTGTATCTATATGATTTGCAATTCACGTCCTTTGCCACTGGCCGGGGCGATTTTGTTGGTGGCGGCGACGGTTTCGGCATTCGCCCAGACGCCGGGCACCCCTCAACCGAAGCCGAGCAAATCGGCTGCGTACTACCACGCGGCCATGGGTCATCTCTACTCCGAGTTGGCGGCGCAGTACGGCGGACGCGGCGAGTATGTCGGCAAAGCGATCGAGAACTACAAGCTCGCCATGCGCTACGACCCGGAGACGGGGAGTCTGGCGCAGGAGCTGGCTGAACTCTACCTGCAGTCCGGCCAGATCCGCTCGGCGGTCAACGAGTTTGAAGAGGTTGTGAAGCGCAATCCCGACGACGTGAACGGCCACCGCATTCTGGGCCGCCTCTACACGGCGCGCATCCGGGGCGAGGGCCAGCAGGCGCGCGTCAACGACGAGGCGCTCAAGCAGGCCATCGCGCAACACGAAAAGGTCGGCGAGATGGCGCCGCGCGATATGGATAACTGGCTGATGCTGGGCCGGCTCCAAAAGCTCGCACAGAACTCGAATGCTTCGGAGAAGGCCTACAAGAAGGCTCTGGCGATGGACCCGGAGAACGAGGACGCGCTGACTGGGCTCGCCATGGTCTACTCCGATCTCGGCGACACCACCAGCGCCAGCCAGATGCTGAAGCGGGTTGCCGACAAGAATCCCAGCCTGCGGACCCTCACCGCGCTGGCGGCTGCCTATGAACAGCTCAAGGACTACAAGGCCGCGGCCGAAACCTACGGCCGGGCCGTGGAGCTCAATAAGGATCCGGACCTCAAGCGCGCCTACGCCCAAGCCCTGTTCTCCGCCGACGACATGGACAAAGCCCGCTCTGTTTTTGAAGAACTGGCGGCCGAAGACCCCAATGACCTGCTGGCCGTCCTCCGCCTGTCCCAGATCTACCGCCAGAAGCGCGACTTCGGCAAGGCGGAGGAGTACGCCAAGCGCGCCACCAAGCTCGACCCGAACAATCTGGAAATCCAGTACAACGAAGTGAGCCTGCTGGAAGCCGAAGGCAAGTCCGGCGACGCCATCGCGCGGCTGAAAGAGATTCTCGGCGCCATGCCGAAGAAGCCCGAAAGCATCAGCGAGAAGAGCAACCGTATGATTCTGCTGGAACGGTTGGGTATCCTCTACCGGCTCTCGGACCAAACTGCGAATGCCGTGACGGCGTTCCGCGAGATTGTCGATCTGGACCCGGACGCGGGCGGCCGCGCCTACGCCCAGATCATCGACGCGTTGCGCGCCGGCAAAGATTACGCCGCCGCGGAGCGCGAATCGAAGATCGCCCTCCAGAAGTACCCGAGCGACCGCGTCGTGAAAACAGTGGTTGCCAACGTGCACTCAGACCTCGGCCATTTTAAGGAAGCCGAAGCCAGCCTGAAGGGTCTGCTGGACGGCAAGGGCGATCGCGAAACCTGGATCTCCATCGCCCAGATTCACGAGAAGGCCAAGAACTTCCCTGAGATGGGCAAGGCCATCGACGAGGCAGACAAGCTCTCCAAGTCCGATGAGGAGAAGGAGAACATCTACTTCCTGCGCGGCGCGATGTACGAGAGGATGAAGAAATTCGATCTGGCCGAGGAGCAGTTCCGCCAGGCGCTCAAGCTGAATCCGGAAAGCGCGTCGGCCCTCAACTATCTCGGCTACATGCTGGCAGACCGCAACGTGCGCCTGCCGGAGGCGCTGGAGATGGTGCAGAAAGCAGTGTCGATGGAGCCCACGAACGGAGCGTTCCTGGACAGCTTGGGTTGGGTATACTTCCGCCTGAACCGGCTGGATGATGCCGCCGAGAATCTGCGCCAGTCCATCGCGCGGAGCGGCCGCGACGCCACGGTCCATGACCACCTCGGCGACGTCTATAACAGCCAGAGCAAGCTCAAGGAAGCCATCGCGCAGTGGGAGCGGGCCGTGCAGGAGATGCACGCCAGCGCGCCCAGCGATTTGGATCCGGCCGAGATCGCCAAGATCCAGAAGAAGCTGGAGAGCGCGAAGGTCCGGCAGGCCAAGGAGATGGGCGCCGCCAACAAGAAGAACTGACCGTGCCCCGGTTCGGGTAGAATCGGGTGCATGCGCTGGGCAGCATTCTGGGTAAGTTGTGCGCTGGTGTGCGCGCAGGAGTGGCCGAACCACGGCAACGACGCGGGCGGCACGCGGTACTCTCCGCTAAGACAGATCCACACTGGAAACGTCTCGCAGTTGAAGACGGCTTGGACCTGGAAGTCCGGCGATGTCAGCGACGGCAGGAAGTGGCCGGTGAAGAGCGCGTTTGAGGCCACGCCGCTGATGGTGGGCAACGTGCTCTACGTGGTGACGCCCTTCGCCAGGCTGGTTGCTCTCGACGCCGAGACGGGCCGTGAGCTATGGGCCTTCGATCCCAAGCTCGAGATCGAAAAACCATACAACCTCTATATCAACCGCGGAGCGGCCTACTGGACCGACGGCAAGCGCGCCCGCCTGCTCTACGGCACGCTGGACGGGCGGCTCTTCTCCATCGACGCGGCCACGGGCAAGCCCGACCCAGCCTTCGGCCGGGGCGGCACAGTGGATCTGCGAGCCGGCATGACCGAAAAGTGGCCGGGCGTCGGCTACGGGCTGACCTCGCCGCCGGCGGTCTACAGGAACCTGGTGATTTGCGGCTCCCTGGTATCCGACCGCGACCCGCAAGGCCCGCCCGGCGATGTCCGCGCATTCGATGTGCTCACCGGCAGGCAGATCTGGCGCTTCCACACCGTGCCGCAGGCCGGAGAGTTCGGCAACGAGACATGGGAGAAGGACTCCTGGAAAGACCGCGGCGGCGTGAATGCGTGGTCGTTGCTGAGCGTCGATACCGCGCGCGGCCTCGTGTTTCTCCCGCTCACCTCGCCTTCCTACGATTTCTACGGCGCCGACCGCAAAGGCGCAGGGCTGTTCGGCAACAGTCTGGTGGCGCTGGATGCCGCGACGGGCCAGCGCCGCTGGCACTACCAGGTGGTCCATCACGACATCTGGGATTACGACCTGCCCGCGCAGCCCGTGCTGGTGGATGTGCAGCGGAACGGCAAATCGGTGCCGGCCGAGGCGCAGATCACCAAGATGGGCTTCACCTTCGTGCTGGACCGGGTGACGGGTAAGCCGCTGTTCGAGGTCCAGGAGCGGACGGTGCCGGCCAGCCGGATCCCAGGCGAACAGGCATGGCCCACTCAGCCGGTCCCCACAAAACCAGCGCCGTTCGCACGCCAGTCGATGAAGGCGGAAGAACTCGGGAATCTCAGCCCCGAGTCGCGCGCGCAGTGCGAGAAGCTGATGGCGGGCGCGACTCTCGGTCCGCTCTACTCGCCTCTGCAGGAGAACACGACGATCCTGTTCCCGGGCACCAACGGCGGCGCCAATTGGCCGGGGCCGGCGTTTGATCCGGAGACGCGGACTCTGTATGTGAACTCGATGGACGTGGGCATGATCTTCCGCATGGAGAAGCGCGCGGAGGGTTCGCTGGTGCCGTATCGCGCCCGTTCACTGGGGCCGGGCGGCGACCGCTTCTGGGATCTGGACATGAATCCCTGCCAGATGCCGCCGTGGGGCCATCTCACCGCGATCGACTTGAACACCGGCGAGCACCGCTGGCGCAGTGTGCTGGGCGTGGTGGACAAACTGACTGAGAAGGGCATGCCGCCGACAGGCACATCGAATCTGGGCGGAGCCGTAGTGACAGCCGGCGGACTGGTGTTCATCGGCGCCACGAACGACGCCCGCTTCCGCGCGTTCGACAAGACCACGGGCAGGGAGTTGTGGGTGACGACGCTGGCGGCCAGCGCTCACGCCGCTCCGATGACGTATCAGGGTGCCAAAACAAAAAAGCAGTTTGTTGTCATATCCGTGGGAGGCGGAAACAAATACAACACCACTTACTCCGACGAGCTGGTTGCCTACTCTTTGCCATAGCCGCGTTCGCTCTGGCGGAAGACCCGGTGCCGTTTAGCCACAAGCGCCACGCCGTCCTGCGGCGCGCTTGCGGCGAATGCCACGCCGGCGCAACCAAAGACGCGCGCGCGGGGTTCCCCACTGCGGCGCAATGCCAGCGTTGCCACACGCCGGAAACCGCCATCACGCCGCTGATGAAGCGCGTGGCCGCTTGGCCGCCGGGCGCTCGGCCGTTTCCGCTGACGCGCGTCTACCGCGTGAAAGACTACGTCATCTTCGGCCACGCGGCCCATGCCCGCGCGTCCTTTGGCTGCGCCGAATGTCACGGCGATGTCGCGAAGCAGGAGCCGCTGACGAAGTTCCGCGACGTGACTATGAAGGCCTGCGTGGATTGCCATCAGGACCGGCAGGCGAGCCTGGCGTGTAATTTGTGCCACGAATTGGGACAATAGGGAGTATGAAGTTTGCACTTTCTCTCCTACTCGCCTCCGCGCTTTGTTTCGCGGCCGGCAATCCTCTTGGTAAGCCGCTCACGCTGAAGACGCAGACGCCCATCGCCGACATCAGCGCGAAACCGGCTGATTATGTCGGCAAGACCCTCCAGGTGAAGGGCAAGGTCACTGAAGTCTGCGAGAAGATGGGCTGCTGGATGATGCTGGTTGACCCGGCCACCAAAGCCAGCGTGAAGATCAAGGTGAAGGACGGCGAGATCGTGTTCCCGAAGGAATCCATCGGCAAGATCGCTGTCGCCGAGGGCAAGCTGGCGAAGATCGAGATGACCAAGGAACAGGCCATCGAGCAGGCCAAGCAT
>CAYVDY010000452.1:0-5992 GCA_964450255.1 uncultured Candidatus Solibacter sp. | reverse complement strand
GTCCGGCTCGAACCACTGGTTCTGGATCTCCACCTCGAGCTTGACGGGGATCTTCTTGTCGAGCAGGCGGTACATGCGGTTGTACTGCTCGGTGCTGATTACCATCATGGGCGGGGTGTAGGGTTGCTTGACGTCCCGCGAGCCGCCGTTGGAGGTGAAGTAGGTGCCCATGTCGCCGCGGCTGCTGCCGATGATGAGTCCGACCTTTTCATCGCGCAGGAAATCAGTTAGTTTGCGGCGGAAGGCCATCATCTGCACGAAGTTGATGGGCGGCTGGCCGGGGGCGGCCTGCATGCGTCCGCCGCCGCCGATCTGGGCGACGGTCAGATCATCCAACTCCTGTTCGGTGTAGCGGTGATTGTCGGCCTTGTCGTGGAGCGGGATTTCCCGCATCGCCTCGGTCAGAACCATCTTGCCGGCGAGTTTGCCTTTCCACTTGGCCAGATCCTCTTCCGTGCGAAGGATTGCGATGATGGGCTCGCCGGACAGCACACCTTCGGTGGAAGCAGTAAATGCCTGCGGGGCGCCCACCAGCGGCGTGTAGCTGGGTTCGGTCATGGCGGCGACGAACTTCTTGTTGGCCCAACCCCGGCCGAATCCGGTCCACGGCTCGAGCTGGGCCTTGTCGATGCCCCATTCCTTCAATGTCTTCACGGCCCATTCCGCCGACGCTTTGTAGCTCGGCGAACCGGCTAGGCGAGGTCCATGGACCTCGGTCAGGTACCACAGGTGGTCCATCACTTTTGAGTTCTGGAACGCTTCCTGTTTGATCTTATAGATGGAGTCGAGGTCGACTTTTTCTTGGGCGGAGGCCAGCAGTGCCAGCGCTACGGTATAGGCGGCGAGACGGAGGAGAGGTTTCATATGAGGAGTTTTCCGAGCTTACCAGCGGCAAACCGCAGCGGGCAACACAGACCGCGGGGGCATGCACAGCTATGACATTGGTTTGTCATTAGGGATCGGCGCATCCGGAATGAAAAGCGTTACGGGACGGGATACCATTTTGACACCCGGCCGCCGGCGGGACTTTCTCAGGTAGTAATGTGATTGCTACCTTCAACCGTTTCGGTGGATAATGAGGGCACAGGATCGTGGAAGCGGGTCAATCAACGTTCCGACCCCTCCGCGTGGAGTTATATCTAGTGAAGCGTTCTTCCAGCGACGAGACACTTCGTTGTTCGTTCTGCCATAAGAGTCAGGATGTTGTAGGCAAGCTCATCTCTTCGCCCAGCGACTATCCGCGTGCCTACATCTGCGACGAGTGCATCGCTGTCTGCAACTCCATCCTGGAAGATGACCGTCCCGAAAAGCCCTACACCACTCCCCACAAACTGCCCAAGCCGCTGGAACTGAAGGAGTATCTCGATCAGTATGTGATCGGGCAGGACTCCGTAAAGAAGAAGTTGGCCGTGGCCGTCTACAACCACTACAAGCGGATTCAGATGAATCGCCAGCGGGTGGGTGAGGTGGAAGTAGCGAAGTCCAACATTCTGCTGATCGGCCCGACAGGCACAGGCAAGACGCTGCTGGCTCAGACTCTGGCGCGCATCCTGGACGTGCCGTTCGCGATTGTCGATGCGACTACTTTGACCGAGGCCGGCTATGTCGGCGAGGACGTGGAGAACATTATTCTCCGGCTCCTGCAGAATTCGGACTGGGACGTTCAGCGCTGCCAGACCGGCATCATCTACATTGATGAGATCGACAAGATCTCGCGCAAGGATGAGAACCCCTCTATCACGCGCGACGTTTCCGGCGAAGGCGTACAGCAGGCACTGCTGAAGATTCTGGAAGGCACTGTGGCGAACGTGCCGCCGCAGGGCGGGCGCAAGCACCCCCACCAGGAATTCACTCCGGTGGACACGACGAACATCCTCTTCATCTGCGGCGGAGCGTTTGTCGGCCTGGAGAAGATCATCGGCCGGCGCGCCGGGAAGAAGAGCATCGGCTTCAAGTCCGAGGAGGACAGGGCGGGCGAGACCTTGCGAAGTGTTCAGCAGCGCGACATAACGCTGTTGCAGCAACTGCAGCCCGAGGATCTGATTCGCTATGGATTCATCCCTGAATTCATCGGACGCATGCCGGTGGCCGGGGTGTTGGAAGACCTCGACCGGTCGGCGCTGGTCCAGATCCTGACCAAGCCGAAGAACTCGGTGATCAAGCAGTACCAGAAACTGTTCGAGTTCGAAAATGTTAAGCTGAAGTTTAGCGATGATGCTTTGGAAGCCATCGCTGAGCTCGCGTTGCAGCGTAAGGTGGGCGCGCGCGGTCTCCGGATGATTCTGGAGGAGCTCATGCTGGATCTCATGTACTACCTGCCGTCCTATAAGAAGGTACGGGAGTTTCTTGTCACGCGGGAGATGGTACTCTCGCAGAAGATCAACTGGGCGCTTCTCGAAAAAGCCGGTTAAGCCGTTCCAACCATTCCGCGGGCCAAACGATTCCGGCGCACCGGCGTGGAACTCGATATTATCTAACCAGACATCCCCGAAAACATAACGATGAGTACTGCAAAAGAGAAGTCCGACAGCCGGCGCCTTCCCATGATGCCCATTCGGGACGTGGTCATATTTCCCCATATGATGACGCCCTTTGTGGTGGGTCGGGAATCCAGCGTGCGTGCTCTGGAAGACGCGCTCGCGGGCGAGAAGAAGATCTTCCTTTCCACGCAGCACGATGCCAGCATTGACGAACCGCGTCCCGAAGACATCTATCAGGTCGGTACGATCGCCAACATCGTCCAGTCTGTCCGCATGCCCGATGGCAACATCAAGGTGCTGGTGGAAGGCATGGAGCGGGCGCGGATTCTCTCGGTAGTGGAAGAGGATGGCTTCTTCCGCGCCGTGGTCCGGACCTACTCCGCGAAGGTGGAGGCCGGTCCTTCGCTGGAAGCGCTGACAACTCGGGTGACCTCGCTGTTCGAGCAGTATGTGAAGCTCAGCCAGAACGTCAACTACGAGACGATGATCGCCGCCATTCGCGTGGATGATCCCGGCAAACTGGCAGACACGGTTGGCGCGAACCTTCAGCTCACCATCGAAGAAAAGCAGGAACTGCTCGAAATCTTCAATCCGATCGACCGCCTGACACGCGTGGCCGATATGCTCGACATCGAGATTGAGAAGCTCAATGTGGACCGCACCATTCAGGGCCGCGTAAAGCGCCAGATGGAGAAGGCTCAGAAAGAGTACTACCTCAACGAGAAGATCAAGGCGATCCAGAAGGAACTGGGCCGCGGCGAGAAGTCGGAATTCGACGAACTCCGCAAGAAGATCGACCAGGCCGGCATGACGTCCGACGCCAAGGATAAGGCGATGGCCGAACTGCGCCGCCTGGAGCAGATGCCCCCGATGTCGGCCGAATCGACGGTGTCGCGCAACTACCTGGACTGGATGCTGGCCGTACCGTGGAAGAAGAAGTCCAAGGAGATCCGCGATCTGCGCTTCGCCGAGGAGGTTCTGAACTCGGACCACTACGGGCTGGAGAAGGTCAAGGAGCGCATCCTCGAATTCCTCGCTGTGCGCCGTCTGGTCAAGAATCCGAAGGGTTCCATACTCTGCTTCGTCGGGCCTCCCGGCGTGGGCAAGACTTCGCTGGGCATGTCGATCGCAAAGGCGACCGGCCGCAACTTCGTCCGCCTGTCGCTGGGCGGCGTGCGCGACGAAGCCGAAATCCGCGGCCATCGGCGCACCTACATCGGCGCACTGCCCGGCCAGGTTCTTCAGATGATGAAGAAGGCCGGCACGCGCAACCCGGTTTTCATGCTCGATGAGATCGACAAGATGTCCACCGACTTCCGCGGCGACCCCTCGGCCGCATTGCTGGAAGTTCTCGATCCCGAGCAGAATTTCATGTTCCAGGACCACTATCTGGACGTGGAGTACGACCTTTCCGAAGTGTTCTTCATTGCCACGGCCAACGTGATGCACACAATCCCGCCGGCCCTGCAGGACCGCATGGAAGTGATCCGTCTCTCGGGCTACACCGAGATTGAGAAGATGGAGATCGCCCGCCGGTTCCTGGTGAAGAAGCAGACCAAGGCGACTGGGCTGGAGATCGAAAACGTCGAGTTTGAAGATGCCGGCCTGCTGTCGCTGGTGCAAGGCTACACCCGTGAGGCTGGCGTGCGGAATCTGGAACGCGAGATCGGCAACGTGTGCCGCAAGATCGCGCGGCAGATCGTGATTGCACAGTCCAAGGTGGAGGAAGACAATCCCGAGAGCAAGGGCGAGGACGCAGTGCCTTCCAGCGTCTACCCCAAGGTGACGGTGGACGCCGCGAAGGTGACCGATCTGCTGGGCGCCGCCAAGTTCCGGGACATGACGACGGAAAAGAAGGCTGAGGTGGGGATTGCCACCGGCCTGGCGTGGACCGAAGTGGGCGGGCAGGTGCTGATCACCGAAGCCACCATCATGGAGGGCCGGGGCCGTCTGATGACCACCGGCAAGCTCGGCGACGTCATGCAGGAATCCGCTCAGGCCGCGATGAGCTTCGTGCGCTCCCGCGCCGCTATGCTTGGGCTGCCGCGCGATTTCTACCGCCATGTGGACATCCACATTCACGTGCCGGAGGGCGCCATCCCGAAGGACGGCCCGTCGGCCGGTATTACCATTGCCACCACTGTGGCTTCGGCGCTGACCAAGATCCCCGTGCGCGGCGACATCGCCATGACCGGCGAGATCACGCTGCGGGGCCGGGTGCTGCCCATTGGCGGGCTGAAGGAAAAGCTCCTCGCCGCCCACCGCCACGGTATTTTTGAAGTCATCGTGCCCAAGGAAAACGAGAAGGACCTGGCCGATGTACCGGAGAACATCCGCAAGGAAATGAAGATCAATTTTGCGGAATGGATGGACGACGTTCTGAGAATCGCCCTGGCCGGCGATCTGGATGCCCTGGCCGCAAGGCCCCCGGCTCATCCCCTCGAACTCGTGCCGGAGTCCGCAGCAGATGCCGCAGCCGAGGAGAACCGGGCCCACTAGAGGCTTCGGACTCCGCCGTGTTGTGCTCGGCCCAGTTTATGTTGAGTGCGACCCACGAGTCGCAGTTCCCCCGACCGGAACTGCCTGAAGTGGCGTTTCTCGGCAGAAGCAACGTGGGTAAATCCACATTGCTCAATAAGCTGCTCGGTCAGAAGCTGGCGTTTACCTCCAGTACCCCTGGCCGGACGCAGGCTGTGAATTTTTTCCGGGTTGACGATCGGGTAATGTTCGTCGATCTCCCCGGTTATGGGTACGCCCGGGCCCCGAAAAGTGTGACGAGGGGCTGGCAGGAATTTATTGACGCGTACCTGGTGGGCCGTGATAATTTGGCGCTTTGCGTACTATTGCTGGACGCGCGGCGCGGCTGGATGGAGATCGACCTCCAGCTCAAAGAGTGGCTGGAATTTCATCAGCGGCCCTACATGGTCGCGGCCACCAAAGTAGATAAGCTCAATCAGAAAGAACGAAATGCGAGCCAGAAGAACATCCGCGGACACTACCCGGATGGGGATCTCGTCTGGTTCTCGGGCCTCACGGGCCAAGGAGTGAAAGAGATTTGGCAAACGATCTGGAAAACAACGGCTCGGTGAGCCCCGAGCCCCCCGCGGCGGAGACAACTGCGGAAACCAGGCCAGCCGAAGGCGCTCCCCCAGCCGAAGGCGCTCGAAAAGAGCCCCAGGCGACGAAGCGGACGGTGCCTGAACGTCGGCCCAAGCCCGAAAACGGCGAGACCAAGCCCGTACCACCCGTAGCGCCGGCCTCCGCGCCGGTCCCGGCTGCGGCTCCGGCGCCAGTCCCCGCCGCTAACGCCGCCGCTCCGCCAGCCGAGGCTGTCGCCGCGGAAGAGAAGCGCCAGGGCGCGCTGAACAAGCGCGGCAACCTAGATCTGGGTGAGTTGAAGGAGATGTCCATCTCCCGGCTGAATCAGATCGCCCGCGATCTCGATATCTCCGGCGTGGCCGGCATGCGCAAGCAGGAGCTGATCTTCAAGATCCTCCAAGCGCAGGCGGAGA
>CAYVDY010000451.1:0-5995 GCA_964450255.1 uncultured Candidatus Solibacter sp. | reverse complement strand
CCAAGCCGGCCGAATAGATCGGCGGCGCGATGAGCCGTAAGCTGCACAAGAACAAGTCCATCATGGGCATCTTCGACGAGGGCTGCATGTGCATGTATAACGACATCATCACCGACGAACTGCTGCATAAGACGAGCATCTTCAAAGAGCGCCTCAGCCAGAGCGCGTTGTATGCGGAGATGCTCACCGTGTCCAACGAAGAGGCACAGCAGATTCGCACATGGCTCGACGCGAAGGGCATGAAGTTCATCACCGGGCCGAATCCGGAGACGGATCTCACCGACGAGCAGATCCTCGGCCAGTGCAAGATGTACATCGCCGCGCTGCGCATCGCCGACGACTTCGGCTGCGACACCATCGGCATCCAGTACCAGCAGGGCCTCAAGGATCTGGCCCCGGCGTCGGATCTGGTGGAAGGCCTGCTGAATAATGTCGATCGCCCGCCGGTCACGGCTCGCGGAAATGGCCGTGTGTTGTACGAAGGCAAGGCGCTGCCGCACTTCAACGAAGTGGACGAATGCGTCGGCCTGGACGCGCTGGTCACCAACCGTGTGTGGACGAAGCTCGGCTACGACCCCGAAACCACGCTGCACGACGTCCGTTACGGCGAAACGTATGGCGGCGATTATGTTTGGGTGTTCCTGATCTCCGGTTCCGCGCCGCCGAAGCACTTCATCGGCGAGTATGCCGGAACGGTGAGCGAGCGCCAGCCTTCCATGTACTTCAAGATGGGCGGCGGCACGGTGAAAGGCATCTCCAAGCCCGGCGAGATCGTGTGGAGCCGCATCTTCATCGATGCCGGAATTCTGAAGGCCGACATCGGCCGCGCCAAGGTCGTCGAACTGCCGGCCGAGGAGACTCAGCGCCGGTGGGAAGCCACCACGCCGCCGTGGCCCATCATGCACACGGTGATGTACGGCATCACTCGGGACCAGTTCATGGCTCGCCACAAGTCGAACCACATCAACGTGGCGTACTGTCCGTCGGCTGCCGACGCCAACCGGGCACTGGCCGTGAAGGCGGCGATGTTCCGCGACATGGGCATCGACGTTTCCATTTGCGGCGCCAACCACGGGCTGGAATAGTACAATTCTAGTTCGGGAGCCGTCCGGCAAAACGGGCGGCTCCCGTGAACTACATTGGAGGTTCCCCCTTGCGAGTTGGAATGATCGGGACTGGCGCCATCAGCCACAAGCACGCTCAGGCATACGCCAACATCGGCTACCGCATCACCGTCTGCACGGATGTGTTCCCGGAGGCGGGAAAGAAATTTGCCGAACAGTACGGCTGTGAGTTCGTGCCCACCTACGAGGAAGTTTGCAGCCACCCTGAAGTCGATTACGTCGACGTCTGCACGTTCCCCAATTTCCGGCTCCAGCCGATTGAAGCCGCGGCCAAGTACGGCAAGGCCGTGCAAGTGCAAAAGCCCATCTCCACGAATATGGAGACGGCTCGGAAGATGGTGGAAACGGCGCGCGCGGCCGGCATCGTGCTGGGCGTGGTCAGCCAGCACCGTTTCGACGACTCGACGATTTTCGTAAATCAGGCCATCGCAGACGGGCGGCTGGGCAAGATCCTCCAGGCCGACGCGTACGTGAAGTGGTGGCGCAGTGAAGCCTACTACTCGCGAGCCATCAAGGGTTCGTGGGAGGTGGAAGGCGGCGGCGCGATGATCAACCAGGCGGTCCACCAGGTGGACGTACTGAACTACCTGATCGGCGGCGTGGCCGAGGTCTTCGGCTACTGGCAAATCGCCGCGCGGCACAAAATCGAGAGCGAAGACGTCATCACTGCGATGATGAAGTACAGCAACGGCGCCACGGGCGTAATCCAGGCCTCCACTGCCATCTGGCCCGGGTACTCGGAGCGCATCGAGATCCACGGCACCAAGGGCACCTGCATCTTCACGGGCGACAAGCTCACCACGTGGGACGTTGACGGAGACAGCGGCGCGCCAGCTCCGGTGGAGAAGGAAGTCATGAGCGGATCATCCGATCCCATGGCGATTTCACTAACTCCCTTCGAGCGCCAGTTCCAGGACTTCGGCAACGCCATCACGAACAAGACCTCGCCCCTGGTCAGCGGTGAGGAAGGCTTGAAGGCTCTGGCCATCGTCATGGGCATTTACGAGAGCTGCCGCACCGGCCTTCCGGTGAAGCTTTAATGAGCTGGACCGAAGTCCGCGTCCCCGCCACGAGCGCCAACCTCGGGCCGGGCTTCGACGCGCTCGGCATGGCGTTGAGCATCTATTTGGAATGCCGCTTCCGCCCGTGGGAGCGGCTCCTGATCCACCCATCCGGCCGCGATGCCGGGATGATCTCCACCGAGGCGGACAACCTCATCTGGCAGACGGCGCTGCAGGTGGCCGAGCACACCGGCCGCCCGATGCCGCTGATCGAACTGAAGATCAACAACGATATCCCAATCGGGAAGGGGCTGGGCTCGTCCGCCGCTGCGCTGGTCGCTGGTGTCGTCATCGCCGACGAAGCGCTCGGCCTGGGTTGGGACCGGCACCGCATCCTGGACGAAGCGGCGCGCATCGAGGGCCACCCGGATAACGTCTCAGCCGCGGTCCTGGGCTCCATCGTGGCGAGCGCCATCGATTCCGACGGCATCACGCGCGCGGTGCGCATGCAGTTGCCAGCCCGCTACGGCGTGGCGATCATCGTGCCGGATTTCATCCTGCCCACGTCGGAAGCCCGCGCCGCGTTGCCCACAACATACTCGCGCGCCGACGCCGTGTTTAATATTCAGCGCTCGGCGCTGCTGATCGCGGCCATGCTGACGCAGACGACGGACGCCTTCCATGAAGGCCTGATGGACCGCCTCCATCAGCCGTATCGGGCCAAGCTCGTCCCGGGACTGAGCGAGATGATCGAGCTCCGTGCGCCCGGACTGCTGGGCTGCGCGCTATCGGGCGCAGGACCGTCGATCCTGGTGTTCTATGAACGCGGCCACGAGCCGGTCTGCGAGCGCTTCCGGGAGATTTTCGCTTCGCACGGCCACAGCAGCGAGATCCTGATGACCCACATCCCGGACCACGGCTACGACCTGCTTCAGGGGCTGTAGAATAGCGGGTAGCCATGTCGAAGCCAAAGCCCGTCACGTTCGAAGTGGAATGCCCCTGCTGCCGCGCCAAGTTGAAGATCGATCCCGAGGTGAAGGCCGTGCTCAGCCATCAGGCGCACGAAGCCCCGCGCACGCTGGAAGATATCAGCCTGGGTGTTGAGAAGCTGAAGGGCGCAGAAGCGCGGCGGGAAGAGGCGTTCCAGAAGTCGTTCGAGCAGATGAAGTCCAGCAAGGACGTGCTGGCCCGCAAGTTCGATGAACTACTGAAACAGGCGAAGGAAGACGACCCCACCAAGGCGCCCCCCAAGCCGTTTGGCTTCGACTGACCTGCGCGCCTAGCGCAACGCCCTGATCACGCCTTCAATCTGCGGACCGAACTGCAATCCCACGCGCAGCGTCACTGCGGCCATTGGCACAAACAGCCAACGTCGGGCGCCGCCGATGGCGCCAAACCCCAAGGCCGCGAACATCGGGGTGAACGCGCGCGGCCAGGAGAAGAGATCAAGCCAGAAGAGCTGGGAGCTGGCAACGAAAAAGAGCCCTGCAAAGACCAATCCGACCCACTCCAGCTTGCCCGCATTCCGGCGTCTGAAGAGCACGATCGTCAGCACCACACCCGCGATCATACCTGCCAGCGCGACTTCATCGAGAATGCTGGCCAGCAACGCCTGGGCGGCAGGCAGGTCGTACTCCACCGGATTCATCATGCGCAGCAGAATCCCATACCCGCTCTGTTTGAACGCCCATCGGGCCACCTCGCGCGAAGTACGAACCCCCGGTGTGTGCATCAGTGTGATGCGGACCCAGAGATACCACGCGGCGGCCGGCAGTGCAGCAGTGAGAAGTATGGCAGCGCGCCGGAAACGATGCGCCGAGGCCTCAGCCAAAATGAACGCGGCGATTATCAGGAACCCGATGTCGCGTGTCAGGGCGCACAGCGCGAGGCCGCACCAGACCGCCTTGCTCTTGCCCTCTTCATCCCACAACAGGCAGAGAAAGAGCAACGCATACAAAGACACGTCCACGGTGAGCCGGTCTATGCAGACCAGCGTTCCGGGTAGCAGCAGGAACAGCAACCCTCCTGCCGCCGGTCTCCCGCGCAGCACCAGCCAGCGGCTCAAGGCGTATACGCCGAGACCGTGGCAGAGGAGGAGCACCAACATGTACGCGAAGTCGATCCGATGCGAAACCCCTGCGGCCAGTACCCAGGCCGCGGCTGGCGCAAGGATGCGTCGCCAGCGGACAGCGGGCGCATCGGCGTATTTCAAGTAGCCCGCGGCCATCCACGGATCATGCGCCACCAGCCGGTAGAACTGTCCGTCGTAGCCATTGGAGTTGGCAAAACGATACGTCGACTTGTCCAGTTCCGGTGGCAGCACCCACGAAGCGCCCGTACAAAACAGCGCGGTGTAATCGCCCTGATAGTTGAACTGCACCGTGGCCGCCTGCCATCCCGCCACCGCCAGGATCGCCGCTACGCCAAGGGCCGCGGGTTGGTGCGCGAATCTCGCCCACAGCCGCCGCAGTGCGCCAGGCGTCACGCCCGCGGCTCCCCGGGCAGGGCGCAATGCCGCCAACTGCGCGCGGACGAAATGCCTGAATAGCGACACGGGGTAACCGGATCAGCAGCCATGCAACCGCCCTGAGGATGGAGAATTCAACTCCCAGACTACCAGTAAGATCCAAGGACTATCGGAGGATAGGATATGATGGCAGAGTGTCAAGCCCGCTGACGCGTGTTGGGTGGACCTGTTTTACTGCCTGGAACTCGTTGAGAGAGCGGCGTGTTGCATTCCTGCCGACCGAAGTTTTGGAAGACCGTCAGAGCGCCCGTTTTCGGGCGATCGTGCGCTACGCCTGGGACAATGTCCCCTACTATCGCAACTGGCTCCGGACTGCCGGCGCGGAACCAGGCGACCTGCGCAGGGCACAGGATCTGAGCCGCCTTCCGTTGATGGATAAACTCACCCTCATCCGTGAACGGGGCCGTTTCTCGCCTCGTGACGCGGAGGAACATGACGGGCTCACACTCCTTTCCAGCGGCACCTCGGGCCTCCCGCGCAGCTTCCGTTACGACACCGCATCGCTCTTCCACACCCTCGCCGGCGGGCGGCGTCAGCGTCTCGCCCTGGCGTCATTCGTCGGCCGGGAGACAGACTATCGCGAAGCTGCGCTGCATCGCGTGGGCGGCACTGACGATCAACTCCGCAGCTTCTGGGAAAAGCGCATGATCACACCACGCGGTCTGGACCTGAGCCGCCGGAAGATCAATCCATGCCTTGAGTTCGCTGAAATCCTCACAGGCATCAACGAATTCCGCCCCGACGTAGTCCGTGGCATTGGATCACAACTGGGGGCGTTGCTCCGCTGGATCCACGAGACAGGCCAGACCTTCCACGCCCCCAAAGCGATCACATATGGCGCAGACGCGATGCCCGCGGCGGACCGCCGCTTGATCGAGGAAGAAATGCGGATCCCTGTCGTCTCTACCTACCAAGCCACTGAAGCACTGCGCATCGGATTCCAGTGCGAGGCGCGTAGAGGCTTCCACATCTCTACCGATCTGGTCGCGTTCCGCGTAGTAGATAGCTCAGGCCGCGACGTTGCGCCCGGTCAGCAGGGTGAGTTCATACTTTCCAATCTGATGAACCGGGCCACGGTCGTGCTGAACTACCGCCTCGGCGATCTGGTTACCTTGAGCACTGGCCCGTGCCCCTGCGGACGAACCCTTCCCCTCATCGAGGCCATAGACGGCCGCCTTGACGATCTCCTGGTTCGCGCTGGCGGCAGTGTCCTGCACGCCCTCTCGGTGGTGCCTCAACTGCTGGCTGTCTCCGGTGTCACGCAGGTTCAAATCATCCAGACGGCGCTGGACCACTTTCGCCTTCGCGTGGTCTGGGCTCATAACCGCCCCGGCGAGTCCGCC
>CAYVDY010000450.1:0-6034 GCA_964450255.1 uncultured Candidatus Solibacter sp. | reverse complement strand
GCCATCCCCTGCCGGGCGGCACGCTGGGGAAAAGGCATGGCCCCGCGCGGCGTCAAACCCCAACCGGGAGCCAAGTTCTCGGGTAAGCCCTGGGATTCCAAGCTGACCAACATCGCCACCCAGGCCGGCCTGACCGCGCCCATCATCTTCGGCAACGAGACGAACGTGCAGTTCATCAGCGAGACGTCATCGGGCGGGATTGCATTTCTCGACTACGACGGCGACGGCTGGCTCGATATCTTCATCACTTCGGGTACGAGGTTTGAGAATCCGCCGCCGGACGCCACCAACCGGCTGTACCGCAACAACCGCGACGGCACGTTTGCTGATGTCACTGAAAAGGCGGGCCTGCGGCGCACCGGCTGGGCTCAGGGTGTCTCCGTGGCCGACTACGACAACGACGGCGATCTCGACATGCTGGTGACGTACTGGGGCGATAACGCGCTGTACCGCAACAACGGCGACGGCACCTTCACCGACGTGGCCGCGCAGGCAGGTCTGATCCACAAACCGGCACCCGCACAACCCGTTTGGCATTCCGGCGCTGCATTTGTCGACTACGACCGCGACGGCCGCCTGGACTTGTTCGTCAGCGTGTATGTGGACTACAACCAGGACCGGACGCCGAGACCGGGCGAATCGCCCACCTGCAATTGGAAAGGAGTTCCGGTGCCCTGCGGGCCGCGCGGGCTGAAGACGGCGCGCCACTTCCTGTATCACAACAAGGGCGACGGCACTTATGAGGACGTCAGCGTGAAGGCTGGCATCGCGAAACTGCAATCGTCGTTCGGCATGACTGTGCTAACTGCGGACTTCGACGAGGACGGCTGGCAGGATATCTACGTTGCCTGCGACTCCACTCCCAGCCTGCTGTTCCGCAACAACCATGACGGCACCTTTACGGAGGAAGGCATTGAGCGCGGCATCGCGTTGAACGACGACGGCATGGAGCAGGCCGGCATGGGACTCGCTATCAGCGACTTCAATGGCGACGGCATCCTGGACATCTTCAAAACCCACTTCGCCGACGACACGCAGATGCTCTACCAGGGGGACGGCAAGGGGCAGTTCCGCGATGTATCGCTGAAGTCCGGCATCGGCGTGGAGACGCGGTTCATCTGCTGGGGCGTGGGCATGCCCGATCTGGATAACGATGGCTGGCCAGACATTCTGCTGGTTACCGGCAGCGTGTATCCGGAGGTGGAGAAGGACCTGCCGGCATACCCTTACCGAACGATCCCGCTGATGTTCCGCAACCTGGGCAACGGCAAGTATGAGCAGTTGATCGAGATGGCGGGACCGGCGCTGCTGGAAAGGCATTCTTCACGCGGCTCGTCGTTCGGAGACTTCGATAACGACGGCGATGTGGATGTGGTGATCTGGAACCGGAACGAGCCACCATCGCTGCTGCGCAATGATCTGAAGTCTGCTAATCACTGGCTGCAGTTGCGGCTGACGGGGACGGAGTCGAATCGCAGTGCGATCGGCGCGCAGGTCACGGTGGAGTTCGCGGGCCGCAGAAGCGCACAGGTGGTGCTGAGCCAGTCGAGCTTTTATTCCGCGAGTGATTTGCGGCTGCACTTCGGAATGGGGGCGGCGACGAGTGCGGAGATCAGTGTCCGATGGCCGTCGGGCCGGCGGGAGCGCTTCGCCGCCGCCAAAACAGACGTCGTTATGGCCATCAAGGAAGGATCCGGCAAGCCCGTGAACTGACCTTCGATGTCCCGCCGCCTCTCCATCCCACTGCTTTACGCCGCCTTCGCCAGCACCGCGGCGGCCGCAGCGATTCTCCTCTCCTGGACTCCGCTGGCCGCGCAGTTCGACAATAACCTCTACGACTATCTGTTCCGCCTACGCCCGACGCAGCGCCACGATATGCAGGCCGCGCTGGTCACTTTCGACGAGCGGTCGCTGATGGAACACGGCGGCATTCGGGGCATGCGGCGCGCACTGGCCGGCGCGCTTGCGCAGATGGCCGGTGCTCCGCCCAAGGTGGTGGCCGTGGATCTTACGCTGGCCGATGCGGGCGATGAGACCGAAGACGCGGCACTGGAGACTGCGTTTGCCCGAACCCACAACCTGGTTTTGGGCTGCGAAATGATGCCGGACTCGTCTGCCTGGCAGGACCCGATTCCGCGCTTCCGCCGCGCGGCGAAGGCGTTGGGCCACGTTCACGCCCTGGCCGGTCCGGACGACGAGATCAACCGCCGCGTCGCGCTGGAGCGAGTCTCCGGACGGACGCGCCGGTGGGCGCTTTCGCTGGAAGCGTGGCGTCTCGCCACGGGCACAGCCGAAATCGAAAGCTCGCCGACGGATCTGACGCTGGGTTCGCGCGTGATCGCGTCGCGCTGGGACGAGGGGCGGCCACTGTGGGTCCGCTATCGCGATCCGGCCGCCATGCTGCGCATCCCCATTGCCGATGTCATCGCCGGGCGGCGTCTGGGCGAACTTTGGAATCGCGTGGTCTTCATCGGCGTCACGGCGCAATCCGCCGTGCAGGACCGGCTCTTCACGCCGCTATCCGGCGGCATCCCGATGCCGGGCGTCATCATCCACTCGCAAGCCTACGAGACCATGGCCGCCGCGGACTTTCTTCAGGAGACCGGCCCGCTGGCACCGCTGGCGCTGGCGCTGCTGATCGCCATGCTCGCCGCCCTGCTCTTCACGTTCACGCGCGGCTGGCTCTCCTACACGGCCGCCGCCGTCCTGCTGCTCGCCGCGCACGCCACGCCGTATCTCTGCTTCACCCAGGGCGTCATTCTGCGCCCGTTCGCGCCGCTGGCCGCGGCGTGGCTCGCCGTGCTCACCTGCGCCGGACTCCAGTACTTCTACGTGCGCCGCCAGCTCTCCGACAGTGAGGCCACGACCACGCGCTACCAGCAGGCCTTCCACTTTGTCGCGCACGAGATGCGCACCCCGCTCACGGCTATCCAGGGATCCAGCGAACTGATCACACGCTACAATCTGCCCGACCCCAAGCGCAAGGAGCTAGGCCAGATGATCAACTCGGAATCCAAGCGACTGGCCAAGATGATCACCACGTTTCTCGACGTAGAAAAGCTCACCGCCGGCCAGATGGAGCTGCGTCTGTCCACGTTCCCGCTGCAGGAACTGATCGACCTCTGCTACCAGCGCGCCCTGCCTCTGGCCGAGCGCAAGCAGATCCGCATCACCTCCGACATCCCCGACGATCTGCCGATTCACGCCGACCGTGAGCTACTGGAATACGCACTCTACAACCTGATTACAAACGCCATTAAATACTCCTCGCCGGAGACCGACATCCTGGTCTCTGCCCGCGCCACGCCGCAGGAAATGAGCATCTCCGTGCAGGACCACGGCATGGGCATGGACGCTCAGGAGGTGAAGAACCTGTTCCGAAAGTTCTACCGGACGAAGCGCGCCGAGCAGTCCGGCGAGATGGGCACCGGCATCGGGCTCTCGATTGTGCAGCAGATCGTAGCGGTGCACAGCGGACACGTGGAAGTGGCCAGCGAACCGGGTAAGGGCTCCACCTTCACGGTGGTGCTGCCGGCCCAAAGACCTCTGGAGACGATACACTAGAGTTTCTTATGGCCCCGTTGCTCTTGGTGGAAGACGATCCGTCCGTCCGTTCGACAATCACCACATTCCTGGAGCTGGAAGGCTACACGGTAGAGGCAGTGTCGTCCACGCGCGAGGCCTTCATGCGCCTGGGCAACCGCAGCTACCCCATCGTCATCTCCGACATCTACATCGACGACCACACGGGCATCGACATTCTTAACGCGGCCCGCGCCGCCAACGATGCCTGCTACGTGATTCTAATGTCGGCCCGGGGCAGCATGGAGACGGTCATGGCGGCGACACGCGGCGGCGCCTTCGACTACCTGGCTAAGCCGTTTGAGCTTGACGACCTGCTCACGATCGTCAAACGCGCGGAAGGCGTGACGGCTGGAAGCGAAGAGGACGAAGACGAGGACTTCGAGACCGAGGAACCGCTCACTACCGACATGATCGGCAGTTCGGCCAAGATGGTCGAGATCTACAAGACGGTGTCGCGGGTGGCCCCCACCGACGCACTGGTACTGATCGAGGGCGAGACCGGCACCGGCAAGGAACTGATCGCGCAGATGATTCATGCCAATTCGCGGCGCGCCGCCATGCCGTTTCTGCCGGTGGATTGCGCCTCGCTGGCTCCGTCGCTGATCGAGAGTGAGTTGTTCGGCGCAATGAAGGGCGCCTACACCGGCGCGGATCGCGACCGCACAGGCGTTTTTGAGGCCGCCAACGGCGGGACGGTTTTCCTCGACGAGATCGGGGAGATCGACATGAACTTCCAACTCAAGCTCCTCCGATTCTTGCAGGAGAAAGAGGTCCGTCCGCTCGGATCGTCGCGTGCGAAGAAGGTGGACGTGCGGATTCTGGCGGCGACCAACAAGAATCTTCGCAAGATGGTGGAAGAAGGCAAGTTCCGGGAGGATCTCTGGTACCGCCTGGACGTGGTGCGCGTGAGCGTGCCGGCTCTGCGTGAGCGGACCGGAGACGTACCGCTGCTGGTGGGGGCGTTCCTGAAGCGCTACAACCAGCGCTACAGCCTGGAGACCCGGATCACAGAGAGCGGCATGAAGGCGCTGAGCGACTACACCTGGCCGGGAAACGTCCGCCAGCTCCAGCACATGTGCGAACGGCTGGTGATTCTCGCCCCCGGCGGCAGGATCACGGAGGATGCCGTCGAGGATGCGGTCCGTTCGGCCAGCCCGAACGATCAGTCCAGCGAGTCTCTGGCCGACACCGAGATGGAGCAGATCCGGAAAGTACTCGCCGCAGCCGGCGGGAACAAAAGCAGGGCCGCCAGAATCTTAGGGATAGAACGCAAGACGCTCTACCGCAAACTGGAGCGAATGGGCCTGGCCTAGGGCCCAACGCCTGCAGCAGCTCCGTTCTGCCCGGGCCAGCAGCGTTGCGTTATTCAACAGCGCTCTTCAACCTGTTGATTTCAAACAGAATAAATCTTTGCTCATTTCGCACTGTTCGGCGTTAGAATGAGTCAGCTCGCAATCATACGGGAAGTCCCTTAATTCTGTTGACGGGAGGTCCATTCCATGTTCGAGTCTCTCGACGAGCAAATGAAGCATGATGACGCAGAGACGTCCACACCCAAGGAGCGCATGCTCAAGTGGGTTCTGGCCGGTCTGGTTACCATCGTTGTGTTCGGCGGTCTCTACATGGGTGTTCGACTGCTGGAATAGCAGCAGACAGCACCGCACAGACCTCCGGCCGAAAAACTCGAAAGCGGGCCCCATGGCCCGCTTTTCGTTAGTTAGAACGCACCTTGAAGGGCCAGGTTCGCTGGCCCGAGCTGCTTCATGACATCCTTCACTGCGATTGTGTATTCACGTCGCGGGTTGTAAAGCCGCAGCAGTTGATCGATGTTCTTGTCGCGGTAGAGGCGGGATTTTCCCAAGTTGAGGGCCACCGTATAGATGCCCTCGCGAGTGCTTCGGAATTTCCGCTTACAGTTGTCCCAGCCGAACATGTTGTTGTTATAGGCTTCCTTGCCGCCGGTTGACTCGATGAAGCTCAAACTCGGCAGGAGACGCCAGTCCAGGTCGTTTTGATCTGCGGCCTGAATGAAGTCGTCGGCGTAGACGTGGGCCGGACAGTCGCGGTCCTGAAAGAACTGCTTTACTCTCAACATCCTTGGGTCGGCTTGCACCACCAGTTCGGCGGGGCGTACGTCGGGGTCGGCAGCCGTGGAACCGGCCAGCAGGCCTGCAAACAATACCAATCCTCTGGATATCGCTGTCTTCATCAATAGATACGGTCCTCTCTCAGGTTGTCTTGCCAGTTCTGATTGTGGAATCTGGTTACGCCGTGAATGGGCGCTGTCAATTTGATCGGAGGAACTCGGACGGGGCCCAGCGGTTGCGACGGGCTCCACGGGTTCCTGCGCGGCAGCGGGCGGCGAGTGCGGCCCCCTGCTTGTGCGGTGTTTGCGCTTAACGCATGAAGCTTATTATACCATAAATGCCAAGCCTGTCCACTCATTCAT
>CAYVDY010000449.1:0-6046 GCA_964450255.1 uncultured Candidatus Solibacter sp. | reverse complement strand
GCGAGTTGGGGAAGGCCTTCCCCTGCGGCCGAGTCGATGTCTCGGCCGACCCCTTCTGCGGGACACCCCGCAACGCCCCGGAAGCGGAGAGCGGCCGGCGGGCGTGCTCGGTCCCGCCGCGTTCCGCGGCTCCTACGGGTCCACCCCTGGCGGGCGCCTTCTGGCGCCACCGGCCGCTCGACGGCGCCTCCCGCCATGGCCGTTGGCCAGGCTCCTTGCGGCCTTCATACTAATCTGGGGCCTGCGCAGCAGGGTAAGCTCTGGCAATGATTCGAATTCCTGCGGGAAACCTGTTCGCCTCGGCGTCCTCGATTGGCGGGTCCTGCAAGTACTTGCAGATCGCTCAACGGCAGATGCGCGAGACCGGCCATGACCGCGTCGTGGTCGCGTTGGGCGACATTGGCGTCACGATCCAGGCAGCAACTTTCCTTAAGCGCGCAGCTGACGAGTTGGGATTCGTAGCCTGTAGCGCCGCCGCTGCGGAGTTTGGCGCAGTGATGGAGCGCTTTCCCAAGCCGGCGGGAGACGGCCTCCAGCTCGCCGACGCCCAGCTTACAGAGCTGATCGCGTCGCTTGAGTATCTGCTGAAGACCTTCCGCGATGAGCTGGAGGCGCGGCCGATGTTTGTGATGCAACCCGGGTCGGCTTTGCTGCTGGATCAAACCGATCCGCCTTTCGGTATCGCGGTCCTGGAGGCCTTTCCGTCGAGTGAAGTCGATGTCGGCGAGGCGGCGCGCTGCCTGGCAATGCGCCGCCACACAGCCTGTGTCATGCATCTGATGCGTGCGTTGGAGGTGCCCCTACAAGTCCTCGCTCAGCGCTGTGGCCTGGCGCCCAACGCCAACTGGAATACGATCCTCAATCAGATCGAAGCGCAGATCCGGCAGCGGCGCGAAGATCGCGACCACGTCGCCGAGCAGTGGATGGCAGAGGCGGCGACCCAGTTCCGCTTCATCAAGAACGCCTGGCGAAACCACGCCATGCACGCGCGCGCCGGTTACGGCGACGCCCAGGCGCGCGAAATCTACAATAGCGTTGGGGCCTTCCTGCGGCAGCTGGCGAACCATCTGCACGAAGCCCCCAGCGTCGAACCATCCTAGACGAGTGGCCGTCTGCAAATCTAATGGTCAAGCTTTCGCTTGCCAAAGGGCGTTGGCGAACCCGCAAGTTCCGCTTATGTTCTCATTGCGTCAGGGAGTGTGCAGAAGTGTGCATTTCTGGCCAGTTGTTTACACCAAGGCGTCAGCATGCAGAAATCACGGCCTGATTCGGGGGATGCTTGCACGATGGCTGAAGTTGCACGGGTGCATGTTCTTCTGCCGGGGGCCCAAGGTGAGCGGTTTGAGGCCTACTGCCGATCGAAGGGCCACAAGAAATCGACCCTGATCGCTCGTCTCATCCGGGATCATCTGGATCGGGAGCGCTTCGACGTGCAGCCAGGGCTCTTTCGGGACGTCCAACAGTGACGGCGTCGAATCCCTATTTGATCCGCCGACACACCAAACGCCCCAAGGCGGGAGCGCCGACAGCTGTTGATCTGTTCTCCGGCGCCGGCGGTCTCACCCTGGGACTAGTGGATGCAGGCTTCGACGTTCGGCTTTCATCGGACAGGGATGTGGCGTGCGAAGCGACGCACAACCGAAACTTGCCTCAGGTCCCGTTCGTCCGGACCAGCGTTGAAAACCTCAGTGGCCCGGAAATCCTCGAGCGCACCGGACTGAAAGCTGGAGAGCTCGACCTGCTGGTGGGCGGACCTCCGTGTCAGGGCTTCAGCATCATTGGCCAACGCCAAATCTGGGATCCTCGTAACGGTCTCGTTCGGCACTTCATCCGCATTGCCGAGGAGCTGAAGCCTCGGTGTGTGGTCATCGAAAATGTGCCGGGCTTGGCGACACTCGAACAGGGGGCCGTGCTTCGAGAGATCGGCAGGCTGTTCAACGAGGCCGGCTATGTCGTCGAATGCGCTGAACTGCTGGCAGCCCAGTATGGCGTCCCGCAGATGCGCTGGCGGATGTTCTTTATCGCTTGGCGGCTGGATCAAGGCCGGCGTGGGGGCTTCCCGCAACCGACCCATGGATCGTCTGGCATCGGCGATCTTCTGCCGAACCGAACGATCACCGCGGCCGAGACGAAGGGCTTTATGACCATCGGAGACGCGATCGGCGACTTGCCGCCCATCGAGGCGGGGGAGTGCAAAGATCGCTACGAAGGGGTTCCCAAGACGGCCTATCAGGTAGCGATGCGGCACCAAGAGCCCAAGGTTCTGTGCAATCACTACGCCGCACGTTTGGCCGCGCAGAATCTCGCACGCATACGCGCGCTTAAGCCCGGGCAGGACTGGCGTGATCTTCCGCTCGCTTTGCTGCCTGGCGGGATGCAACGTGCGCATCGGAAGGATCACACCCGCCGCTATCGCCGCATGAAGTGGGATGGAGTGGCGCGCTCGATCATCACGCGGTTCCGCGACCCGAAGTCGGGCGAATACACCCATCCGGAGCAGCACCGGACGATAAGCATCCGCGAAGCCGCGCGCATTCAGAGCTTCCCGGACTGGTTTGTGTTTGAGGGCAGTTACACTCAACAGTACGACCAGGTCGGCAACGCCGTGCCTCCGCTGCTGGGCCGCGCCGTCGCGGTCGAGCTGGCGAATATGTTGCGCAACGTCGCCGATGAGGACGCAGCGCCCGTTAAGTCGCGCTACCGCATGCCGGCTTCTATCATGGCGGCGGAATAGGATGGCTCGAGGTCCCCGCACAGAAGCCCCCGGCAATTTCGTCAGTGAATGGTTTGGGCATCGCGTCCACCCACAGGTCATCTCGACGGCCGCGTCGGTTGCCGACCAGCAGGCGGAACGCTGTCCTTTTCTGACCAGCGCCACGAACGAGGATCGACCTTGCATTAAGGCCCCTGCGGCCCGGGGCGTCTGTACCATCAGCAGCGTCAGCAATGGGCCGCGCCAAGACTGGCTCGTTTGCCCTTATCGCGCGCTGAGCGACGGCCTTGTTGAGCGGGCGACGCGTCAGCTTTTCTCGATCTCGGATGCGGTGACACCGTTCGTGACGCCGGCGGTGACTCTCCGGCACGATGATGTCAGGGCCGATATCGTGGCTAGGCTCAATGCGCTGCAGCCAGTGTTCATCTACTTCGACAAGAAGACCGGCGGCGAGCTGTCAATTCCGCCGACAGACCGGTCGCCGGAGTTTTCCTTCGACGTCACCATTGTCGAGCTGACGATGGAGGAGGGAGCGCCTCACATCGACAGGTTCGGGATCCTGGAGATCCAGACGATGGACTTCCACGGCTCCTATCGCGATGCCGTGCGCAACCTGCGCGAGGGCTTACGCATGCACCCCACGCGGTTTGGGCCGACCGTACAGGATAATCAGTGGTGGCTGTCTGAGGGCGTTGAGGGACCGAACATCGCCAACGTCTTCAAGCGGACGTTCTATCAGATGATGTTCAAGTTTCAGCTCGGGCAACATGACCGTTGCGCCGGCTGCGTCCTCGCCGTGCCTCAGTCCGTCTGGGATAGCTGGCAAAGGCACCTCGGCGCACCGGAGCTCATCGCCGAGGCCGATGGCACCCACAGCCTCCTGGCTCCCGGCCGCGCACGTCCCGATCCCTGTCCGGCGTGGATTTATGTATTTGATCCTGACGGCACGTCTCCCGAGACGCCATCGCCCATCACCCTGCGCAAAATGATCGGCACAGACGCACCGTCGATGTCGCACTGGGCGCTGGAGATCGCGCCGGCGGCGGCCCTGTCGAACATCGACTCTGAAGCAGGGATGCTGTCGGTGCTCTCTCGCCGACTGAAGCTGTTTTGGCCGGAGCTTGCCAAGACAGTCGTCGTCGAGCTTTCAGGCGACCAGAAGGCCAAGCAACCGATGTCGAAGCCTCGGCGCTCAAAGAGCATCCAGGCCCCCCTCGCGGCCGTCGAGCAGTCAAGCGACTACTCGGGGCCAACAGCTGACGCCGTGCAAGGCGAGTCTCCCGACGAGGGCTAGCAGCCGGGATTCAACTCGCTTGCGCCATGCGCTGGGCTTCACCAATCGCGACGCACGGGCTCAGGCGATATGCGATCAAAGACGTCACTGTCGGCCTCTGAATCCATACCGAACGAGCGCGTTTGATCCTCAAGTAGCAAAAGGGACAACGCGAAGTCATATTGCTCGGCGAAGATGGTCATCTCATGCACCGGTTCGCGGAACCACACCCCCGGTCCGTGTTCTAGTCCAATCTTGCCGTCGACGAGTGGGTCCTGGCGACCGACGATGGAGGTCGATGGGACCTCGATTGGCCCCCCTGAGGTGCGAAAGAAAGCGCCGCTCTTCAGGGCCGAAGGGCTTGCTCGCGACCACATAATATACCCTTCGCGGGACACCACGAGCACCGCACGACGTTCCGTATAGCTTAGCCACCGCAGCGTCGCGGCGATCAAAGACACCTTGTACCGGTCGGCGGAGTCGGAGATCTGGTCGAGATCGACCTTCGAACCGGCAGCGATCCGGCGCCGGAAGTCATCCAGCGGCATCAGCAGGTTCGCGGCGAACGTGTTGGCCTGCTGTTCTAGCTGCGCGTAGTCGGAATCCCAGCGCACCATGTCCTGTTCGCCGCACCTGATCCCGTCTGGATGGGCCAGACGGTGGAGGAGAAAGTGGCCGAGTTCATGGGCGAGCGTGAAGTTGATCCGCCCCGGTGAACTGATCCGGGTGTTGTAGAAAATTCCCCAACCCTGCTTGCCTTGTGGGGCCCGGAACAAGGCCCCGTCGAACCCCGGCAAATCGGCGCCGACGACGCGGGTAATGGCGTCGCCGGGATACTTCTGACGCGTATACTCCTGGGCGACCGCGGGTACATCGACGGGAAACCGATCGCTGCCGAACACGGTGTTGAGCACATGGGTGATCTCAAAGGCCCAGCGCTCAGGAGAAAACGCTCCGCTCACTCGTCGTCGCCCCACAGGTCCACCATCCGACGAATCTTCTCCTTCGTGTCGTCCGGCATCTTTCGATACTTTCGATAGAACGCCGTATCGGCGGCGTCTTCCACTTTCAGAGTCTCCGTTTGGTCGATCAGGTAGTCGGCGGTCACACCTAAGACGGCGGCGATCTTAGCTATCTTCTCACCTGAAGGTCGCGGCGGGTTCTTGTTCTCAAGTTCCCAGATGTAGCTCTTGCTAGACTCGGAAAGTTCCGCGAGCTTCTCGAGCGTATAGCCTTTGGCCTTTCGCAAGGTGCGGATTTTCTCGCCTAGAGGGGTGGACACCAAACGCTCCTCCTACTGACTCGTCGAAGTTCAGAGTAGGCGCACCTGGCGGCCTTGACAACGCGTATGAGGGACCCTAACTGTAAGTTCGGAGTAGGCGCACTTTTTATTTTTCAAAAGCGGAAGGGATCATAGATATGGCAGGACGCAAAGGGCCGGACACACATCATGTGGTGCCGAACCCCAACGGGGGATGGGATGTGAAACGGGGTGGCGGCGAACGCGCGAGCGGTCATTTCGATACCAAGCGCGAGGCGATCGACCAAGGTCGTGTGGTTAGTCGGAACCAGGGCACGGAGTTTCGAATCCACAACCTCGACGGGCGGATCGCGCAGAGCGACAGCCATGGTCATGATCCGAACCCTCCGAAAGACAAGGCCTAGGGGCACCGGCGCTTTCAGCGCATCCAGCGGCGAATGATCAGACCTGGCGGGACGAAGCCCGCCGAAAAAGGCGGACGGATATGCGGAACTTGACGGCCCAGCAGGGCGAAGGGGCGGAGCTGCCCAAGGGAATCCAGCGGAGCCGCCCGTTGCCGGACGCTGGCCTGGGCGCCCTATGGGACTCCATCATCCTCGCTGATAGCCTGAAGACGCAGTTGCTGTCGCAGGCGGTGCTCAACTTCACCATTCGCGGCAAGGTTAGCCGAACCGTCCTGCCGCTCCACGGCGTCATTCTGTTGGTTGGCGAACCTGGGACCGGCAAGACCTCGCTCGCCCGCGGCCTCGCCCACCGGACGGCGCCCCCCTTCCAAGGCGGTCGCCTCCGTCTGCTGGAG
>CAYVDY010000448.1:0-6057 GCA_964450255.1 uncultured Candidatus Solibacter sp. | reverse complement strand
AAATCCGATTCGCCCATGCCCGCCACCCGGAAGAACCGCGTACGGATGTGCAGCCGCGGCAACCGCTCCCGCAGTTTTGGCAGACACACATCCTCAAACATCGGCTTCATCTCGCGAGGCGGTCCCGGCAGAATCAGAATCATCCCATCCGGCAGATCCAACCACTGCCCCGGCGCCGTTCCATTCGGATTCGGCAACTGCTCCGCACCCTCAATTAGAAACGCCTGCCGCTTGTTCACGTCCGCCATCGTCCGCCCGCGGCTCGTGAAGATGCTCTCGATCCACTGGCAGATCTCCACGCTGAACAACAGCCGCCGGTGCAGCGCCTGCGCCACGGCCTCGCGCGTGATGTCGTCTTCCGTCGGTCCCAATCCGCCCGTTAGAATCAGCAGCGGCACCCGCTGCAGCGCGCCCGTGATCGCCACCGCCAGCCGGTCCCGATCGTCACCCACCACGGACTTCTGTGTGACCTCCACGCCCAACTCGTTCAGCCGCTGCGTCAGCCACAGTGAGTTCGTATCCACTCGTTCCGGCGTCAGCAGCTCGCTGCCCACCGCGATGATCTCTGCGTTCATTGCGCCCGCAACCCGGCCGCCACACGGTACAGCGCGCCCGTCGTGGTAATGAACAAATCACCGCGCGGCCCTATCGCGCAGCCTACGATGTTCGGCCCCGAGACGTAAAGCGCAGCCTCGCGCTCAGGCGTGATCTTCACGATGCCCTTGCGGCCCTCCAGCGATGCCGACACATACAGGTTGCCCGCCGCATCGAATGCCATGCCCTGCGGCCGCCCCAATCCCCGGTAGAAAGTCTCCACCTCGCCTGCCGAAGAGATCCGGTACACCGCATCGAAGCTCGACGTCGTCGGCCCTGTCACGTATAAATACCCTTCCGGCCCGAACATCAGGTGGTACGCCGAAATCGAGGGCTCCAGCGTCGCGAACACATAAATCTGCCGCGAAGGGCTGATCTTGAAAATCGTGCCGGCCCTGTCGCCTACCATCAGGTTGCCGTGCTCGTCGAAAGCGATCCCCGTGGCCACGCCCATGCCTTCCACGTACACGCTCATCTCGCCGCTCTGCGTTGCCCGGTACACGATGCCGTCGAACCGCGATGAAATGTGCAGCACCCCATCGTTGTCAAACGCCAGCCCCGTCGCGTTCATCAGATCGTTCAGAAACGGACTCACCTCGCCGCCCGGATCCACCTTGTAGACAGCCACCGGAGTCTTCTGCCCCCGCGACCCGCTGAACGTCGTGTAGCAGTTGCCCACCACATCCACCACCGGACTCGCCACCGGATGCAGGTTTTCCGCCACCAGCGCGCCTATCGAGATCGCTGCTGGTGCGCTGTCTTCCTCGCCATTGCTGACGATCAACTCCCCGCGCCCCGCGCCATCCGGCACGCGCGCCACCACGTAGTTGTCCGATCCAACCACCAGCGACGCCAGCACGCCGCCGATCGCAACCGACGGCCTGGGCGCATATGTGAAGTTCTTGCCGCGTACCTGCACGTCGCCGCCGGCGATGGCGGCTTGGGGCGATACGGAGTCGATTGTGGGGCGCTCTGCGCTCTTACGTAATGATGGCATCCGAGAATATGACCGCTACTCCTAGAATTGAACCACGAATCGCAGCGCCACAAGAACCAGCGCGCCGTACACGCCAGCCATCAGGTCATCGGCTACGATTCCCACTCCGCCCGGCAACGCCTCCAACTGCCGCACCGGCCACGGCTTCGTGATGTCGAACAGCCGGAACAACACCAGCGCCGCCAGCACATGCTGCCAGTCCCATACCGCCGCGCCCGCCAGCGTGATCCACTGCCCCAGCACCTCGTCCACCACGACGATCTGCGGGTCTTTCAGCTTCTTGATCTCCGCCGTTCGCGACGACGCCCAAATCGCCGGCATGGTCCACACCGCGGCCAGCACCAGGAAATACCACGGCTCGAAATGAGCATAGTGCACCAGCGGCCACGCCACCAGCAGCGCGCCAATCGAGCCCGCCGTGCCCGGACCCTTCGGCCAGTAGCCGCACCCGAACCACGTCCCGATCGCCAGCGCGACCCTATTCATCATCCGCCGCGTCGGGATCGTTCTGTGCAATCTGCGTACTCGGTATGCGATACCCTTCGTCAGCCCAGACCCCAAGGTCAATCAAGCGGCAGCGCTCGCTGCAAAACGGCATCTCGGGATCACCCAGCTTCACGGGCTTCTTGCAGATGGGACACGTCATAAATCACCTACTGATGCTGGTGCTGCCGGCCGGAACTCGACGCGATGATCGGAAACGGATTCACCGCCACCACAGGCTCCACCGGCGGCTCGTCAATCAGATCCCCTACCAGATCATAATCGTGTGCCTTGGTCACGCGCATCAACCGGAACTGCCCCGGCCGCGGCTCTTCCTCCCCCACGTCGCCCAGATAGCATACCCCGTCGATATCCGGAGCCTGCGTCGCCAGCCGCGCCTGCCAGATCAAATCGCTCTCCGCCGAACGGCCCTCGATCAGCACCGGCAGTTCCTGCCCCACATGCCGCCGGTTCATCTTCTTCGAGATCTTCCGCTGCAACGCCATCAGATGTCGCCGCCGGTTGTAGATCGTCTTCTTGTCCACCTTGCCGTCCAGCGCAAAACTCTCGCTCGTCTCTTCATCCGAATACGAGAACACGCCCAGCCGGTCCAGCTGCGCCGCCTCGACAAACTGGCACAGCTCTTCAAAGTCCGCATCCGTCTCGCCCGGGAACCCTACGATCATCGAAGTCCGGATTGCCACGCCCGGCACGGCCCTCCGGATCTTCTCCAGAGTCTTCAGGAAAATGTCGCCCGACGCTCCGCGCTTCATCCTCTTCAGCACACTCGCCGATGCGTGCTGCAAAGGCATGTCGATGTACTTCACAAGAGACTCGTGCCCGCCGATGGTATCCAACAAGAACCGCGTAATCCGGTTCGGATAGCAGTACAGGAACCGCACCCACTTCTCATGCGCCGTCTCGATCCGCGCCAGCCCTGCCAGCAGATGCGCCAGCCCGTCCTTCATCCCCAGATCGTCGCCGTAAGCCGTCGTGTCCTGCCCGATCAGGTTGATCTCGCGCACGCCCTGCGCAAACAGCCGCTCCGCCTCCGCGATCACGGATTCGAACCGCCGGCTGCGGAAGCTCCCCCGATACTGCGGGATCACGCAAAACGTGCAGGGGTGGTCGCACCCCTCGTTTATCTTGATGTAGGCGAAGTGCCGCGGCGTGGCCAGCACGCGTGGCGTCAGGTCGTGGTAAAGATACGGCTCGAACGGCGCGCTGGACTTCTCACCCCCCTCGCACAACGTCACAATCTCATCCAGCTCATTGGTGCCCAGCACCGCATCCACGTCGGGAATGTTCTGCCGGATGTCGTTGCGGAACCGCTCCACCAGGCACCCGGCCACTATCAGCCGCCGCGCCCGGCCCGTCTTTTTGAACTCCGCCATCTCCAGGATGGTGTCGACAGACTCCTGCTTCGCCGTGTCGATGAAGCTGCAAGTATTCACGACGATGGCGTCGGCATCCTCCGGCGAGCTGGTCAGCTCATGGCCGCGGGCGCTCAACTGCCCCATCATTACTTCGGTGTCCACAAGATTCTTGGGACATCCCAGACTGACAAATCCGATTTTCAATGGTGGTTTCCAGGGAACTGCTGGTATGAGCTTTCAGTTTATCACGCAGTCCCCTGGACGCCCTCTTCTCACTGCTACCGCGTCGTCACGCGCATGATCCGGCCCGTGGCCAGCTCGCACACGAAAACGTCGCCCGTTTGGCCATCCACCGCCATGCCCGTGGGGCTCGTGAAAGTGGCAATCGAGCGGCCCGCCGGCGTGTCGAACTGCCACAACTCACCAGCCGCCGGCGGCGTTGCCCGCATGTTCCCGCTGAAGCTAAGTACGAAGAACTCCGGACCACCCCGCGGCGAACGGCTCATTCCGATGTCGATCGCACTAGTCAGCCCGTTGATCCACGGATCCGCCGCGCCCGTGCGCGGATTCACAGACTTCACCGACGCCTGTCCCGGCACGAATGGGAACCCCGAAAGGTTCGTCACCAGAATCTCATTGCCATACACCATCGCCGCCGTCGGCACATAATCCACCACAGGAGGCCCAACCGGCGTCGGGTTTGGCGTCGGAGCAAAGCGCGTCAGAACGTGCCACCGGCCCGTCGACGTATCGATCCGTACCAGCGTGTTCTGCCCGGAATCCACCAGATAGAGCTCCTCCGGACGTCCCTGGCCCATCGCCAGCCCGAATGGATCGGAGTGCCGGTACACCGTCTGCGGATCGGATAGCAGTTGCTGGAACTTCGTCAGAAGCTCCACGTGCACTTTCCGCCCCTGGGCGTTCTCGATGTCCACCGCGTGACCGTCCGCCAGCATCCGCTGCATGGCCATCGTCATCACGTACGGACTCGCAATCCGGTCCGGATCCTCATCGAAACGGAACGACAACACGCTCGAAAACAGCGGCGACGACATCCCCGCCGGATTCAATACCAGAGATCCCGGCGTCGCGCCCGCCCGCACCGCATCGCCCTCGCCAATCGCCACGAACAGCGTGCGCTGCCTAAGAGCGATTCCTGTCGGCCCCATCGGAGTCATCTCCGGATTCGACGGGCCCGAAGGCAGCCCCTCCAGCACGGAAGTCCGATTCCCCGAACGGCTCACCAGCGAGATCCGCCCCGTATTCGGAGCGCCCCCGCCCTCTGAAACCATCAGATTCCCATCCTGCGTCAGCAGCAACTTGTAGGGCAGTTGCAGCCCTTCCACCAATACCGATTTGTTGCCCTGTGCAATCAGCGAGCTGTTCAACAGCAAGCTAAACGCGCCTGCGGCCAGCACAGTACCACGGAGATTCTTTAACATTCTCTACTTCCTCCTGTCGGAGATCCGAATCTAGACGAACCAGTCCAGATTACCTCAGATCCGCGTCTATCCGCGTTCATCCGCGTACCATGCCTTACTAATTGCTCTCTTTCCGCTGATACGGCGCCTGCCTGTACTTCGCCGCCTCTTCCTGCGCCCCCTGCGTATTGTCCTTCGTCCGGATCGCCAGCGTGTACTCGTTCACCGCCCGCTCCCGCTGCTGCGTAATATCGAAGATCTTGCCCAGGTTCAAATGGCTCCAAACCTCGGTCCACTTCGGCTCCAGGTCGCCATTCAGCGCCTCCCGGAACTCATTCGCAGCCGACTGGTAATTCCCCTGCAGGAAAAACACCTCCGCCACCCGGTAGTGCGCCAGCGACGAAATCCGCGTTACTTCCAGCGCCTTCTGATACTCCTTCAGCGCCTCGTTATACTCGCCGACCTCCGCAAACTGCTCGCCCTTCCGGATCGCCACCGCAACCCGCATCGTCGGGCTAAACCGCAGCACGCGCCCGGCAGGATCAATCGACACCCTGCGCGGCTTGCCAAACGTCTCCACCGAAAACTCCGTCGACGGCCCTACCACATCCACTCGCTTGTCCTCCGGATTTCCTTCCGTCTCAATCCGCAGTTCCACCGGCATCCGGAAAGTATCCAGATCCTGCTCGATCGTGCCCATCACGCGGAAGCCCTTCTGCGTGCGGTACACCGTGTACTTCATCTTGAACTCGGGCGCCCCCGTCGATTCCAGCCACTGAATGAAGAACCCCTGCAGCACCTGCCCGCTCACCGTCTCGGCCGCTTTGCGCACATCGTCAGTCGCAATCGACTTGCCCGCGAACTGGTCGCACAGGCTCTTCAGCATCTTCTGGAAATTCGCGTCGCCCACAATCCAGCGCAGCATGTGATACGTCGCCGCGCCCTTGCTGCCCGTCACCGCGAAGAACTCCGGCGAATAATCTTCGAACCGCGCCGCCTGCCGCACCGGCGCATCGGTGATCGTCAACGAATCCACGTACAGATCCTTCACTTCCGGCTCCAGCACCGACGGACCATTCAGATGCTCCAGATACATCAGCCCGGTGTACTGCGCCGGCGCGCTCAAGCGTCAGCTTTTATTCCGGCGTAAGGGATAGATGTGGTTGCCGTACCTGTGCCGCGTAAA
>CAYVDY010000447.1:0-6057 GCA_964450255.1 uncultured Candidatus Solibacter sp. | reverse complement strand
TCGCGAGGGCGGCCGCACGGTCGGCGCCGGTACGGTGTCCGAGGTAATCAGCTAGTTTTTGTGAATGGCAGGGGCGGCGGCCGGTTGGCATGTTCAACAGTCCGCCGCCATCTGTTTGACTGAGTTACAATAGAGTGTGTTGCCCGATAGGGGGTTAGGTTAAGGGTAGGCCTGCGGTCTCCAAAACCGCTAGTGGGGGTTCGAATCCCTCACCCCCTGCCATCTCTTCATTCGGCCGGCAAGAGCCGGTCGCTTCGTAATAGTAATAGCAAAGGTGCCAAGTATGGCGGCAGAAACCACGGCAGTCACTGGAACCAACGAAGCGCCGAAAGGCGTGATGGGTTGGGTTCAAAGCGCAAAAGACTACATCAATGACCTGAAGGCGGAGATGCGCCGGGTGACATGGCCCAGCCAGGCTCAGGTGAAGGCCACAACTGCCGTCGTGATCGGCGCTGTTTTTCTCTTTGCTGCCTATTTCGCGGTAGTCGACCTGATTCTGGGTCGCGCCATCAATCAGATTTTCCAGACGCTGGCCCGCCGCTGATGGCGGGTACGACTGACGGGACCAAGTTCGCTGCGAGGGTTTAGCTTCATGGCCGAGCAGGATATCGAGAATCAGGACGAAACAACTGGCGGCGCCGGGCTGGAAGGCATGGCCGCGGACGCCGAAGTTGCAGCCTCTGACGAAGCGGTAGCGCCGGAAACGGACGCCGTCCCCGAAGCGATCGCGCAGGCCGCGGAAATCCCGGCTGCCGAGAGCGAAGCAGCGGAAGCGGGACCGGCCGATGCCGCGCCGGTCGAAGACAAGAACCACATTCCTGGAATGGACTGGTACATCATCCATTCCTACTCTGGCTTTGAGAACAAGGTTGCCGAGTCGCTAAAGGCCCGCTCTGAGGCATACGGCTTCGCTGATCGCCTCGGCCAGATACTGATCCCTACCGAAGAGGTAGTGGAACTCCGCAACGGCAAAAAAGTTACCAGCAAGCGGATGTTGTATCCCGGTTACGTCATGGTGCAAATGGCCATGGACGACGAGTTGTGGCATCACGTGAAGAACACGCCGCGTGTGACTGGTTTCGTGGGTGGCGGCAATACGCCCGTCCCGCTGACCAACGAAGAGGTGGACGGGATTCTGAACCGCCAGGCCTCCTCGGTGGATCGCCCGCGTCCCAAGCTCAACTTCGAAAAGAATGAGACCGTCCGCATCATTGACGGCCCCTTCACCAACTTCCAGGGCAAGGTGGACGATGTGAACACTGACCGCAGCACGCTGCGGGTTCTCGTCACCATTTTCGGCCGTGCCACTCCGGTCGAGCTCGAATTCCTACAAGTGGAAAAGATTAGTTAGAGATAAGGTTTTAGCAAAATGGCGAAGAAAGTAACGGGTCAAGTTAAACTGCAAATCCCTGCCGGCAAGGCCACTCCGGCCCCGCCGGTCGGCACCGCGCTCGGTCCACAGGGCGTCAACATCATGGAGTTCTGCAAGGCTTTCAACGCCAAGACCTCCGCCAAGGATCAGGAAGGCTTGATCATCCCCGTGGTGATCACGATCTATTCGGACCGGTCCTTCACGTTCATCACCAAGACTCCGCCGGTGGCGATTCTGGTGAAGCGGGCCTGCAACCTGGCAAAGGGCAGCGCGGAGCCGAACAAGAACAAGGTCGGCAAGATTTCCATGGCGCAGGTGGAAGAGATCGCCAAGATCAAGATGCCGGATCTGAATTCGTTCAGTCTGGAATCGGCGGTCGCCCAGGTGAAGGGCGCCTGTGTTTCGATGGGTGTGGAAGTCACGCAATAGTTGTTTGTTCGTAACGGCATGGACTCAGGCTGCTGAGCCATGGTAAAGTGTTAGTTTCGTTCTTTTCCAATCTAACGGTAAGCCCGTTCCGACGGGTAAATCCGATCACATTGGGAGGCTTCCCCCTCCAGAGATGGTTGTGGGGGCCGTTTGGACCAGTCAAAAATATGGCAAGAAAACCAGGCAAGAAGTATACAGCGGCCGTCGCTCAAGTTGAGAAGCGGCCCTACACGCTCGACGAAGCCATCCCGCTGGTGCAAAAGATCAAGTTCACGAAGTTTGACGAGACAGTGGAAGTACACATGAGATTGGGCGTGGATCCGAAGCACGCCGATCAGATGGTGCGCGGCACTGTGGTTCTCCCTAACGGGCTTGGCAAGACCAAGCGTGTTCTCGTTATCGCTTCGGGCGACAAGATCCGTGAAGCAGAAGCGGCAGGCGCGGAATTCTTCGGCGGCGAAGAATTGGTCGAGAAGATTGTGAAAGAAAACTGGCTGGACTATGACGCTGTCATCGCCACGCCGGATATGATGCGGTCGATGGCACGCCTCGGAAAGGTACTGGGCCCGCGCGGCCTGATGCCGAACCCGAAGACAGGCACCGTCACTACTGACGTTACCAAGGCCGTGCTGGAAGTGAAGGCGGGCAAGGTTGAGTTCCGTGTCGACAAGACGGGTGTGATACACGCCCCGCTCGGCAAGGTTGCCTTCGCCACCGAAAAGCTTCTGGAGAACGCGCGTACACTGATCCAGGCGGTCATCAAGGCCAAGCCTGCAGCTGCCAAGGGCAAGTACGTTAAGAGCGTCACCGTGTGCTCCACCATGGGGCCCGGCGTGGCGCTGGATGTGACGACGTACAACGCGCGGCAGGTCTGATCAACGTGAGCGCGAAAGGAAAACGGTCATGAAGGAACGAAAGAAAAAACAACAGGACCTGGAAGCCCTCCGCGGCGCGTTGCAGGAAAACAGCAACGTATTCGTCACAGGTTTTTCCAAGCTGACTGTCGCTCAGGACTTCGAACTGCGCAAGGCGGTCCGCGGTGCGGGTGGGATGTATCACGTCGTAAAGAACACCATCGCCAGCAAGGCCTCCGCCGGCCTTCCTGCCGAGCAGGTTCTGGCCGATCTGAAGGGTGTCTCAGCGGTGGCCTACACCGCCGGTGATCCCGTCGCCCTCGCCAAGGCATTGTCCGGATACGCCAAGGCCAACCCGACATTTACCTTCAAGGCTGGCCTCGTGGAAGGCCGCGCCATCAACCTGGCCGAAATCCAGGAACTGGCCACGATGCCGCCGAAGGAACAAATCTACGCCAAGCTGCTCTGGGTCATCAATGCCCCGGCTCAGCAACTGGTCACCGCCATCAATGGCGTGGGCCGCAACCTCGCCATAGTCGTTGACCAGGGCGTGAAAGAAAACAAATTCGCCTCCGAGTGAGGGATGTGTCCCGGATAGGGTCCATCGTAACGATTTTTCAAACGATAGGGAGTATCGAAGAAAATGGCTGACATTAATGTGATCGCTGAAAATATCCAGGGCCTGACTCTCCTGGAGGCCTCTCAGCTCGTGAAGCTGCTCGAGGAGAAGCTGGGCGTATCCGCCGCTGCCGCATCCGTGTCCGTGGCCGCTCCGGCCGCAGCCGCCGCTGCCGTGGTGGAAGAGAAGACGGAATTCAACGTCGTTCTCACTGCCGCCGGCGCCAACAAGATCAACGTCATCAAGGTGGTCCGCGAGCTCACCAGCCTGGGCCTGAAGGAAGCCAAGGACCTTGTCGAGGCTGCCCCGAAGGCTGTCAAGGAAGGCGTGACGAAGGACGAAGCCGCCGCCATCGCGAAGAAGTTCGTCGACGCCGGCGCCACTGTCGAAATCAAGTAGGGTTTCGCGTTCCTTCGTGGAACGCACTCCCCATTACACATCCGGGCGGTCGCAGGGTGGCTCTCAGCCGGGAGTCCCTCATGCGGCAGCCCTGTTGTGTCGTCGACATCCGTCGTTCATCTGGGAGTCATGAGGATTTGACTCCTTGTTTTTGTGTCTGATAAGCTCAAGGCATCTGATTCTGGTTATAGTGGGGATCGACTGCCCTTGTGCCGACTTTCAAAGCAGCGGCTTCCGTTTGCGGACGGGCGCCCAAGTCCTCGCAAACTGTTTCTCGCCGGCTGGACCTCTCTACCGGCTCTCTGCCCGCTGATCGATCCCTTGCCCTTGGCGTCAGACGAACCTGCGCCGGGCATCTCCCGAAATTCGTGATTGTGACTGCTCCCTGACGCCGGCAGATTCGGTATTCAGGGGTGCTCGCCTGTTCCGGCGGATGGCTAGCCGCGCTGAGAACTGAGGACGAGCCGAAGGAGTGGAGAATGGCTACTTCGCCTACCAACATGCCACCTGAGCGTGTCGATTTTTCCAAGATCAAGACGTCGGTCCCCATCCCCAACCTGATCGAGGTTCAGAAGCGCAGCTATGAGCGCTTTCTGCAGATGGACTTGCTGCCCGATGAACGCGACGACATCGGACTGCAGAGCGTCTTCAAAAGCGTCTTCCCTATCAATGACTTCCGTGGCCTGTCCGAACTGGAGTTCGTTGACTACGCCATCGGCAACTGGGAGTGCAAGTGCGGCAGCCTGAAGGGCTTGAACCACCTGCGCACCGTTTGCCGGAATCCGGCCTGCGGCGCCACCATCAAGACCGATCCGTTCCACCCCGGCGATGTCCTCTGCGACAAGTGCGGCACGTTCAACAAGAACGTCGTCACCTTCTGTAACCGCTGCGGCGATCCTGTCGGCCTTCAGTTGAAGTACGACCAGGCGGAGTGCGAAGAGCGTGGCATGACCTACGCCGCGCCGCTCAAGGTCACCATCCGGCTGAAGATGTTCGATAAGGACGAGTCTGGCCGCAAGACCGTTCGCGAGTTTAAGGAGCAGGAAGTCTTCTTCGGCGAAATCCCGCTGATGAGCGCCAACGGCACCTTCATCATCAACGGCACCGAGCGCGTCATCGTCAGCCAGTTGCACCGTTCGCCCGGCGTCTTCTTCGAGAAGGTCCAGGCCCAGAACTACTTCCTTGGCAAGATCATCCCCTACCGCGGATCCTGGGTGGAGTTCGAGTTCGACGCAAAGAACCTCCTCTACGTCCGCATCGACCGCAAGCGCAAGTTCTACGGCTCGGTCTTCCTTCGCGCCCTCGGTATTAAGAGCGATAGCGACATCATCAAGGCGTTCTACCGCTGCTCCGAGCTGAACCTGAAAGACAAGAAGATCTTCTGGAAGGTCGACGAGTCCCTCATTGGCGTCAAGCTCGGCAACGCCCTGCTCAACAAGGCGGGCGAACAGGTGCATCCCGCCAACCGCAAGATCAAAGAATCCACCATCAGGGACCTCCTCAAAGCCAAGGTGGACAAGGTGGAAGTCACCACTGCCGAGATCGAAGGCTCCTGGGTCGCCTCCGACGTCATCGACATGGAGACCGGTGAGGTGCTCGCCGAGGCGAACCACGAGCTCACCACCTCTATGCTCGCCAAGATCATGGAAGCCGGCATCCCTACAGTGGACGTCTTCTTCCCGGATCGCGACGAAGTCGGCAACGTCATCTCCGCTACGCTGCGCAAGGATCCGGTTAAGACGCAGAGCGATGCGCTGCTGGAAATCTATCGCAAGCTCCGTCCGGGCGATCCGCCCACTCTCGACACCGCCAACCAGCTATTCCACGGCATGTTCTTCGACCCGCGCAAGTACGATTTCTCGCGCGTCGGCCGCATGAAGTTCAACATCAAGCTCTACGACAGCTTTGAGTACACTCCGGAAGGCTACACCGGCAACCCGCTCGACCGCCGCGTGCTCGATCAGAAGGACTTCACCGATACCATTCAGTATCTGCTCAAGCTCCGCCGCGGCATCGGCGCCGTCGATGACATCGATCACCTGGGCAACCGCCGCGTCCGCGCCGTCGGTGAATTGCTCGAGAATCAGTTCCGCATCGGCCTGGTCCGGATGGAGCGCGCCATCAAGGAAAAGATGGCCGTCTACCAGGAAATGTCGACGGCCATGCCGCATGACCTGGTCAACGCCAAGCCGGTTATGGCTGCCATCCGCGAGTTCTTCGGATCCAGCCAGCTCTCGCAGTTCATGGATCAGACCAATCCGCTGTCGGAGATCACGCACAAGCGTCGCCTGTCGGCCCTTGGACCAGGCGGTTTGAGCCGCGAGCGCGCAGGCTTCGAAGTCCGCGACGTGCACCCCACGCACTACGGCCGCATCTGCCCGATT
>CAYVDY010000446.1:0-6078 GCA_964450255.1 uncultured Candidatus Solibacter sp. | reverse complement strand
GCGACGAGACAAAGCTGAGGACGCCCGTGGTTGCATTAATGGTGAACTTGGACGCATCGGCGCCGCCGACTATCGAGTAGGTCTTGGTTGCGCCGGCGTCGGGATCCGTGGCGGTCACAGTCGTAACTGCCGTGGCGTTCTCCGCCACGTTGACGGCCGCCGTGGTCCCTGCGCCATTGGATGTAATCGTTGGCGCTTCACTCTGGTTGGTCACCGTCACGGCGATCGTCTGCGTGTCGGTCAATGCTCCGTCGGAGACCTGGACCTGGACGTCGTAGACATTGTTGGCGCTCGCATCGGTGGGCGCTTCAAAGTCGGGCGACGAAACAAAGCTGAGGACGCCCGTGGTTGCATTAATGGTGAACTTGGACGCGTCGGCGCCGCCGACTATCGAGTAGGTCTTGGTTGCGCCGGCGTCGGGATCCACGGCGGTCACAGTCGTAACTGCCGTGGCGTTCTCCGCCACGTTGACGGCCGCGGTCGCGCCGCCGCCGTTCGAGGTAATCGTGGGCGCAGTGTTTGCTGGCGGATCACCATTGTCGGGGACGAATACCGATGAAATGACGTCGCCGTTTGCGGCGTAGGTGACCGTCCACTCCGACCAAGTCTCGGTATTGTAGACGTCGTATTCAGTGACCGAGCGCGTGCCGTTGTCGTAGGTTATGTCACACTGATAGTAGAGGTTGGAGAAGTCGTAGTAGTTGGTCTGCTGGCTCCAGGCGGCCGAGGCCGTGTCGGAGACAATATTCATGAGGCGCTCAAAATTATGGCCGGCGAAGTCGAAGGTGATGAGGACGCCGAGTTGGATCAGTGTGTCGAAGCCCGCGCCACCGTCGAGCAGCGTGAGGTTGTCGAGGACGTCAAAGTAAATGGTGTCGTCACCCGCGCCGCCAATCAGGGTGTCGACGCCACTGCCTCCGTTGATGGTGTCGTTGCCGCCGGCGCCGTTGATAGTATCGTTTCCGCCGTTGCCGAGGAGAATGTTGGCGAGGTCGTTGCCGGTGATGGTGTCATTGCCTGAGCCGCCGGTGCCGTTCTCGATGTCGACGTCGTAGGCGATGGCGAGGTTCTTGGTCATGCCGTCGACGCTGGAGTAGGAGCCGGCAGTGAGGTTCAGCGTGGAATTTGAGGACCAGCCTGATAAGTCGATAGTGTCGGTGCCATTTCCATCCCAGATGGTAAGAATGGGGTTGGCATTCTGGCTAAAATCATAAATCGAATTGCCGGCGTTGGAATTGAAGCCGTAGGTCGTATTTCCGGCGCGTGTGGTGTAGTCGGCGCCATACATCTGCTGGATCGCCATAATGTCGTAGACCATCGGGGTCTGGGCGTAGCCATTCCAGCTCGCGCCCGTGGCGCTGGCGTTAAAGTAGGACATAATAGTGAATTGGCGCGAATCCTCAGTGTAGAGCCAACCCGTCGAGGTATTGCCATACTGGGGTGAGCCGCCATTGTAGTTGCCGCCATGCTCGAGGCCGATGCTGTGCCCGATCTCATGCAGAATAGCTGACCAGCCGTAGATGCCAATCGTTGGAGTTACCAGATTGTTGGTGCCACTATTGTAGGCTGGATTGAGCCAAACCGAGCCGGTTATCTTGTCGTAGGAGGAGGTTTCACGGTTGACCATGCCCGCGTAGTAGGCGTGGGCGTAGCTGATACTCGTGGTGGTATTGGAAAACTTGATGTCGGCGGTATTTGGCGAGGCTGTCGCTTCAACAAATGTGGAGGCGATGAGATCATCCCACAGCGTCATCATCTGCCGGGCAGCTACCTTTTGGGCCTCAGTGAAGGCCGACCAGCCGGTGGCCTCTCCAAAACCAGCGGCGAAGGCACTGCTTGTGGTGAAGCCGTAAGTGATCGTTGCGGCCACCGTGCCGCCTGAATTGTACCAGTATGAGCCGCTGTCGAGTTGGTCGACCAGGTTCTGGTTGAAGCCTACCGACGTGCCGCCGCTGGTGCCACCCTCACTGGTCCCCGCCTGGCCGGGCGCGGCGGAGAGTGGCTCGTGGCCATGCGTGTCACTGCCGCGGTCGTGCCTGTCGCTGGCATTGCCATTCTTGCTGCCAAAGGCCCTGAAACTGAAATCCCGCATACGTCGACCTTCCTAATCCCTCTAGTGAGGTTTATTCCTCGCTCCCCTAGGGGTCATGTTTTGCCGCCGTATATCTACTAATTGAGTATTAATTTCAGGTGGTTGCCGCACGCGGAACTTTAGGAGAATTTGATTCGAAGTGTTAACTGTTGTGGCCGAATAGGGCTATTTCGTGATCGCGTTAACCATGTTTTTGGACGGGGATCAACTTATCCACAGTACTTCGTCGGCAAATTTTATAGTCGCGCGGCACTCATCGCCGCGAAATCAGGGGGTGGCTCAGTAGGCGTTTTTTCCGGTCACGGCGACAACCAGGGTCCGCAGGAGGATCCAGAGGTCGAGGGAGGGGGACCAGTTTTCGGCGTAGAAGATGTCGTTGCGGATGCGGCCCTCGAGTTTCTCCTTAGTGTCGGTGGGGCCCCGGAAGCCCCTCACTTGGGCGAGACCGGTGATGCCAGGCTTGACGCGGTGGCGGGCAAAGTAACTCTTGGTGCGGCGGGAAAATTCCTCGTTGTGGTCGAGGGCGTGGGGTCGCGGGCCAACCAGTGACATGGTTCCGTTGAGGACGTTGAAGATCTGCGGCAACTCGTCGAGGCTCCAGCGGCGCAGGAAGCGGCCCACTCTCGTGACGCGCTGATCGTCCGGCGTAGCCTGCGGCGTGGCGTGGGTTGGCTCGGCTTGGTGGCGCATGGAGCGGAATTTGTAGACATCGAAGATCTGGTTGTTGAAGCCCAGGCGTTTCTGTCTGAAGAACACGGGGCCCGGGCTGTCGAGTTTGATCGCGATTGCAATGACGACCAGGAGGGGCGCGATCAAGATGAGGATGAGTGGCGCGAGGGCGTAATCTTCTAGCGCCTTGAAGGCGCCATCCCAGCCCGACATGGGCTTGCCGATGATTTGGAGGATTGGGAGTGTCCCGAAGTGACTGGGGGGCGGGCTGAAGTCGGTGCGGAAGCCAACGAGATCGCTCACAATGTAGACGTTGACTGGCAACTCCCGGAGCCGCGCAACGGCAGCCATAATGCGGTCTTCCTCCGACCAGGGGAGGGCAATGGCCACGTCGTCAATGAGGCCCAGCCTGGCTTGGGCCGTGAGCTGCTCCAGGTTGCCGTGGGCGGCCGGTGCGTCCGGCGGAGCGTCAGCTGCCGGACTGGACGGCGGCGTGTCAGTGAAGACGCCGTGCAGTCGCACGGGGCTGTCGGGGTTCTGGGCCAGAATTTCGACCATGCGGCGGCACTGTTCGCCAGTGCCAATCACTGCGAGGCTGCGCTTCGAGCCACGGAAGCGCAGGAGGCGCATCAAGACGTGGGACAACAGGAGCCGCGTCAGCGTGATGGAGGCTGTGCTGGTGGCGGCGAAGGCGGTGAGCCAGATGCGCGAGAACGTATCCGATATCTTGATTGAGAATGCTGCCGCAAGGAGGAAGAGGAACGCCGTCGCCGAGGCGACGAGAATGGCGTGAAGATTGTGGAGGGGGTGGGCTGCCGCCTCGTAGCGGTAGAGGCCGCCGAAGTTCATCAGGGTCAGCGTGACGAGCCAGGTGAAGACGACCGCCGCCGCGTAGAGGTTCTGCGACAGGGAGTAGATGATCAGCGTGTCGTAAGTGTAGTAGCCCGCCCCCAGTATCGCCACGGTGTCCCCGACGAGTAGCAGCGTCGCGACCTTGGTCGCCGAGAGCGACAGGAGAAATGGGTGGGAATTTTCTCTGGTTGGGATATCCGGTTTCTTTAGCATTTCGACTTCAATCGGGGCGCCTCAAACTTCGCTGGCCGGGACGGCGGGCGGGATTGATTATACGCAGATCTGTAGGATTGCCCATTGGTGTTGGGGGGCTCCTGGGGCATTTCCGTCGCTATTTGCAGTTTACGCCTCATTTAGACTAACGGGTAAGGTTACATCGAGATTTTGCGGGGCTCCGCCAGGGGGGCGTTGGGGCGGGCTGGGTGCCGCGTGGCGGGGTCGGGCCGCCGGGTTGAAACGTGGCGCTCTCTGCCTCGACGTTGCGTGTGACTGTGGCCAAATCCACACACAAAGAATATTCGGGTGCCTGGCCATGCGGGGGGACTCGACAATCAGCCCTGATTGGCCGATTTTTTGCGGATTCGGGACCTTAGCTCAAAAGTATGGCCCGGCAGGTTGATTGGCAGGCGGGGAGTGGGTGTCATGCGGATAATTATATCATTATTACTGGGTTTATGGCTGGCCGCGGCGGGCACGGCGCAGGCGCAGAGCTACCGGGTGAAGCCGGGCGATGTCTTGGATGTCTCCGTGTGGCAGGATCCCAAGCTCAACCGGCAGATTGTCGTGGCCCCCGACGGCTTCGTGGCGTTCCCCTTGGCGGGCCGTTTCAAGGCTGGCGGACTGACCACTGGGGCCGTTGAAAGCCAGCTCAAGGAGCGGCTGCAGAAGCAGTTCACGACCGACCTTGATGTGACTGTGAGCTACGTTCAGTCGGAGAAGCGTGAGCTTAAGGAAGCCAAGGAGGCCGAGTATACGGTCTACGTGACGGGCGAGGTGGGAAAGCCGGGCGCCTTTGTAGTGCCCAAGCGGCCCCCCACCATCATGCAGGCGATTGCGTTGGCGGGGGGGCTTGGACCCTTCGCGGCGGAGCGGCGCATCCAGGTCATCCGCAAGGCAAAGGGTGAGGACCGGGTTTTTGAGTTCAACTACAGGGACTACACCAGGGGCCGCGACATGGAGGGCAACATCACACTCCGCACGGGTGATGTCGTCGTCGTGCCGGAACGCGGCCTCTTCCAGTAGACGGAGAGATGTCCCGGTTCGGCAGAGCCTCCCGGTGGATTGGCGCCACTTCCTGGCCCCTGCGGGTTAGCCTTGCGGCACTCGCGGTGAGTGGCCCGGCGCTCGCCGCCGATTGGTCGCTCAGGTTCGGCGCCTCCCAGTCCCTCACCGTCGACGACAATCTCGACCTCACGGAAGTCGACCGCGACTTTGGCATGACCTCGTCCACTGCATTCGACCTTGACTTGCAGGCCCTCGCGAAGACCTACAGGATCAATCTCGCGCCCCGCGTGAGTGTGCAGAAGACATTCTTCAGCGTGGAGCCCGACGACTGGAGTTACTTCCCGGGGGGAACGCTGTCGCTAAGCAAGTGGACCAAACTAACAACCTACGACCTCGTGGCTTCATTCGCGCGCAGCGAGGCGTCGTCTGATGACCTCGTCGAGGACGTAATCAGGACCAACGAGGGCGACCAGCTGACCTATGCAGTAACTGGAACGGTGACGCACAAAGTCAATCGCCGCAACGCCCTCAGCTGGGTAAATTCTGCGAGCCTCGTGGACTACACCCTGGCGAGCGACGACCTGGTGCCCTCCATGACGCTCCGCACTTCGGCTACGTGGAGCCGAGAGATGAGTGAGCTGGTCTCGGGCAACCTCACGGCGTCGGCGGAATTCTACGACCCGGATTCGCCCACCGTGAACGAGCGGCTCCTCTACCGGATCACGCCGGAGTTCAAGGCGCGCCTCACGAAGCGCCTCTCGGTGGCGGGTGCGGCGGGGGTGGTCGTGCTCGATCCGGAGGAGGGGGGGCTCGAGGCGGATATCATCTTCAACGCGAGCGCCGACTATAAGCTGAAGACGACGAGCTACTCACTCTCCGCCTCGCGCGATCTCTCACCCGACGACGATGGCAGTCTGAATGACCGCTACTCGACGCGTATTGGCGTGAGCCACCAGGTCAATGACCTGACCACGGTGGGCCTATTTGCGACTTACGCGTGGCAGACTGACGCCGAGGGCGCGAAGTCGAACGCCCTTACGGTGTCGCCCACGCTGAGCTATCAATTGTCGCGGGATTGGACCTCGAGCTTGAGCTACCGCTTCGTTCAGACCGAGGATGAGACCGAGACAGCCCACTCGAATGCCGTCACCTTCAGCCTCTCCTACGGGACATTTCTCCTGCCCTAAGACAAGTGTAACAAACTGTAACAACGTGGGGGAGCTGGTTTGACTGCGCCCATT
>CAYVDY010000445.1:0-6079 GCA_964450255.1 uncultured Candidatus Solibacter sp. | reverse complement strand
GATGGTGGGGCCGCGCGCCGGCGAGCAGATGCGCCGTCAAGCCGTTCTCGCCACACTGGGCGCGCTGGGCGGCATGCTCGCCTACATCGCGTTCCGCTTCCGCCTTGTGGCCGGCGTGGCTGCCGTAGTGGCCACCATGCACGACGTGATCATTACCATTGGCCTCTTTTCGCTGACGGGCCGTGAGATCAACCTCAACATCATCGCCGCCCTGTTGACGCTGATCGGCTACTCGATGAATGACAAGATCGTCGTCTTCGACCGTGTCCGGGAAAATCAGAAGCAGGGTGGAAAACAAGGCTCCTTCCTCGAGTTGGTGAACCAGTCGATCAACCAGACATTGAGCCGGACTCTGCTCACGGCGGGGCCCACGCTGCTGGCCTGCCTGGCGCTCTACTTCCTGGGTGGCGAGGTTCTCAACGGAATTGCGTTCGCCCTTCTGGCGGGAATCATCGTCGGGACCTACTCGTCGATCTTCGTCGCCAGCGCCCTGATGGTGCTCTGGCAGGAACACCGCGAGCGGCGGCTTCCAGGTGGCGCAGTCGGGGCCAGCGAAGCCCGCACTCGATAACGCTCTATTGAAAGTAGCGCCGGAGCCGCAGACTATTGCCGATGACGGAAAGGCTCGACAGGACCATTGCGCCCGCGGCCAGGATCGGATTCAGAACGCCATTGACCGCCAGCGCGATGCCGCCCACGTTGTAGAAAAACGCCCAGAACAAGTTCTGGCGCACGATCCGCAGTGTCCGGCGGGAGAGATCGAAGACCTCGCCGGCCTGCCGCAGATTCGAGCTCATCAGCACCACCGGCGCAGCCTGCATGGCGAGGCCGGCGCCGCTGCCCATTGCGATGCCCAGTTGGGCGGCGGCCAGCGCCGGTGCATCGTTGACGCCGTCGCCGGCCATGGCGACCACGCGGCCCCGCGCGCGCATCTCCTCGACGAAAGCGCGCTTGCCCTCCGGCAACACCTCGGCACGGAAATCCGTCGCACCGATCTGCCGGGCCACGCGCTCTGTGGTTGTGTGCGCGTCGCCGGAGACCAAAACCGTCTCAATACCTCGCGCTCGCAGTTCATCCACGAACCCCTTCGCCTCTGGCCGCACCTGGTCCCCGAAAGCCAGGACGCCGGCGTATCGTCCGTTGACAGTAACGAACGCCACCGTGTGGCCCTCCTGCTCCCACTCCTGACCACGCACACCCAGGTCGGCCCCCGCCATCATCCGGCGGTTTCCGACGGCCACGCGGACGCCCTCGACAGTCCCCACGATGCCGGCACCCTTGCGCACGTCGATCTCCGTGGCCTCGGGAATAGTCAGGTCCTGGCGCCGGGCCTCGGCCATCACAGCCCGAGCGAGAGGGGGCTCAGGGAACGCCTCAACTGCCGCCACGCGATCCAGGCATTCGCCCTCAATATCCACCAACCGGAAGTTGCCCTCGGTAACGGTGCCAGTCTTGTCCGGCACCATCACATCCACCTGCTCGATCTCCTCCAACACGCGGCTGTCGCGGACCAGGATGCCGCGGCGCGACGCTGCGCCCACCGCCGATGTGATTGCCAGCGGCGTGGCGATGCCCAGCGCGCAGGGACGGGAGGAGTAGTTGACGCCGGACAATCCGGCGGCAACCGCCGTGACTGGCTATTGAAGACGTCGAAAATTGGCCTTTGAGATGGCCGTCGTCCTAGCTGTGCCGCCGCGCACCCGGTGCAGAGTGATCGAGATGATCGACGACCTGGTTCTGATATGAACCCCTTCCGAGCCTTGCTCTTCAGTACGGGTCTCCTGAAAGTCCATTCGACTCACGAACTGGCCATAGTACGGATCGTACGCGAACTCCCGGTTTTCGCCATCCCAGTCAAGGCCGGAGGTGTATTGAAGACTGTAAGACCCGGGTGGAACCTCCTTGTCTTCCACGTCATGCATTCGCTGCACGTAGAACATGAGGGCAACTTCCTGCGTGGCGGAATCCACAAGCTGAACTACGGCGTCGCGGTCCACGGCGTTCCGAACGGTTAGGCGGCAACCGCCTGAGGCCGGCCGACTTCGCGTAAGCTCCCAGCCATTGGCGAGGGACTGAGGATTCTCCGGAGGTGGCGGCAATCTGTGGGAACCGGAGTCAGGCGGGACATCGGGCGTCACCTTGCTGCGAGGGACGTCCCAATCATTGAAGTCAGCGGGTAAATTGGGGGGCGAAGCACTGGGCGTCGTCTCACGCGCAACGGTCGATTCTGTATCTGATCGAAGAGGCGGCAAGTCGTCCCCAGTTAATGACATGCCCAACGCGATGAGAAGCACTGCGACGAGGATCGCGATGGGTCCGGCGAGCATCCATCCCACCATCCTGCCGGTGGTCTGCTCATGAGAACTTGGCGGTTCCTCATAGGATGGCTCCGAGCGAACCGGCACGTCGTCGCTTTGCGACCGTGGTTCAGCGTGCGGTTGACCCGAACGCAGGGTCGGCTCGTCGGCTGGACTATTAGTCGTTGCGGCAAATCGAGAGACCGGGTACTGGGTCCAATTTGCTCGGAGGAAGGCGTAAGCCTCATTGATGGCCTTCATCCGCTCGGTGGCCTTTTCAGCCAATCTGCCGCTCTGCGGAAACCGGTCTGGATGCCAGACTTGGGCCAAGTCTCGAAATGCCTGATCGATCAGCCGACCATGCGCACCCTCCGGAATCTCAAGCACACGATAGTACTTGAGAACCTCTTCCGTACTCTACTCTACGCCCATAGTTAGTCGAGATGATTCTACATTTTTCCTTCGTGGCCTGCCGAACTGGTCGGGCTCCGTGCACAACCCCGCACAAAGGAAACGGACGCGGCACCACTGGCGCCGGGCCTCACACAATCCGTAATTCTGACCTGAGTTACCATGGGGTTGTGAGGCTAACAATCGAACTCGACCGCGAGGAAGATGGCCGCTGGATCGCCGAGGCGCTCGAACTCCCCGGCGTCATGTCCTACGGCGACAGTCGCGAAGCGGCGATTAGCAGTACCGAACGATTGGCCATCGAAGTGATCGCAGACCGGATTGCTCACGGCGAACTCCCCTCCTCTGCCCTCGCGGTTTCCTTTATCATCCCGGATGAGCAACTGGCCAGCCTGTAAAGCCAGGCGTGTTCTAGCCGCTTTGGAGCGAATCGGCTGGCATCAGAAGCGACAGCGCGGATCGCATCGCCTGATGGTGCGTCCAGGCTGGGCCGTCTTCGAGTTCGCCTTCCACGAGCAAGATGAACTTGGACCCAGGATGCTGGCCAGAATAGCCAAGCGCACCGGACTGCGACCAGAAGATCTCTAACCTCGACCAAACCCTGACGTCACCCCGCCCGCCCTTGTATCCTGCAAGTGATGACTACGTTGACCCACCTGGAGTGCAGCCTGTGCCAGAAGCGGCACGAGGCCGGCACGGCCCATAACCTGTGCGACTGCGGCGGCCCCCTGTTGATCCGTTACGACCTCGACGCTCTTCGCCAGGGCTGGTCCCGCGAGTGGATCGTCAGCGGCCCGTCATCCATGTGGCGCTACGCCCCCGTCCTGCCGGTCTCCAAGCCCGCTTCGATGATCTCCCTCGGCGAAGGCTGGACTCCGTTGATCCGTGCCCGCAACTACGGCGGCTCTATCGGGGCGAAGAACCTCTGGGTGAAGGACGAGGGCATCAACCCCACCGGTTCGTTCAAGGCGCGCGGACTGGCCTGCTGCATTTCGATGTGCCATGAGCTCGGCATCAGGAAGGTGGCGCTCGGTTCGGCCGGCAACGCCGCCAGCGCAACGGCCGCCTACGCCGCCGCGGCCGGCATCGAAGCGCATATCTTCATGCCGAAGGATGTCCCGCAGGCCAACTACATCGAGTGCAGGAGTTTTGGCGCCAAGGTCACACTGGTCGACGGCCTGATCAGCGATTGCGGCCGCATCGTCGTGGAGCGCAAGGAGGCCGAGGGCTGGTACGAGATCAACACGCTGAAGGAACCGTTCCGCATCGAGGGCAAGAAGACGATGGGTTACGAGGTGGCCGAGCAGTTCCAGTGGAATCTGCCGGACGTGATCTTCTACCCCACCGGCGGCGGCGCCGGCCTGATCGGCATGTGGAAGGCATTTGAGGAGATGGAGGCGCTCGGCTGGATTGGATCGAAACGGCCGAAGATGATCGTGGTTCAGGCCGATGGCTGCGCACCCGTCGTCCGTGCGTTTGAGCAGGGCGTGGAGCGCTGCACGTTCTGGGAAAACGCCATGACCTTGTCCAGCGGTCTGCGCGTGCCCAAGCCGCTCGGCGACTTTCTGATCCTCCGCGCCGTCCGGGCCAGCGGCGGCACGTGCGTGGCAGTCAGCGACAGAGCATCGCTGGAGGCGGGCGCGCGACTGGCGCGGGAGGACGGCATTTTCGCCGCTCCCGAAGGCGCGGCGTGCTTCGCCGCCCTCGATCAGCTCCTGAAATCCGGCTTTCTCACGCCAGACGAGAAGATCGTGGTGTACAACACCGGCGCGGGGCTGAAGTACCTGGAGGCGTACTCCACGTTGTTCCCGCGCACGGCGGAGAGCGAGAGCGACAAGCTGGGCGGCTTGATCACTCCTCGCTAGGGAATTATCTCGATAAGCATGAGCAGTAAGAAGGCGGTAATTATCGGTGCCGGACCCGGCGGGCTGACGGCTGCGTACGAACTGTTGACCCGCACCGGCGTCAAGCCGATCGTGCTGGAAAAGAGCTCGCACCTTGGCGGCATTTCCCGCACGGTCAACTACAAGGGAAACCGCATCGACATCGGCGGCCACCGTTTCTTTTCGAAGTCAGATCGCGTCATGGACTGGTGGCTCGACATGCTGCCCATGCAGGCGCTGCCCGAGGGCCAGCAAACCGTCACCTACCAGCAGATGAGCCGCCGTGTCGCCGGCGGACAGGGTCCGGACGCCGAAGCCGTGGACAACGTGATGCTGCTGCGGCCGCGGCGCTCGCGCATCTACTACCTGCGCCGCTTCTTCGAATACCCCGTTACCTTGAGCAAGGACACGCTTCTGGGCCTCGGACTCCGGCGGACGTTTCGCATCGGGGTCAGCTACATCCTCAGCGCCATGTTCCCGCTTCGGAACGAGCAGACGCTGGAGGATTTCTTCATCAATCGCTTCGGCCGCGAGCTCTATCTCACTTTCTTCAAGAGCTACACGGAGAAGGTCTGGGGCGTGCCGTGCGACAGGATCAGCGCGGCCTGGGGCGCCCAGCGCATCAAGGGCCTCTCGATCTGGAAAACCCTCCTGCACGCCGCCAGGAAGCTCGCCGGGGCGGATGCCGATCTCTCACGGAAATCCACCGAAACGTCGCTGATCGAGCAGTTCCTCTATCCCAAGCACGGCCCCGGCCAGATGTGGGAGGAAGCCGCCCGGCGTGTCACCGGGTTGGGCGCTGAAATCCGCATGGGCTACGCCGTCGATGGCATCGTCACCTCGAACGGCCAGGTCACCGGAGTTCGCGCCACGGACCGGGCCACAGGCGAAAGCCACCTCTTCGAGGGCGACTACTTCTTCTCCACCATGCCGATCAAGGAACTGCTGGACTCCTTCGACACGCCTCCGCCTCCAGACGTTCTGGAAGTGAGCCGCGGCCTGATCTATCGCGATTTCCTCACCGTCGGCCTACTCATGAAGGATCTCAGGATCCACGACCAGACTCCGCAGGGAAAGAAGTTGGTGGCCGACAACTGGATTTATATCCAGGAGCCCGACGTGCAGGTCGGCCGGCTCCAGATCTTCAACAACTGGAGCCCCTACCTGGTCGCCGATCCGTCCAAGGTCTGGATCGGCCTTGAGTACTTCTGCAACGACACCGACGCCATCTGGAAAAAGCCGGACGCGGAGATGATCGCATTCGCCACGGAAGAACTGGCGCGAATCGGGATCATCGACGCCTCCGCCGTCGAGGACGCCACGGTCATCCGCATGGAGAAGACCTACCCCGCCTACTTCGGCACCTACGACCGCTTCGACGAGATCCGGTCCTACGTGGACGGCATCGAGAACCTGTTCCTGATCGGCCGCAACGGCATGCACCGTTACAACAATCAGGATCACTCCATGCTGACGGCCATGATGGCG
>CAYVDY010000444.1:0-6116 GCA_964450255.1 uncultured Candidatus Solibacter sp. | reverse complement strand
CTCGTCGACGAGAACGCCGACATGGTGGAGTTTTTCCGGCGTCTGATCGCTTTCCGCCGTCGCAGCGATGCTTTGCGCCACATCGATTGGGGGCCCGAAATCACCATCGAGCACACCGACGTCTTTTTTCACGGCACCAGAATCGGCCAGCCGGACTGGAGTACCGGTTCCCGATCACTCGCAATTGAACTCCAATGGCACTACGAGAGGCTGTTCATCATTGCCAATGCATATTGGGAGCCGCTGGCGTTTCAGTTGCCGGATCTCGGCAAGGGTCCGGTCTGGCAACTGGTGGCGGATACGGCGGAGCCGCATCGCTCGTCGATTCCTCGGCAAAGTGAGTACACCGCCAGCCCTCGCTCCGTGGGTATCCTGGAGGCCACCGAATAAGTAGGGGCGGGCCTGCTGTCCAGGACGGTTCCACAGCACTGGCGGCATTGGCAGGGGCCGGAGACGGATCAACGGCGGGTGTATGCCAACCGGCGGCGAGTGCGGAGCCGGCGCGGCGAACAACTGCAGAAGCTGCGGTGGGAGTTGATGGAACGAAGTTTCGCTGGCACGCACGAAACGGGCGGGATGAGGTGGACGCACCTGAGAGGGCGAGACAACATTCTGAAGCGGCTCTCGCTCCACGCGGCCGGCTTCAATCCTGCGTTGATGATCGGAACCAGGCATGGAATCGGAAAGCCGAGGACACTGAGAGGGGGCCAGGATCGGCTTTTGGCCGTCTGGGTCACCCTACCGGAGCTCCGCGCGGTTTGAGCTCGTCAATCCAACTTCGAGTATCGCCGGCCACCGGGTGAGATGGCACTTCTGCCACGGGCTGTTGAACTTGACGCATTCACCACAGAGCTCCTTGGTCAAGGACTCTCAACTCCTTGGATCTCGGTCAGTTAGCCAACCTCGTGTCCAAGAATGGCGGGCCCCCTTTAGACCTGGAGATGTGGGAGCGGCTGTGAGTTTTTGTGATGCCCTGGCCGCTGAGCAAGAACGCCACAGGCTTGGAGGTCCTCGATGAACCGCGATCGGCGTGGATGGTGCGTTGGCCCGGCCGGTCTTCTTTTTGCCGCAGGTCTCGGCAGAAAGCCGCTTGGCCCGTTCTGCGCTCTCGCGATGGGCGAGCATCCACCCAACGGCACAGCGGCGGAACCGGTCAACCTCTTTGGCCGGCGGATCGGCTGGAGGTTCGGGGTCGGGGGCCTGGGCGTGAGGCCCTGTGTGGTGCCGGCGCTGCGTTCGTGGCGTCGAGGTGTGAGGTCGGAGGAATAGAGACCCTCCCTGCGCAGCAGGGCGCCGAGTCCCAAGGTGCCGCTGACCGCATCGGATGCGGCGAGTACTTGCTGTTTATTGGAGGCCGAGAAGTTGCGCCGTTTGGCGCGTGGTCCCACTTCCGGGTTGGCCGGCGGTACAGCGCCGGCCGCGGCGGCCGCGCCGCTGCACTCTGTCTCGCTTCGCTCGCCGCCGCTCCGTTCCGCGGCCCCCGCGCCCGAGGGTAAGCCACTCATCTGATGATTGTTCATGCCTGTTTTCCTTCCCGTCCTGCTCCCCAACTAGTCAAACCGGATCTGTTTGTTCTATGTAGGCACGGAGGGCCGAATGGACCCAGCAAATGGCCCAACGGCATCGAGAGGGCATTGCGCGACCACCGGGCGGCCAGTGTGCGGCCGTCATCTCCAAATGAGGGCTCGACGCCGCAAAAACTTCGGCCGCCGGTCTCCGGACTCAACTATCGGATGTAGAATCCCTTGTAGAATCTTGGCTCCGACGCCCAGTGGCCTTGCGTCGCACCGCACTGCGGCGGAGCCTATCTACGGCAGACTCCTGGCGTTGGATAGTACTTTTGGGGTTGCTGGGACTACCCATAAGGACTAGCCCTAAGGGGCAAAAGTACTTGGCTTCGGCGTAGTTCTATGATGTAATTCTATAGCGGCCACGCTTTACGTGGAAGACACATAACCAGACCGCAATGTCGTTACTTGGAGGAGATCATGAGGCTACGGCGAAACGGGGCGTTGACCCTGGATCAGGATTTGCCGGTGTTGGCTCGGCTAGTCTGCAAGCAGGAATTCCTTGCCCAGCCCGGTAGCGGTAAACGTGGGAGACTCTCTCAGGCGTTAGCGCCGGACGGTCACCGGCGATCCGGGGGCGCTCTGCGCTTCGTAGGAATTGCCTGCTTGTCCTTTGTTCTCGGGGCCTTGGCTGCCTCGGCTGCTCCGCTAACCTTCAAGAGCGGCGATGGACTCAACGAGTACAACAGCGTGACTGGCACGAACGTACTCGTTGTCTATAACCCGCACTGGGCCATCGATCCAGCGGGCGGTAAGTGGATCTCTCACATCGAGACGGGTCTCGGGCAGAACTTCCTGCCGAACAGCGGCACCGATCCGTTCGCCAGGTTCACCGAGGAGTTCACCCTGCCATCCAGCGCCTCTTCATACTTCGGCACCATTAGTGTCTGGGGTGATGATACCGCCCGTGTCTTCCTCAACGGAGTACTGCTTCAACCGGAGAACCTGGTCCTCGCGGCACATTGCACCAGTGCACCCATCGGCTGTGTCGCCGGGTTCGGTACGGGGCTGTACGTCGTCAGCCCGCCGCTGAAGACTGGGCTGAATATACTTGAGATCGATGCTTTCCAACTCGGCGGTGACTCGGCGGGAGTCCTCTATAGCGGCAGGATCTCCCAGATACCGGAACCGGCGACGGCTGCGCTGCTCGGCATCGGTCTTCTCGGATTTGGCCTTCTCGGGTTGCGCCGCCGCTGAAAACTGTCAGCGACGGAGCGGCGAGTTCGTAGCAGATATTCCGGGCGCACGGGAGTTCTCTGTCCACCCGCTCGCTTGTCGTCCGCTCCGCTTTAGTATGTTTCGGACGATCCGGATCTCTGCTTCAATCGCGGGTAAGGACGCCCGGGTTCTGTCGCTAGGGGTCTGCCGGAGATAAGCTCCACCGCTCAGCGACACAAGGCAAGCCTCCGGTGCGTTGGGTCGCAGATGCCACTTCCGATTAGCGAGTTTTGAAACCGACAGCCCGAGTTTTCTGGGGCTTCGTGCCATCAGTAGCCAGGACTGTCGCAAATGGCCACCCGGCGGTCGCCCAAGGCCCTCTCGATGCCTTCAGGCCGTTTGCCGGTCAGGCAGACCAACTACCATTCCAACCGAACTCTGCCCACACCTCGGAAGCTGAAGCGGCTGAATCCGCGCCGCTCTCTGGGCTGACCGGAGACGTCTTCCGGCGGCGGCCCGTTGGCCGGCTCCACCTTCTCCCCATGCTTCTGCCGTCCTGTCGCAAAGTAGCGCTCCACGCCGGCCACACGCTCATCGGTGATGTTTAACTGCGCTTCCTGCTCGCGCCGCGCCAGCTCTTGCCGTACTGCAAGTCCTCGGCCTCGTTCCGCTGCGGCCGCACTCTTCAGCGACTCTTCCACTTCCTGCTCCAGGCGCTATTCACCAGCCGCGCCTTCTGACACAACTGCAACGCCTTGGACCAGCCCGTGTAGACAAGTAGGAACATCTAACTCCGCGACTTTTAGCGTGGCGAACTGAACGCCCGGATTACCGCGCGATCATTTGGTGGAAGCGCCCCGTGTGGCTGATCCGGGTCAGGAAGTAGCCACATCGTGACGCGGGATCAAAGTGCACCGGATAGGGTGTCGAGCGTCGCCGGGTTCGCCGTCTCAAACGCGCCGATCTCGCCAGTATGCTTCAGCAGGAAGCCCAGCTCGTCCACGCCTTCCATCATGCAGGTCTTGGAGAACGCGTCGATTCAGGCAAGAAATGTGTCATCGAGCAAGCCGCGCGAGATCCACCTCCGACGGACTCCGGGAAGTACACCAGGTTCGAAATCCTAATGCTGCCGAGCCGCCGCGTCACATCTTAATGGAGCGAGTGTCGAGTGCCGCCGGATTCGCCGCTCCAAGCGCATCGATCTGGACCGTGTGCTTCAGCAGGAATCCCAGCTCGTCCACGCCTTCCATCCTGCAGGTCGTGGAAAAGGCGTCGACGGGGAATTCCGTGTTGGAGCCGTCGGGCAGCGTGAGGGTCTGGGTTGCCAGATCGATGCTTACCTTGGAAAGGGGGTTCGCCGTCAGGGTCTCGAGGATCCTGGTATGCACGTCGCAGGAGACCACGATCGGCAGCAGCGAGTTTTTCCAACGAGTTTCCTTTGAGAGCGCCTGCGAACGAGGCGGAAATGGCAGCGCTGAATCCGAACGAAATCAGCGCAGAATCGCCTGCCAAACGCCCTCATAGAGATTTGGCGGTCCCCGAAAGGGGACGGAAGTTGGCCGCCGGCGCGTCCGGTATCGGCAAATACGGCGGTAAGAATGGAGAACTTGGCTCCAGGAAACCGGTGTTTGTCAGGAATTCTCTGAAAGTACAGAAATTCTCTTTACGTCAGTTTCTTATAATGTTAAAATGCGGCTATGTTAGCAAAGTTAACACAATCCATTCTTAACTTGATTCTTTTGTTCAGCATCTCGATCCTGCCGGGGCGCTCTTTCGCGCAAGTGATAGACGGCTCGACAAATCCTGGCGCGTTTTCAGACCGAGACGCGCTCGGCATACTCTTCACTGTTATCCGGTCGAAGCCCGCGCCGGCCTGGGATCTGGACACGCGTTTGAGATATCTACAGGACAGCGGTCTCAAGCGAGAGGAAGCGCTGGGGTTGATCCGGGCTGCCGACCGCTGGTTCGCTGAAATCGGCCCGTTGGACGCGACAATTAACGCCCTCAAGGCACAGCAGGCCGGCAAGCAACTCGATAAGGAATGGCAGGCCAAGGCGGATCAGATCGCGAACCAGAAACTGAACCGTCTCGATTCCAACCTGGCGGACGTGCGGTTGAGTCTGACGGTGCCGGGGAATGAACGGTTGGTCTCCATGCTCCAAAGCGTAAAGCGCGGAATGAAGGTGCACGTCATCGGAACGGTGCCTCCTCCCTCGCAAATGCCTCACCACTGATCAACCGGTTCGAGACACAACCAATCGGGGTTATCAATTGAGTCTCCATCTCAAGCTGGCCTTCTCTTTTCTGTCACTTGGCGCCGCGTTCTTCTGTGGCGCTCAGCAAATGCCCTACTCGCTGGCCTACACCTATACGGCTATTACCCAGACCTACGACGGCAACTCAGTCACGTCCACGAGTATCGCGAACACCTATGGGATGTCCGGGCACACAGCAGCAGCTGCTACTGCCATCGTCTCGCCAAGCGGCAGGGCTGCCGCAGCCAACATGTACCACGACTACCAGTCCAGTGCGACCACGTACCTCCCCATCTGCGTGGGAGACGATTGTGAAGACGGAACCTACACGGCATATGGTTCGGGAGAGGAATACTGCCCCTTCGTCTACACGTATATGTCCGTAGCGAGCACGCAAGGCACTACTCAAGTCGCCACCTTCATTGAGGTTACCTCTGCGGGAATTTACAAGTCCCCGATGAGAAAACAGGGCGACACAAACAAGATGACAATCAGAGCGCGCAAGAGTTCTGGTTGTGCTGGCGGCACGATTGAAGGGGCGCTTGCATCGCCGGTCGGGATGACGATCACCCTATCTCCGTCTGGGGGAATTAATCCAAGTTGGGCAAACAATGGCGCAGTGGTGGACTTCTCGATCTCTACCGCGTACTCCAACTCGGTCGAGGGAGATGTGGAGGGAAGCGGAGCGATTGGCAGCAGCCACTGTACGCAAAGGGGAACAGCTAAGTCAATTATGTTCAAGGTTCAGGATTGAGCGCCTTCATGGAATCTCAGTGGCGCCCCGGTGATCTATGCGCCGACGCTGGTGCAGATGCCACCTGCACGCCGCAACGGCGGCTCAATCCCAATTGAATTGAGGCCGATGGGCGGAATCCTCTGCGCACTTACAGCGTGACGGAGAGGGTGTCGAGTGCTGCCGGATTCGCGGCTTCAAACGCATCGATCTGGGCTGTGTGCTTGAGCAGGAAGCCCAGTTCGTCCACGCCTTCCATCATGCAGGTCTTGGAGAACGCATCGACGGGAAACGTCGCTGTGCTGCCGTCGGGCAGGGTGAGGGTCTGAGTGGCGAGATCGACGCTTACCTTGGCCAGCGGATCTGCGTTCAGCATGTCGAAGAGCTTGGCGTGCACCTCGC
>CAYVDY010000443.1:0-6135 GCA_964450255.1 uncultured Candidatus Solibacter sp. | reverse complement strand
AAACTCCGGGGCCATGCAATGCATGTTGCCCACCACATCGCAGGCTTGCAGGGAACCGGCGGGGATCGCACCGGGGGTAAGGAATCCGGCTTTGGTACAGACCAGCAGTTCGTCGCGGGCTGCCTCACCGTGGTCAATTAGTTCGCGCAAGGCCGCGCCGACGCTCAGCTCTGAGCGCATGTGCCGGTAGTTGATTGCCGTTTCAACCACATTGAGGCCGCCTGCGACGGACCGGCGAATGGACGCCGTGTATGCGGTGTCGGTGGAATCGTCCATCTCGCCGAGGTATGTCCCAATCCCAATGCTGGAGACTAAACAACCCTGGGCAGCCCGATAGAACAGCTGAGCCGCGGCGGCGGAGTGGCGCCCCGCCAGGCGCGCCGAGCCAGCGGGGGAAATGGAGCCGGAAATCACTTCCCCCAGTGTAGCGGCGTGCGGAGAGAGTTGCGCGAGCGTCCGCGGATCTGCTAGGTAAGATAGAGACCGTAGGCATCGCGAGGGAAATGGCAAGCCCATCCGTCATGAAAAAGGCAGTGAAACAAACCGAGGCCATTGTGGTGTGGGACAACCGCACGCATACCGACCTGTTTGCACGGGCGATGAAGATCTTCCACGAAGGGGATTACGCGCAGGCGGCCAGCTTGTTCGAGCAGGCGTCCGTGGGCCCTCTGCTCGGCGTGAACGAATCGGCACAGATGTACGCCCGGATGTGCCAGCAGCGCATGAGCCGCCCGAGCGTTGAATTACAGACGCCGGAAGACTACTACAACTACGCGATAAGCCTCATCAACGCGCGGAAGTACCGGGAGGCTCGGGAGAACCTGGAACTGGCGACGGCAGCGAGCCTGCAACCTCATTTCTTCTACGCGTTGGCGCTGGTGGAGGGGCATCTGGGTTCGATGGACGCGGCAGCGGCACATCTGCGGCGCGCAATCCAGATGGAACCGGCGTTGCGCGGAACGGCCCGCAGCGACCCGGACTTCGCCCCGCTGTTGCACAATCCAAAGCTGAGGGAAGCTCTGGCCCCGGTCCCAGGAACCGGCGGCTAACGCCGTGACGGCGACGCGCAAGACGGAGTCTGGCGTGGACAGGTTGTCCGCCCACGCACCGCTGCGCATCGTGGCGATTGGCGGGGGCACAGGGCTCTCCACGGTCCTCAAGGGTCTAAAGAGATATGCCGCCTCCTACCAGAGGGAAACACCGCTGAGCCCGCCCGTGGAGATCACGGCTGTAGTTACGGTAACCGACGATGGAGGCAGTTCGGGACGCCTGCGTCGTGAGTTCGACATCCTGCCGCCGGGGGACATCCGCAACTGCATGGCTGCCTTGGCAGAAGACGAGTCGCTGATGACGCAGTTGTTCCAGTACAGATTTGACAGCGGCAGAGGCTTGAAGGGACACAGCTTCGGAAATCTGTTCCTGGCGGCCCTGACGCACATGACCGGGGACTTCGCCAGAGCGGTACGTCTCAGTTCAGAGGTACTGGCAATCAACGGCCGGATCTTCCCTTCCACCGCGGAAAACGTCACGTTGCGAGCGCAGTTGGAGAACGGCCGCATGGTGGATGGAGAGACACGGATCAGCCGGAGCGAGTCTCCCATCCGGTCGCTGGAATTGCAGCCGGCCACGGCGAAACCATTGGCGGAAACCATCCAGGCCATCCGCGAAGCGGATCTGATCACAATGGGGCCAGGGAGCCTGTTTACGAGTCTGATTCCAAATCTGCTGGTGAAGGGGATTCCAGCGGCGATTCAGCGATCGCCCGCGATCAAGGCCTGTTTCGTGAACCTGATGTGGCAACCCGGCGAGACGACAGGCATGAGTGCATCGGATCACATTGCGGCAATCCAGCGTCACGCCGGGCGGCGCCTGATCGATTACGCAATTGTGAATACGGACCCTATTGAGGACAAGCTGTTGGTCCGCTATGCCAGGGAGCGGGCGATGCAGGTGACGAACGACATCGATCTGTTGAAGAAGCTTGGCGTGCAGCCTGTTGGCATGAGATTACTGGCAAAAGGCGAGAAGGTCCGGCACGACTCCGCCGTGGTAGCGATGGCGGCCGTGGAACTGGCGAAGAAGGCCCGGCGGCAAATCCTGCTGCGCCGGGAGAGACTCAAGAATCGATAAGCAGATCAGTTATGCAAAGCAGTGTATCCGTAGTTATCCTCGCGGCCGGACTGGGCACGCGCATGAAGTCGAAGCTGGCCAAGGTTCTGCACCGGGCGGGCGGCGCCTGCCTGCTGGAGCATGTCGTGCGGGCGGCGCGCAGCGTGGCGGCGCCGTCTCAGATCACGGCTGTAGTCGGGCATCAGGCGGAGCAGGTGCAGGCCGAGGTGGCTGCGCACGGCATTGGATTCGTTCTGCAGAATGAGCAGAAAGGCACAGGACACGCACTGCGGATGTGCGAAGGGCAGCCAGGGCTGGCTGAAGGGCGCGTCGTCGTTTTGTATGGGGATTGCCCGTTGCTCTCGGAGGGCACGATCCAGCGTCTGCTGCAGGCGCACGCGGCGGCGGGACAGGCAGCCACCGTAATCACCACGCATCTGCCGGAACCCAGGGGCTACGGGAGGATCGTGCGGGATGAGGCGGGTCTTGTCGCAGCCATCGTGGAGGAGAAGGCCGCCAGTGCCGAGCAGAAGCGGCTGACAGAAATCAACTCCGGGATCTACTGCTTCGAGGCTTCCCTGCTGTGGCGGTATCTGGCGAAAGTGACCCCGAATCCGGCATCCGGAGAATACTATCTCACCGATGTCGTGGAACTGATGCGGGCCGAAGGACAGCACACGGCGCCGTTGGTGATCGAAGATGCCAGCGAGCTACTGGGTATCAACACGAAGGTGGAACTGGCCGAGGTGGACCGCATCTTCCGCACGCGAAAGGTGCGTGAGTTGATGCTGGCCGGAGTCACCGTGGAACGGCCCGAGACGGTGACTGTCGATCTGGATGTGGAAGTGGGCGCGGACAGCGTGCTGGAGCCGTTCGTCCAGTTGCGCGGGCAAACGACCATTGGCGAAGGCACCGTGGTGGGTTCCTGCTCGATCCTGACCAACGCCGTGCTGGGCTCCAATGTGACAGTATTCCCGTTCACGTCGATCACCGATTCAGAGCTGCGGGATGGAGCGGAACTAGGGCCGTATGCGCGATTGCGAATGGGCGCGGTAATGGAAGAGGGCGCTCATGTTGGCAACTTCGTCGAGTTAAAGAAGACTCAGCTGGGTCGCGGCTCAAAGGCGATGCACCTGGCATATCTGGGGGACTCCGAGATCGGCGCGAACGTCAACATCGGCGCCGGTACAATCACCTGCAACTACGACGGGAAAAAGAAACACAAGACGATCATTGGGGACGGCGCGTTCGTCGGCAGCAACTCGACACTGGTGGCTCCGGCCGAAATTGGTGCAGGCAGTTACGTGGCGGCGGGTAGTGTCATCACGAAGCCGGTGCCCCCGGATGCGCTCGGGATAGGGCGCGGCCATCAGGTAAACAAAGAAGGCTGGGCGGCGGCGCGCAGGGCGAAGAAGTAAGAGGCTACAGGACCAGCATCGGGTGATAGACGTTGGGCATCACGGCTTCGCCGATGGCGACCAGTTCACCGTCGCCATTGACTGCCTTGACGAGACGTGAGTTGCCACGGCTGCGAAACGGCGAGACACGGAAATCGCGGCCTTGGCGGATGTGGGTCTCCGTAATCTGATCGACGAATTCCAGCGGCAGATCAGGAAGCAGCGAGGCTGATGGGATCAGCGCTTCCAACAGATTCCCGGCGGCGGCAAGCTCGCCCAGATTGTCCAGAGTGCGTGCCTGCGCAATGGCGAAGGCGCCGGATTGAATGCGGCGCAAGCGGCTGAGGTGGGCGCCGCAGCCGAGCAGGCAGCCCGAGTCGTGGGCGATGGAGCGGAGATAGGTGCCGGCCGTGCAGTGAACGCGGATGTCTACCTCACAGCCCTCCACTCGCAGAATGTCGAGCGCCAGCACGGTCACTTCCACTGGTTTCATCTCGACCGGGATGTTCTTTCTGGCGAGTTCATGCGCGGAGCGCCCGTTAATCTTCTTCGCTGAGACGATGGGGGGCACCTGTTGGAGCGTGCCCCGGAACGGAGCCAGAAGCGCCTCGGCTTGAGCCAGCGACAGAACCGGCGCGGCGTCGGGCGAGGTAGGCACTCCTTCGGCATCGTAGGTGTTGGTGGCGAAGCCGAAGCGGATGGTGCCCTCATAAGTCTTCTCGTTCATCGAAAAGAACTGCGCCAGGCGGGTGGCCCGGTTCAGCAGCAGGGGCAGAACTCCGGTCGCCATGGGGTCCAGAGTCCCCAGATGGCCGACTTTTTTCGTCCCGGCGAGGCGGCGCATGCGGTTCACCACGTCGTGCGAGGTCCAACCCTGCGGTTTATCGACAACAATCACACCATTCATGTTCGGCCCCCTTATCTTCTCAAGTCTCAGGCCGGGAGGACAGCTAAACTGGAGTGAGTGGAAGAAGAGATCTCAAGTAAACGCTACGACAAGCGACTGGTGCGGCGATTATTCCTGACGGTACTCCCCTACTGGCGGCCCACTCTCGTAGCGCTGTGCTGTTTGCTGGTCAACTCCGTTCTGCAGGTTCTGACACCGCTTCTGACCAAAATCGCGGTGGATCGCTATCTGGCGCCCAACGGCGAGCGCAATCTTCCGTGGCTGGAGCAGTGGCTGGCGCCTGGCGCACGCGAGGGGCTGATGCAGATCTCGCTGATCTATCTCAGCGTGATCGTGATGGGGCTGCTGCTGGATTTCGGGCAGCAGTTACTGATGCAGTGGACCGGGCAGCGAGCGATGTTCGACCTGCGCCGCCGGTTGCTGAGCAAGCTACAGGCTCTGGACGTACCGTACTTCGATCGCAATCCGGTGGGCCGCCTGGTGACGAGGGTCACCTCCGACGTGGATGCGCTGAACGACATGTTCGCGTCGGGCGTGGTGACGCTACTGGGCGATCTGCTGGTGCTGGTATTCATCGCCGCCGCGATGTTCAAGCTGAGCCCCAGCCTGACGCTGCTGATGCTGGCGGTAATGCCTGTGGTGTTCGCCGTGACAATCGTGTTCCGCCGGGCCGTGACTTCGAGTAACCGCCAGATCCGCGTGGCCGTGGCGCGCATCAATTCGTTCCTGCAGGAGCACGTTGCCGGCATTACCGTGCTGCAATTGTTCAACCGGGAACACCGGGCTTCGCGAGATTTTGAGGGCGTGAACAAGCAGCACGTGGACGCCTACCGCGGCGCAATCGTGGCCTATGGCTGGTTCTACCCGGCCGTCGAGTTTCTTTCCATGCTGGCGCTGGCCTCCCTGCTGGCCTACGGCGGCTTTCAGGTCCGCGGCGGCGCGCTCACGCTGGGCATCATGGTGGCGTTCTTCCAGTACGGCATGAGGATTTTCCGCCCCATCCAGGATCTCAGTGAAAAGTACAACATCCTGCAGACCGCGTTGGCGGCCTCGGAACGGATTTTCGGGCTTCTGGACGAACCGGTGATGGTGGTTGCGCCGGCTTCGCCCCGGCCATTCCCGGCCGGTTCGGCGGCCATCGAGTTCGATCACGTCTGGTTCGCCTACAAGGACGAAGACTGGGTGTTGCGCGATGTGACGTTCACCATTGCGCCCGGCGAGGTCGTGGCGGTAGTAGGCCATACCGGCGCTGGCAAGACCACAATCACGAATCTGCTGATGCGCTTCTACGACATTCAGAAAGGGTCGATCCGGATTGGCGGCGTGGACCTGCGTGAATTCGACCCTCTGGAATTGCGGCGGCACTTCGGAGTGGTTCTGCAGGACCCGCATCTGTTCACAGGCACCATCGGCGGCAACATCCGGCTGGGCACGGCGCACATCACGGCGGAAGCCATCGAGGAAGCAGCCACTCAGGTAAATCTGATCGACTTCATTAACGACCTGCCGCAGGGTTTCGATCATCCAGTGAGGGAGCGTGGCAACGGGCTTTCCACGGGACAGAAGCAACTGATCGGATTCGCCCGCGCGCTGGCCCACAATCCGCTCTATCTGGTGCTCGATGAGGCAACATCCAGCGTAGATACCGAGACTGAGATCAAGGTGAGGGAGGCGCTGAACCGGATGGTGCTCAGGCTCGTGGACTTTCCGCGGCCGACGCTC
>CAYVDY010000442.1:0-6149 GCA_964450255.1 uncultured Candidatus Solibacter sp. | reverse complement strand
GCATCCAGCGCATCTCCACCATCACCGGCACGCGGTCGGACATCGAGTGGCAGGTGAAGGTCTCAAACATCACCGTTACCGGCGACCGCACGCTCAAGGTTGGCGGCGATGCCCCCCGCATCGAGGAGTCGGATGGTCGGTGTCGGTACGAGGGCTTCTGGGAGGACTACAGCTACGGCGCCGCCTGGCCCACGCAGTGGTGGTCCCTGGGCCACGCCAGGCGTTGCGCGCCCAACAACGCGCAGGACACGCGCCAGGTGACGATCCGGTACCCCAGTCATCCAGCAGCAGATCGCAGGCCTCGCTGATGGCGGCACCTACACCTGCTACGTCTGGGCCCGCGTCCCCTCCGGCACGCGGAAGGTCTCGGTGGCGATCGTCAACAACGCCTACGCCGCCTACCTGGCCGGACCGACGCAGGTGATGCTGACGACCTCCTGGCAGCGGTTCAAGATCGTAGGAACCCTCGCCGCTGGACAGACCGGCCTCTGGATCGTCGTCCGCCAGTACGCCGCCAACGCCGACGACTGGACCACCGGCGACATCCACCTCTGGGGCGCAGGCCTCCAGCAGGGCAACGACCCGCAGAAAGCCTACGCCAGGACCTGGGCATCCCAGACGCCACACGGCGCCTCAGGTCTCGCCGCTGGCCCAACCGTGATCGCCGCCACAGACAGCGTCACCTCGCCCTTGAAGATCCATGGCCCCGGGTCCAACCTCGCCGACAGCACCCTCCTGGAACTCACCGCCAGCGGCGAACTCATCCTCGCCGGCGGCTCCGGCAACGGCTACCGCTTCGCAGAGCTGATGAGCGCATCCAACCCGAGTGGCTGGTCAGGTGTCCTCAAGGTGAAGACGCCGTCAGGAGCAACGCTCGGCTATGTTCTGCTCTACACGAATCCATAGTGCGGACCATCGAGCACCAGGCCGCATTTCATCTCCCGGCGCAGATCCGGTCGCCAACCGCCACGGTTGGGAACCAAGGTTCGACTGCCAGAACATTTCGCTAAACTTTTGTTCGTGATAGTCTTGCTCAAGAGGCGGTAGCCTCGATTCCGGAGAGATCGCAGCCGCCATGGCAGAAACAGACAAAATCATCCGAGACCCGATCCATGGCTTCATCAAGTTGTCACCATGGGAGCAGGAACTCGTTGACCACAGGGTCTTTCAGCGCCTGAGGCGGGTGAAACAGTTGGCTCTGACCGAGATGGTGTACCCTGCTGCGTGCCACAATCGGTTCGAACATTCTCTTGGCGTGATGCATGTCGCAACGCAAATGTTCGATCAGCTGCGACCGCTGCTCGAAGTGCCGGAGGTCACAGAGCCGACATTTTCGAAGGATGATCTTGATCGAGCGCGGGTGATCGTTCGGCTCTCAGCTCTGCTTCATGATGTCGGGCATTGCCCCTTCTCCCATGCCGGCGAGGATGTAATGCCGTTCAAGTCACCTGGCGGGAAGCGTTATAAGCATGAGGACTATTCGGCCGGCCTGATTCAACACCTCCTGGCAGATGTGATCGATGGGCACCCCCTCAATCACATGAAGGTCACCGCGGAGGAGATCTGCAATTTCTTAAAGAACGACGATCATCTTCCGGCTCAAATTTTGTTCTGGCGCCCTTTGATTACTGGTCAGATGGATGCTGACCGAGCTGACTACCTCCTGCGAGATTCTCATCATGCTGGCGTGGCGTACGGTCGTTATGATTTGAATCGGCTTATCGCAACACTGCGCGTGGTACGCGACCCAGAGTCTGGTGGATTGATGATTGGTGTTGAACGGGGTGGAATTCAAGCCGTTGAAGGTCTGATTCTGGCGAGATACATGATGTTCGTGCAGGTCTACTTTCACCACACGCGTCGTGCGTTCGATCGCCACGTTACGAGGACGCTGAGCTTCCTGCTCAACGAAACATATGGCGACAAGCACGGCCAGCGGGGAACCTTTCCGCCGCCGACCGACCGCGAGAACCTTGAACAGTACATCGATTGGAGCGATCCCCGAGTGTGGCGGGCCATCGATACGGACGCGGCTGGCCCTGATGGAATGCTCATCAGGACGAGGAGACATGACCGCCGGGTGCATGAGACATCGCTGTTCCCGAATACGAAGGACGTCGATCGGCTCTACGAGGACGTACTGCCGAAGGTCAAGGAATGTGGGGCATGGGTCGACAAGGCCGACAGTTCGTGGTACAAATTCGAGAAGTCCGCTGACATTCGAATCGCGACCTCCGACGAAGGCGTGGATCGCAGTCCAGTCCCGCTGTCTACCCGCTCCTCCCTCATCCAGGCGTTGGAGGAAGTGACCCAACGCAGGGTGTACGTCCCGCTCGAAGGCAAAGAAAAGGCGAACAAACTTCTTGGAATCTGATATGGTGATTTCTATGGGCTTTGATACTGAAGTGTCTTGGGATCGGTACGGGTTGATCGCAGAGATCGTTGAACGCTTCAACGCTGCGAACTTCCGTCTCGGGAAGACAGCCTTGCAGAAGATGATCTTCCTTCTGCAACGGTCGTTCGGAGTGGATTGCGACTACAGCTACACCCTGTACACGTATGGGCCCTATTCTGCTGACGTTGCCCGAGACCTTGACGTCGTCGCAGGCCTCAGCGGCGCGCTAGTGAATTACGATTTCAGCTTTGCTGGCTATGAGATTCATCCAGGGCCGGCGAGTGCTGATCTGAGAAAGAGGGCGGCCGCCTTCCTCGGGGAGATTGGTCCGAAACTGGATCAACTGGTTGCTGACTTTGGCGGCTTCAGCGCCAAAGATCTGGAGCTTAGATCCACCGTCCTGTACCTTTCGAAGCATGGCCAAGATCGCTCTGAATTGATCAAGCAAGTACACGAGGTAAAACCTCACTTCAGCCCGGCACAGATCGAGGCGGCAATCGCTGAACTCGAGAGGAAAGGCTACGTCGGTGGCAACTCCACAAGGACGGCCTCCAACTAGCGAAGAGTGTCTGGCGGCTTGGCGTTCTGTGGCAGCACGAGTTCCCACATCTCTCCGTAGAGGCGGGGCACCGGTCTTTGAAATCTGAAGCCAACGCCAAGTGTCCAGTTTCGAATTTTCCCTACTGGTTAACACCAAGGAGAATACCTCGCCTGTGCAATTCTCCAAACGCCTGTTCGTAACAGGGTTCCTCTCGGGGAGCCAAACCCGCCCGCTGAACCGCCTCGGCTCCTCGCCGTGACGGCCGAGCGGAATCGCACTTAGCTTTTCGCGACGCGAAGCCCTCCGTCCAATACCAGAAGAATGGGCTTGAGACTGTCCACCATTTCTTCGAATCACTCTGCACCGCCGCCTATGAGGGGCAACATGTCGAGGAAGAATGCGAGGTTGTCTCCCCGGCGACCTTGAAACGAGCCCTCATTCCTAGCAGGAGCAGCATGGAATCAGCGCGCCGGCAGAGCCGGATCCGCGGCCGGCGTGAGAGACAATAGGAGAATGAGCAGCGTCGCCCAACTTCTGAACGCGGGTTTCCACAAATGGATTACTGACTTCCAGTTCATGCGCCGGGCCTTTGCCGACGTTCTGCATGCCGAAGCCGACCACGACACGGCCGCCTTCATCGAAAGATGCTTTGACGGGCTGCCGTTGAAGACGGACATCAGCGACCGGCGATTGCAGGCCCTATCGATCGCCTTCCAGCTTCTGGACATCGTCGAGGAGAACACGGCCAACCAGACGCGCCGCCGCGCCGAGGACCCGCGTCGCGGCGAGTCCGAGCCCGGCCTGTGGCTTTACTACCTGAACGAACTCCGCCAGCGCGGCTTCTGCGAGGACGACATCCGGGCGTTTCTGCCTGCGGTCCGCGTGGAACCCGTCCTGACAGCGCATCCCACGGAAGCCAAGCGGGCCACGGTGCTCGAACACCACCGTGCGATCTACCTGCTGCTGGTCGAGCGCGACAAGGCGAACTTCACAGATCTGGAACTGGCGCTGTTCAACCGCCGTTTGCGGGCCGCCCTGGAACGGCTGTGGCGGACCGGCGAGATCTTTCTGGAACGGCCGGATGTGGACAGCGAGGTCCGCAACAGCCTGCACTATCTGCGGAACGTGTTTCCCGAAGCGGTTGAATTGCTCGACCTGCGCTTCCAATACGCATGGTCATCGACATTTGCGACCACCCCGCCGATGCTGCCGAGCCTGAGCTTCGGCAGTTGGGTGGGCGGCGACCGTGACGGCCACCCGTTCGTGACGCCCGAGATCACCGCCAAGACCCTGGGTACGCTGCATGATGCCGCCGTCACGCTGTTGCTTGAAGGCCTGCGCACGCTCGGTTCGAAGCTCAGTCTCGCCGCGGATCCGGAAGCGCCATCGCATCTCGTCGAACGGATCGACACACTGTCCGCGGCCCTCGGACCCGAGGCGGGGCCCGCCATCGGGCGCAATCCAGGCGAACCTTGGCGCCAGTTGTTGAACCTCATGGCAATCCGCTTGCAGGCCACGGCGGCGGGCCATGGCGCTTACCCTTACCGCTCGCCGGCTGAGTTGCTGAACGACCTGGACGTGCTTGAATCCGCACTGCGCCAGGTGGGCGCGTCGACGGTGGCCGATCTCGACGTAAGGCCGTTCGCCGCGCAGGTGCGCGCCTTCGGTTTCCACCTCGCGACGCTCGACATCCGCCAGAACAGCGCCTACTTCGACCGCGCCATTGAAGGCCTGCTGGCTGCTTCAGGATCACCCGCCTCCGGATACGATTCCTGGACGCCGGAGGAGAAGCTCGAGTTCCTCAACCATGAACTCGCCTCTTTGCGCCCGTTTACCGGTCCTCGCATGGTTCTGCCCGACGAGGCGCGAAATCTTGTCGAACTGTTCCGCAAACTCCGGACTCACCTCGACACGCGGGGCCCGGCGGGCATCGGCAATGTCATCGTGTCGATGACGCGTTCGGCGCCCGACCTGCTGGCTGTCTACTTGTTCGCCCGCGAGGCGGGCCTGCTGATTGATACCGGGGAAGGCCCATTCTGTGAACTCGCCGTGTCACCCCTGTTTGAAACGATCGCCGACCTCGATCACTGCGACAGCATTCTCGACGGCTGGCTCTCGCACCCGGTCACGCAGCGTTCCATCCGCTATCTACAGCAGCGCGATGGCCTCGCCCAGCCGCGCGTGGTCATCATGCTTGGCTATAGCGATTCGAACAAGGACGGCGGCATCCTGGCCTCGCACTGGGGACTGATGCAGGCGCAGCGGCGGTTGGCCGAGGCGGCGCGGCGGCATGGCGTGAGGGTCGATTTCTTCCACGGCCGCGGCGGGACAATTGGGCGCGGCGCCGGCCCGACGCATGTCTTTCTCGACGCCCTGCCCTCCGGGTCGCAGATGGGCGGAATGAGGGTGACTGAACAGGGCGAGGTGATCGCCCAGAAATACGCCAACCGGTTGACCGCCACCTTCCATCTCGAACGCCTTCTGGCCGGCGTTACGAGGACGTCGTTGATCCATTCGCGTTCGCCGTACACGGAACACGCGCTCGAAAAAGTCTGGTCCGGCGTGGTGGAGACGTCATACAACGCCTATCGGGAGTTAGTGGAATCAGACGGTTTCGTCGACTTCTTCCGGCAGGCGACGCCGATCGACGCCATCGAACATGCGCGCATCGGATCGCGGCCGCCGAGGCGGTCGGGCAAGGCGACACTCCAGGACCTCAGGGCCATTCCGTGGGTGTTTTCGTGGAGCCAGGCGCGGTTCCATCTGCCGGGGTGGTACGGGGTCGGGACAGCGCTCGACGTGATGCGCAACGGCGATCCCGGCCGTTGGGAGGAACTCGTGTCGCAGGTGAAGACTTGGCCGTTCCTGGTCTATATCCTGCATAACGTCGAGGCGAGCCTGCTCATGTCGAACCGGGAAGTGATGTCGATGTACGCGGCGCTGGCCGGGGATGACGACTCGCGCGGACGCGTGATGCAGGCTATCGAAACCGAGCATGAGCGGGCGAGGGAATCGGTCGGCGCATTGCTCGGCGGCACGGCCCAGGGCCGGCGTCCGCGCCTGCTGAAGGCGATCGAACTCCGCCATGACGCGTTGATGCTGATCCACGAGCATCAGGTGCGCCTGCTCAAACACTGGCGCGCCACCGGCGACAACGAGACTCTGCGCGATCTGCTGCTCAAAACTGCTCAGCGAGCGGGAGTCGGGCATGAA
>CAYVDY010000441.1:0-6151 GCA_964450255.1 uncultured Candidatus Solibacter sp. | reverse complement strand
CCATGCGCAATGCGTTGTAAGCCACGTGGCTGCACGAGCAGGCCACCGGAACCAGCAACCCGTCGATCTTGCGCGGCACCAGCACGCCGTACGGCACCTGAAACGGCTCGTGATCCACGTAGAAGTAGCCTTCGCGCACACCAGGGTGCGCCGGATCGTACTTGTGATGCCCATGCGGATCGAACGCCCACTCGATCACCGCAATCGACGACGGCTGAATGCGCGTCCGCTTGATCTCCGGCACGACATCGGCATCACGTTGCGTCAGCACATAGTCGCCCAGTATCCGCCGCCCCTGCCGCACGTACACCTGCCTCGCAATATGGTTGTTCGTGGGCCACTCGTCGCGGTGCCAGCCATACTGCCGTGCGTCTTCCCGTAGGGCCGCCGGCACTTCCTCATCGTTCTGCAGCAGCCAGATCAGGCCGACATTGTGCGTCAGATACCGTTCGTAGAGCTCCTTCCGCCTTGCCGGCGTGGCCGTCGGCCAATCCCAGTTGTCTTCGGCCAGATCCAGAGACTCGCTCGGCACTCCGGTGTCCGGATGCACATGGTCGCTGTTCAGCTCAAACCGCCCGTTCGGCATCGGATACACCTGGATGATGTCGCGGAACCGCTTGGCGCGGCCGGCACGGATATCCTCCAGCACGAAGTGGTAATCGGCACGATCGTACTTCGCCGGCTTCGCGATGGCCACCCGTTTCGCCGGGTCGTTGGTGACGTGGAACCGGAAACAAAACGCCTGCGTCGCGTTGTCCGCCTCGCCCGTCGATCCGGGCAGCAAGGTCGTTTCGCGAAACCGCATATAGATCCGCCCGGCGTGCGGCTCGTTGTACTCGCTCCGGCTCTCGCGGCCAGTCCGGAAAGGCGCGCCGGCCATCGCCGCCAGGTCGCCCTCGTAGGTCGCGTCGACGAAGACCTCCGCATTCAATTCCATCAGGCTCCCCGGCCGCTTTCGATCTTCCAGCACGATCCCGCTCAGCCGGTCGCTGTTGACCACGGCCTTCTTGAGCTCGTGGCCAAGCTCCAGCCGGATCCGCCCGCCCTCGCCCGCGATCATCTCGTGGAAGATCCGCTCGGCCGCGCTGGCCTCATACCAGTAACCGTCCCGGCACAGCTTCACGTTCGGCTTCGCCGGATTGTCCCGATCCTGCTGCTCATAGTGCCGCACCACCCGCCGCGTGAACTCGTAGAACAACCCGCCCACCGCCTGGCGCTTGCCGATGTCGGCGTTGGTCAGCCCATTGGAGACAATCCCGCCAATATGGTCCTCGTACTCGCAGAGGATGACGTTCCGCCCCAATCGCGCCGCCGCCACCGCCGCCGCAATCCCGCCCGGCGTGGCGCCATAAATCACAACGTCCGCACGGACGCTCCGCTGGGCGCGAGCCGCCGTTTGCGACAGCGCCCCAACCGCGGCGCCCGCCGCGACCTGCTGAACCAATGTGCGCCTGGTGATCGAACCACTGGATGACATCTGACGATCCTATCAGGCCGCCCTACGTCCAGTAATTCCGATCCAGCGACCGGTACTGCACCGCCTCCGCCACATGCTTCCCCTGGATCCCCTCGCTTCCGCCCAGGTCCGCAATCGTCCGCGCGACCTTCAATATTCGGTCGTGCGCCCGGGCCGAAAGCCCCATGCGCCGCACCGCCATCTCCAGCGTCCGCTCGCCCGCCGCGTCCAGCGGACACAGGCTCCGGATCCGCCCCGGCGGAATCCCCGCGTTGATGAACCCCCGCCGGTGCTGCGCCCCGCGCGCCGCCAGCACCCGCCCCCGCATCTCCGCCGACGACACCCCGCTCTCCCGCGCCCGCAACTCCTGATACGGCACCGCCGGCACCTCCACATGCAGATCGATCCGGTCCAGAAGCGGACCGCTGATTTTCCCCAGATACTGCTGAATCTGCGCCCCTGTACACCGGCACTCCCGCGTCGGATCCCCGTGGTAGCCACACCTGCACGGATTCATCGCCGATACCAGCACGAAATCCGCCGGAAACGTCAGCGTCTGCTGCGCCCGCGCGATCGTCACGGAGCGCTCCTCCAAAGGCTGCCGCAGCAACTCCAGCACATTGCGCGGAAACTCCGGCAACTCGTCCAGAAATAGCATCCCGTGATGCGCCAGGCTCACCTCGCCCGGCCGCGCCATGTTCGGCCCGCCACCCAGCAGCCCGGCGTCGGAGATCGTATGATGCGGCGCCCGGAACGGCCGCTGGCTCAGCAACCCCGCGCCCTTCGGCAGCACCCCAGCCACGCTATGTACCTGCGTGGTCTCCAGCGCCTCCGTAAAACTCAGCGGCGGCAGGATCCCTGCCATCCGCCGCGCCAGCATCGTCTTGCCGGATCCGGGCGGCCCGATCAGCAACACGTTGTGCCCGCCCGCCGCAGCCACCTCCAACGCCCGCTTCGCCGTCGTCTGCCCGCGCACATCGGCAAAGTCCGGAATCTCCTCTACGCCGCCCATCGCCGCCGCGGGCCCCGGCACCTCCGGCGCGAACTGCTCCGGCCGCGCGATCAGCCCTACCGCCTCGCTTAAGTGCGAGACGCCATACACCTTCAAACCATCCACCACCGCCGCCTCAGCCGCATTCTCTCTCGGCACAATCACGTTCACGATGCCCTGCTGCCGCGCGCACGCTGCCACGGAAAGCGCCCCGCGCACCGGCCGGACGCTACCGTCCAACGACAACTCGCCCACGAACAGATGCTCCGGGCACGGCAGCACCGTCCCCATCGCCCCCAGAATCGCCATCGCCATCGGCAGGTCGAACCCCGCACCTTCCTTGCGCAGATTCGCCGGTGCCAGATTGATCGTCACCGATTTCGAGGGATACCCGAAGCCCGAATTCCCCAACGCCGATTTGATCCGCTCCCGGCTCTCCCGCACCGCCGTATCCGGCATCCCCACCATCGTAAAATCACGGGCGCTTCCGCCCGGATACAAGTCCACTTCGATATCGATCGGGCGGGCTTCAATTCCAAAGATCGCGGCGCTGCGGGTACGAAAAAGGGGCATGGTCGGCTATGGCCTACACCAAGGAAGTGCCGCCCCGCCGCTTTCCTCTCACTTCTCCACTCGAAATGTGGAGCGCGCTTCCGTTTCCAAATTCCCCACCAGATCGCGCGCCTGCACCACCAGCGTGTACTCCGCCGCCTGCACGCCCTCTGTCAGGTTCAGCGTCAACGCTCCCAGCAAAAGGCGCTGCGGATAAAACGGAGCTCCCGAATCGGCCGCCGCCTTGGGCTGCGTGTACAACACCTTGCCCGACGGACTCAGAATCGATAACCCGTAGTCCACGTCGAACCGGTTCTTCTCGCCCAACTGGAATCCGGCCAGCTCGAACTTCGCCAGCAGCGTTTCACCCACCCGGTACACCGCCGGCTCCATCGCCTGCCGGTCGGCCTCCGATTTGAGAAAGCGCAGATTCAGAATCGACAGTTTCTCCGCCTGCGGCAGCGGCCGCCCCCCCACTCGGAATTCAATCTCTTTTTCCGTGCTAGCCGACGCGAACTCGTCCGCCACCGTCAGCTTCAATTTATAGACGCCCGGCCCCAGTTGCGCCGGAAGCGGAATCGTCTGCTGCACTTTAGGCAGCCATTCCTTGTCGTTGATTCCGACCTCTTCGCGAATCGCGCCATTCGCCGCGGGCACCAACAGCCGGCCCTCCGGATCCACCGCCACCACCAGCCAGCGCAGGTCTACCTTGTCCTTCTGCACCTTGAACCCGCTGATGCGAAAGCTGTAGTGCAGCAATTGGCCGGAGAGGTACTCGTACCCGTCGGTAATCGCGGGCCCATCCTCCTGCTTGTGGTGCAGCGTGGGTCGCGCAATGGACAGCACAGGGGCGGCGGGCGGCGCGGCTGCTTCGGCCACGGACGCCAACACTAGAAGCGGCAGCAGGAGTCGCACGACTCCATTGTTGCGCTTTATTTCGTCGAAGGCACGGCCAGGGGTTCGTCGGCCTTATCCGACGACGCATCCGCTCGGTACGGCAGGTCCACCACCGCGGTCGTCTCCGTCTCCGCATCGCCGCCGCTCGATATGCGTAGCTTGTATCCGCCTGGCGGTACGTCGAACAGAATCCGGCCGCTCAACGTCTCCGAAGGCGCCACTCGGCGCAAATAGCCGAGCCACGAAGCAACACCATCAGCCTTGTCTTCTTCCCTGAACTCAACGCCGTTGGCGTCGATCAATGTGAGTAAAGGCACGCCTGCCTCCGCCTCGCCATTGTTGGCAATACTCACATTGACTAACAAAAACCGGTTCTTCGGCAGCCTGTGGCCCAGTGATCCATCCAGAGACTCCTTCCATTCGGTCTCCACTACGGTATACGTCAGTTGCCCGATCTTGGCGCCCTCGCCCATGGCATAGCTCTTGCCCGTATCCCCCGTCTTGCGGGAGCAACCGGAAACCAACAGCAGTGAGACCGCAATCACACCCACCCATCCGGGTGAAGCAAACATAAACTTTTTGAATGGCATCAGACATCCTCGGAATCCACTAGAATATGAGTCCGCGTCGTAATTCAAACATGAAACGTAGCAAGCTCGCAACAGTCTTTTTCCTAACCGTACTTGCCCTCCCGGCACTAGTACTCGCCGCCGATAGACACCCCATCACCGGGCGCTCTTACGCCGGCGTCATGGGAGTCGGCGGCGCCCCCTGGCTGGAGCGCGCAGAAAGAGAGGACGAAGAGCGTCCTAAGGCCGCAGTCCGGCTCCTGAATCTGAAACCCGGCATGATTGTCGGCGATGTCGGCGCCGGCTCGGGCTACTACACCGAACTCATCGCCAGGCTGGTCGGCCCCTCCGGCAAGGTCTACGCCACCGACATTCAACCCGGCATGATTCAACTGCTGCGCCAGCGGATCGCCCGCGCCAAGCTGACCAACGTCGAACCCGTGCTCAGTGCCGAAAACGACGTGCGCCTCCCCAACGCAGCCCTCGACCTCATCCTGCTCGTCGACGTCTACCACGAGTTCTCTCAACCCCAGCTCATGCTCCGTCAGATGAAGGACGCCCTCAAGCCCGGCGGCCAGCTCGTCCTGCTGGAGTTTCGCAAGGAGGATCCCAACGTCCCCATCCGCGCCGAACACAAAATGAGCGTCGCCGAAGTCCGCGCCGAGCTCGAACCCGAAGGCTTCCGTTTCGAGAAAGTGTTGCCGGATCTCCCCTGGCAGCATATCCTTATGTTTCGCAAGTGAAATCCACCATCTCCCCGTCCGAACACTCCACCACCCGCGACCAAGCCACTGGCGCGCTCGTCCATCAGCTCACTTCCGCGCCGTGCATCAACCACGCGACGTACTTTCTTCAGAGCTCTCTAACCCCCGACGGGCAAACGCTGATCTTCATCAGCTATCGTTCCGGAGCCGCCCAGCTATACTCCATCGACGGCTTCCCCAACGGCCCCATCCGCCAATGGACCGACGGCGCCCCGCTCCACGCCTTCTCCCCCGCCATCCATCCCAACGGCGAACTCGTCTTCTTCGTCCGCGGCGGTTCGGTCTGCAGCATCCGCCGCGACACACTCGAAGAACATGAAATCGTCCGCTTCGAAGGCGCCCAACTCGGTGAGATTTCGCTATCCGCCGGAGCCGACTGGCTCACCGCCGCCGTCAAGCAGGGCGCCCAGAGCGGCATCGTCGCCGGCCGCGCGGACGGTACCGGCTGGCACCTCATCCCCTTCCCCCGCACCGTCATCCATCCCCAGTTCCATCCCCTCGATCCCGAGTGGATTGAGTTCTCCGGCGACCCCGCCCCGCGCATGCACCGCGTCCGCCGCGACGGCACCGGCCTCGAATGCCTGTACCAGCACGGCAACGACGAATTCGTAGTCCACGAAACCTTCCTCGGCCGCACCGGCGATCTCGTCTACACCGTCTGGCCCACCACGCTCTGGCGCATGGACTGGCATACGCTCGAACGCAGCCTCATCGCCGATTTCAACTGCTGGCACATCACCCCGAACCGCGCCGGCACCCAGGTCCTCTGCGATACCAACCACCCCGATCTTGGCCTCTTCCTCGTCGATGTTGCCACCGGCGCCCGCCAATTGATCTGCCTGAGCCAGGCCACCAGTGGAGGCTCCCAGTGGAAGACATCCCGCCACCCGCTCGCTGACGATTTCGCCGCCGCCCGCCGCCC
>CAYVDY010000440.1:2495-6155 GCA_964450255.1 uncultured Candidatus Solibacter sp. | reverse complement strand
GCGCGGGACGACGAGGGCCGCCGCGATCGCGATCGCGCAGGCTGGCATCGCCAGCCGCCGTAAGGCCGAGGAATATATTACGGGGGGCCGGGTGACGGTCAACGGCCACACCATCACGGAGCTGGGCTCCAAGGCCGACATGGAGACGGATCACATCAAAGTGGACGGGACGCTGCTGCGCAAGCCGAAGCATCACGTCTATCTGATGATGAACAAGCCTCGTGAGGTGGTCACGACGTTAAGCGATCCGGAGGGCCGTCAGACGGTGAAGCATCTGGTGCGCGGCGTCAAGGAACGAGTGTTTCCAGTTGGCCGGCTGGACTATTCGAGCGAGGGACTGCTGCTGCTGACTACCGATGGCGAGTTTGCGAACAAGCTCACTTCACCGGCCGGACACGTGGAGAAGGTTTACCTGGTGAAGTCCAACGGGCACCTCTCCGAAGACCAGATGAGCCTTTTCGCCAGCGGCATCGCGTTGCATGGACGGCGGACCGCGCCAGCCAAGATCAAGCTGATTAAGGATGCGACGAATCCCTGGTATGAAGTGCGGCTGACCGAGGGCCGGCAGAACCAGATTCGATTGATGTTCAAGCACTGCGGCAGACTGGTGGAAAAGCTGCGGCGTGTGCAGATCGGATTCCTGAAGATGGGGCCGCTGCGCACAGGTGAGTACCGGCATCTGGATTACAAAGAAGTGGAGCGGTTCCGGAAACTCCTGAAGCTCGAAAGCTAGAGATGTCCACCGAACTGGAAATACTCAAGAGCTGCCGGACGATCGCAGTGGTGGGATTGTCGGCCAACAAGTTCCGGCCGAGCTACGATGTTTCGGCGTACATGCAGCGGGCTGGCTACCGGATTATTCCGGTGAATCCCCAGGAGACCGAGGTTCTGGGTGAGAAGTGCTACGCACGGTTGGAGGACATTCCGGAGCAAGTGGATTGCGTGAACGTCTTCCGGCGGCCTGAGTTTGTGCCGGGGATTGCGGATTCGGCGATCGCGATCGGGGCGAAGGCGCTGTGGCTGCAGTTGGATGTGATGCACGACGAGGCGGCGGAGCGGGCTCGGGCCGCGGGGTTGATGGTGGTGCAGAACCGGTGTTTGCTGATTGAGCACCGGCGGTATGCGGCGGAGCTTCGCCACAACGGGGTTTGATGCCGGCGGGCATTGCGATTGGGGCCCGAAACCGCGATACCGGAAACTCGCTTGGCTCGATGTCGACTCGCCGCGTCGTCGGCGACTGGGCGCACTAATCACTTTCACTCTTGACGCGTTTCAAGTTTTCTCAGAATGTGCTTTGCGAGCGATTCGCTAATTTCCCGATGACGAGGGACGGGTTGAGAGACTCCGGATTCCGAGTTCCGATACCAATCGTGCCTCCCGCCGTGCCTGATGAGCGAGCATCCGGCATCCTCGAGTTTCCGGATGAGGTCGGCTCTCTTCATCCGAAGGACAACTCGGCCACTTTGCGGATGCCGGGAATCTCGCCACTGGTAAGGTCTCGATAGAGGTCCCGAAGGTTTTCCTCAAGTTCGGCCACGGTTTCGCCCTGCGTTAAATAGTCCGGGAAGTCTTCGAGGTATCCGAGCCACAACTCGCCTTCCTGCAAATGGACGTATCTAGCCGTCTTCATAGCCTCATTCTAGCGCTTGTCAGTAGTCAGTCATCTCGGGGACACAATGCGCCGCACGACAACGTGCATCTCAGCTTGTGGCCCCAAGCCGGGCTTAGGACTGGTTCCGGGCCACCTGCGAATTGAGCACTGGCGGTAAGCGGAGGAGATTGGCGCCGGCGGGTAAACGCACCGCCCCCTCACGGCCGCGGTTCGTAGCGGGCGGATCGGAACGGCGCGCTCAGAACGGAAGGTCGTCTTCGAGTTCGATGTTTTCGCGGCCTTCGCGCGGGGCGGATTCGGCACGGGGGCGGACGAAATAGACATCGGTCCAGCGGCGGTCCGGCTGGGGGCGTTTCATGATGCCGATGTGACGATCGACCATCTCGTCCATGCGCCCATTCAGTTCCTTCAGACTGCCGATCTCGATGCCGAGCTTGCGGAGATCGTCCTTGAGGAAGCCGACGGTCTTCTGCGTGATGATGCGGACCTTGCTGATGGCGCGGCCCTGGTGCTGCGGACCGAGGATGCGCAGGCGCCAGATCACCATGGGATTGCCGGAGCTTTGCACGCGATTTAGCGTGACGTCCTCCACGCGGGCATCATAGAATCCATCAGGGATCTCCTCCTGATAGCTGTCCCGCGGCGCCTGCGACGAGGCGCGCTGGAACTCGGCGTCGTACTCACTGAGGTCGATGACATCGACCGTGGCTTCATCATTGCGATTCATGAACTACCAGCCTCACACCGGGGTAGTGCGGGACGCGGGGGAATATTCTCCGATATAATGCGCGCGGGGACTACATTTCATGCCTCTTTCATCCGCCCAGACCGATCTTGCCATCCAGGCACTGAACCGCTTTGCCGTCGAGTTGCCGTCGTGGGGCTTCGCCAATACGGGCACCCGTTTCGGCAAGTTCATTCAAGCCGGCGCGGCGACGAATACGCCAGAGAAGATTGCGGACGCCGGCCAGGTAAACCAGTTCACCGGGTGCTGTCCGACCGTGGCAGTCCACGTTCTTTGGGATTTCGCCAAGGGAGTGGCCGATGTGCCGGAGGTGCTGAAGGTGGCCGGGGCGAACGGCGTGAGCATCGGCGCCATCAATCCGAATGTGTTCCAGGATCAGTGCTACAAGAACGGCTCGCTGGGCAATCCGGATCCGGAGGTGCGCCGGACGGCGCTTTCGCACATTCTGGACTGCGTGGAAATCCAGCGCGCCAGCGGGTCGCGCGACTTGTCGCTGTGGTTTGCCGATGGGACGAATTTCCCTGGCACCGGCTCGATCCGGGCCAGGAAGCAGTGGTTCACAGAGGGGTTGCAGGCGACCCATGCGGCGCTGAGCGGCAACCAGCGGATGCTGGTGGAGTACAAGCCGTTCGAGCCTGCCTTCTATCACACCGACATCGCTGACTGGGGCATGTCCTATGTACTGTGCAAGCAGTGCGGCCCGCGGGCGAAGGTGCTGGTGGACACGGGCCATCACTACCAGGCGCAGAATATCGAGCAGATTGTGGCGTGGCTGCTGAGCGAGGACATGCTGGGCGGGTTCCACTTCAACGACCGGCGCTATGCGGACGACGATTTGACGCTGGGCTCGATTGACCCGTATCAGGTGTTCCGGATCTTCCACGAGATCTGCCACTTTGCGTGGGAGACGGGCACGACGCCGGATATTCCCTACATGGTGGACCAGAGCCACAATCTGAAGAACAAGATCGAGGAGATGATCCAGACGGCGTGCACGGCTCAGGAGCTGTATCTGAAGGCGGCGCTGGTGGATCATGCGGCGCTGGCGGTGCACCAGAAGAACGGCGCGCTGATGGACGCCGAGGAGTGCCTGCGGGAGGCGTTCTTCACCGACGTGCGGCCGCTGCTGCGGGAGTGGCGGAAGATAAAGGGCATGGCGGAGGAACCGCTGAAGGCGTTCCGGGAGAGCGGGTATACGGCGAAGGCGGAAGCGGAGAGGTCGGCGCGGAATTTAGGGTCGGTGTCGAGCTACGCGTAGGTGGGCGGCGGCAAACAATTGGGAATTGAGTAGACCGTCCCCGAA
>CAYVDY010000440.1:0-2485 GCA_964450255.1 uncultured Candidatus Solibacter sp. | reverse complement strand
ACAGCCAGGGCGGAGGCGGAGCGTTCGGCCCGGAATCTGGTGGCGGTGTCGAGCTACGCGTAGCTCATCTCAACATCCTGGCGGGGAGAGCGAACAGGGCTCCAATCAACTCGAACACGCCGCCGACGACTACGCCGATCAGGCGCAACGGCAGCAGGATGAGCCAGATGAGCGGGTAGAGGATCAGAGCGATCAGTGCGAGGGGCCAGCACAGGACAGCCAGTATGCAGAAAAGCAGGAAGCTCACCATGGGACGTCTCCTGCCTGTAGATACGAGATCAGCGGCGGGCGTGTTCCAGATGGGCCAGAACTTCCGTGAGGGCAAGTTGGTAATCGAGCGGGCGGAGTTCGCGGGTCCAGAGGCGGCGGACCAGATCGTCGGTTAGAGTTACGCCGTCGGCCTGGTGTTGGCGGATCTCGGCGGTGCGTCCGGCGTGGTGTTCGCGGACGCGCTGGGTCCACTCGCGAAGGCCTCCGAAGGGGAGACCGTGGGAGGAGAGGACGCGCTCGACGTCGAGCTGATCCAGGCGGTCCAGGGTGGCGAGGTATTGGCCGAGCGTGTCCTCACCGGGGAGCCAGCCGATGTGGGGGGTGATGTCGTCGATGACGTGGTCGCCGGCGAAGAGGAGCTTGGCGTCGCGGGCGTAGAGGCAGCAGTGGCCGGGGGCGTGGCCGGGAGTCCAGAGGACTTCGAGCGGGCCGATCCAGCTTTCCAGCGTCTGTCCATCTTCCAGCAGAGCGTCTGGGCTGAGCATGGGGAAGAGCTGGGCGAGTTTCTCGTAGCTGGCGCGGACCTGGACGCGGGTGGGCTCGGGCGTGCCGGCCTCTCGCATAGCCTCGTCGAGCAGATCGTAGGGCTCGGTTGTGGACTTGAGGCGCTGAAGAAACTCGGCGTCGGCCTGGTGCATCCAGACGGTGGCGCCGCTGATATCGCGGAGATGGCTGGCGCGGGCGCTGTGGTCGGGGTGAAGATGAGTGAGGACGATGTGGCGAAGTTGGGTGGGCTCGACGCCGAATCCGGCCATGGCTTCGGCGAGCGCTTCGGCCGATTCGCGGGTGTCGAGGCCGGTATCGATGAGCATCCAGCCGCCGGGACAGGGCAGCAGGTAGACATTCACGAAGGGCGGCCCGAAGGGCATGGGGAGCGGGATGCGCCAGATGCCGCCGTCGAGAAGTTCAGGTGTGAGTGCCAGGTTAGAGTGCCTCCGAGGCGTGATAACTGCTGCGAACGAGGGGACCGGATTCGATGTGTTGGAAGCCCAAGGCGAGGCCGGCGGACTTGTATTCGGCGAACTCGGCGGGCGTGACGTAGCGCAGCACGGGCAGGTGCTTGGGCGTGGGGCGCAGGTACTGGCCGATGGTAGCGATATCGACGTGGTGGGCGCGCAGATCGCGCAGGGTGGCGGCCACTTCCTCGTTGGTTTCGCCGAGACCGACCATGACACCGGACTTGGTGGGGATGTCCGGCGCCAGCGATTTGGCGTAGGCGAGCATCTCCAGGGAGCGTTCGTAACGGGCGCCGAGGCGGACCTGTTTGTAGAGGCGGGGGACAGTTTCGATGTTGTGGTTGAGGACGTCGGGGCGGGCGTCGATGACGGTGGCCATGGCCTCGCGGGAGCCCTGAAAATCAGGGACCAGGACTTCGACGCGGCAGCCGGGGATGCGTTCGCGGATGGCGCGGATGGTGGCGGCGAAGAGGCCGGCGCCGCCGTCTTTACGGTCGTCGCGGTTCACGCTGGTGATGACGGCGTAACGGAGTTCGAGGGCGGCGCAGGCTTCGGCGACGCGGCGGGGCTCGTCGAGATCGACTTCGAGGGGCTCGCCTTTCTGGACGGCGCAGAAGCCGCAGCGGCGGGTGCAGAAGTTGCCCAGGATCATGAAGGTGGCGGTGCGCTGATTCCAGCACTCGCCCAGGTTGGGGCAGGCGGCGGACTCGCAGACAGTGTGAAGCTGGAGGCGCTCGACCAGGCTCTTGAGCTGGCGGAAGTTGTCGCCGACGGGAGCGGCGGCTTTGAGCCAGGCCGGTCGCTTGGGATTTTGGTCGATGGAAACCAGCACAGTTAGTTTGATGATAGCGCGGGGCGGCTCAAGCGAAGCAGGCGTAGAGCACGATGAAGGTGACGACGACGAGGATGGCGGGGGAGAAGTATGCGCCGGGGAGGGGCCGGCCGCAATGCTACCAAACCAGCCGGCACCTATACGAATACCATTCTTTATACCATTGTTCCGAGTTATTAACTATGAAATATTTTTTATCGTTGCTCTGCATTTTTGAGATAGTATCTTTGCTCTTTACTACTCCTGTCATTGCAGCATTTCCTAACAAAGAACCAACTCTCATCATTCCCGAGCAATCTCTCAGTATCTGGCCTGCCATCTCTGACATCCAACTTACGCCAGGAAAACGTAGCTCGGTAAAACTCACTATCAAAAATCTGGCAGATAAACCCCTTGGTATTCATGCAGATATCAGCAACCTGGATCA
>CAYVDY010000439.1:0-6159 GCA_964450255.1 uncultured Candidatus Solibacter sp. | reverse complement strand
GCAGGCCCCCATCGAGATCACCCACCGCGGCTCCGGCATCTGCTGGTAAAGCCGCCGCACCACCGGCGCCATCTTGTTGGACACCCGCCCGGCGATGATCATCAGATCGGACTGCCGGGGGCTCCCGCGAAACACTTCGGCCCCAAACCTTGAGATGTCGAACCGCGATGCGCTCATCGCCATCATCTCGATCGCGCAGCAAGCCAGACCGAACGTCATCGGCCAGATCGAGTTCTTCCGGCCCCAGTTGATCAGGCTGTCCACCGTGGTCAGCAGGATGCCTTCGTTCGCGCCCGGCGCGATCTCGCTGTCGATGTGGTCGTAGAGCCCGGCCGGCGGTTCGCCGAGTTCGATCTGGTTCTCGCGGATTTTGTTTTCCATGTCCCCTCTTCAGAGATTATCCCATGCCGCGCCAGCTAGAATAAAAGACAGTCCATGACCATCTCCTTCGCCGAACTGCTGCCCCCCTTGTGCCTCGAATACGGCATCGACACCGAGTATTGGGACATCTGGGGCCGCCATCACGTCACCGGGGAGCCTGCCATCCTGGCCATCCTGTCGTCGTTCGGCTTCGACACCTCGACGCCCCAGACTCTGGCGGCGTCCGTTCAGCAGCACCAGCAGAAGCGGGCGAAACAGCCGCTAGATCCCGTTACCGTCCTGAGCATTGAAGATGAGTCTCCCCACGTCACCCTGCGCATCCCGCCCGAGTGCGGAGCGGATACCACCGTCGCCCTCGCGCTCTATTGGGAAGACGGTTGGGCCGAACGCCGCGATCTCCATCTCGCCAACCTGCGTGCCGCGCCCGGCAAGACGAACACCCAAATTCTCCCGCTTCCAGTTCCACTCCGCCTCGGTTACCACGATCTCGAAATCGTGCTGAAGTCCCCAGACGCCGAAGACATCCGAGCCAACCAGCGAGTCATCGTCGCGCCCGAGCGCGCCTGGCTCCCCGAAAAACTCCGCACCGGCGGTCTCGCTGCCGGCCTTGCCGTCAGTCTCTACGGTCTTCGCTTCGATCGCAATTGGGGTGCCGGCGACTTCACCGATCTCTCCGCGCTCACCGCCTGGGTAGCTAACCAGCTCGGCGCCGGCTTCGTCGCGCTGAATCCGCTCCACGCCCTGCACAACCGCGAGCCATACAACACCAGCCCTTATCTCCCGCTCTCGTCTTACTACCGCAATCCGCTCTACCTCGATATCGAGACCATCGAGGACTTCCACCTCTGCGAGCCCGCCCAACGCATCGTCGCCGGGCCGCGCTTTCAAACGGAACTCGCCGACCTCCGCGCCTCCGATCAGGTCGCCTATCAGCGCATCTCTCATTTGAAGCGCGGCATCCTCCGACTGCTCTTCCGCCGCTTTCTGCGCGACGAATGGACGCCCGCCACGCCGCGCGCTCGCGCATTCCGCAAGTGGGCCGCCGCCGAAGGAGATCTGCTCGATCGCTTCGCCACCTACTGCGCTCTCGACGAAGTCCTCCACCTGCAGAATCGCGATCTTTGGATTTGGCCAGACTGGCCCGCCGAATACCGCGATCCCGAATCCGCTGAAACGCGCGACTTCGCTCAGCGCCACTGGCGCCGCGTCCTCTTCCACAAGTACGTGCAGTGGCAGATCGACCTCCAACTCGACGCGGTGCAGAAAGAAGCCCGTTCACTCGGCATGCCCATCGGGCTTTATCACGATCTCGCCCTTGCCACCGATCGCTGCGGCAGCGATCTCTGGGCGTATCGCCCCTTTTTCGTCAACGGCTGCAGAGTTGGTTCACCGCCCGATGATTTCGCGCCGGAAGGACAGGATTGGGCATTTCCTCCGCCTAACTCAGAAACGCACCGCGAGAACGGCTACCGCCTCTTCGTCGAGACCATCCGCAAGAACGCCCGCCACGGCGGCGCGCTGCGCATCGATCACGTCATGCGCTTCTTCCGTCTCTTCTGGATTCCCGATGGCCTCACCGCCGCGCACGGAACTTACGTCAACGAACACTGGCAGGATCTGCTCCGCATTCTTGCGCTCGAAAGCCTGCGCGGCCACTTCCTCGTTGTTGGTGAAGATCTCGGCACGGTGCCGCCCGCACTGCGCGGCGCCATGGAACACTACGGCATGTTGCGCTACAAGCTCTTCTACTTCGAGAAGGGCCACGACGGCAAACCGCTGCCGCCCGCCGATTACCCGCGCAACGCGCTCGTCTCCTCCACCACGCACGATCTGCCCACCATCGCCGGTTTCTGGGCAGGACGCGATATCGAAGCGCGCCGCGCCGCCGGTAAACTCAACGACGACGCTCTCTATCAGCGTCAGATCGCCGAACGCCGCGACGAAAAACTCCGCATGATCGAGGCCCTCGTCCGCGACGGTCTACTGCCGGAAACATTTCCGCGCGAGGCCGCCGATTGGACGGAACTCACCGGCGAACTCCATAACGCCGTCATCGGCTATCTCGTGCGCACGCCGTCTCTGCTGATGCTCCTCAATCAGGAAGATCTCACCAAAGAGATCGATCAGCAGAATCTGCCCGGCACAACCTGGGAGTACCCGAATTGGAAGCGCAAGATGCGCTACTCCATCGAGGACTTGCAGTCGTCGAAGGACGTCGCCAACTTCGCGCTCATGTTCCGCACCTGGCTGGAACGCACCGGCCGCGTTAGTGTGGACGCGCCGGTGGCAAGGATTCGAAGCTGAGATTGCCGATGCGGTAGCGCCGCCAGTCTTTGTAGTCGAAGTGCCACCACTCGTACTCGTAGACCACGTAGCCTTCCGCTTCCATCGCCGCGCGCAGCAGATCCCGCAGCTTGCGCTGCTGCGGCGTTCCGCCAGTGTAGTCTGGATACGCGCGCTCCGTCATCTCGTCATAGCCGCTCGTCATCTCGACAACCTGACCTGTGCGCCGTTCATACAGCGTGATGTCCGCCGCGCATCCGCGATTGTGCCGCGAGCCGCGTGCCGGATTCGCCACGAAGTCCTTCTTGTTCGCCGGCGTCGCATCCCAGAACGCTTTCGTCACCGACCACGGCCGGTATCCGTCGTGCACCAGAATGCCGTAGCCGTCTTTCTCTAAACGCCTGTGCGCTCGTACCAATGCTTCCGCTGCCGGACGTTGCAGAAATGCGCGCGCCTGCTGATAGAAGGGCCGTCCCATGAAGTTGTTCGACGACGCATACCGGATGTCGAGCTTCACGCTCGGATCGAGCGTGACGACCTCCACCAGATCCGTTGGCAGAAAATTTCCTGTCTCTTGCGGCGGTTCTTGCCACAGGAATAGAAACGCCAGAACGAGGAGCATTCCATTATCCTAGTGCAAGATGAATCGCCGCCACTTTCTCGCCGCCGCCCTCGCCCCTTCGCGCGCTGCTGAGATTCCGCTTGATCTGCGCACTCCGCACAAAGTGAATCGTCTCGTCGTTGCTGCTTCCGGCACGCCCGGCGCGTTTGATGAAAAAGCAGTCGATTGTCCGTTCGTGTTCCACCACGACGGCCGCTTCCACATGACATTCATCGCGTTCGACGGCATCGGTTATCAAACCGGTCTCGCCTCGTCATCGAACCTGCTCGATTGGAAGTCGGAGGGATTGATCGTCGGCCGCGATCCGAAGAGCGAACTCTTCCGCTACAACGTCGCGCTGAACTGGATCGTGCGGGAGAACGACATCCGCGCAAAGGGCACGCTGAAGAAGTTCAACGGACGATTCCTCGGCGTCTATCACGCGTATCCGAATGCCGGTTACGAACAAGGCCCCGCGGTGATTGGTCTTTGCTGGTCTACCGATTTGCGCAAGTGGCAACTCGATGCGCCGATCCTTCGTGCCGAAGACGGCGCCGAATGGGAACGCGGCGGCCTCTACAAACCCTGTCTGGTGCACGAAAACGACACGTTTTACCTCTTCTACAACGCCAAAACAGCGGAAAAATCCTGGCACGAACAAACTGGCGTCGCTACTTCGCGCGACTTAAGAACGTGGACTCGCAATCCTACCAACCCGCTCCTCCGCAACGGTTCTGCTGGTAGCCCGGATGAGAAATTTGCCAGCGATCCCTGCGTGCTGAAATACGGCAAGCAGTGGGCGATGTTCTACTTCGGTCTCGACCGCAAAGGTGTTGCGCGCGACGTGCTCGCGATCGGGCCGGATCTGCTTCACTTCGAAAAATGCGATGGCGTATCCATCGACGTTGGCGCGCCCGGCTCCATCGATGAAAAGTACGCGCATAAACCTTCCATCGTTACTCGCAACGGTGTGCTCTATCACTTCTACTGCGCCGTCGCGAAGAACAACACGCGCGGCATTTCCGTTGCACTATCACGAGGTATCTCTCAATGAACGACGATCCCAGACAACCCGCACGCCGTGAGTTTTTGCAGCAGGTGGCCGTGGCTGGCGCTGCGCCCGCCATCGTGGAAAAGCCGCTCCCCCCGACCGCGACGGCTCCTCCGTCCGACTACCCGCGCGTCTTTACCGGACGCAATCTGGCGATGCTCGCCTTCCCCTTGGGCGGAGTGGGGGCGGGCAGCCTGAGCCTCGGCGGGCGTGGGCAGTTGCGCGATTGGGAGATCTTCAATCGGCCCGACAAAGGGAACTCGCCCAACTACGCGTTCCCCTCCATCTGGGTCCGCAGCGGCAGCGCCAAGCCCGTGACGCGAGTGCTGGAATCTCGCATGTTGCCTCCGTACGAAGGCAGCTCCGGCTTGGGCTCCAACAACGCGCCAGGGCTTTCGCGCCTGGCTTCGGCAACGTTCACGGGTGAGTTCCCGCTGGCCCGCATCGACTTCCGTGATGCGAAGTTGCCGGTGAAGGTATCGCTCGAAGCGTTCACTCCCTTCATTCCGCTCGACGCGGAAGACTCCGGGTTGCCCGTTGCGTTTCTGCGCTATCGCGTCACGAATCCGGGCAAGAGCGCGGCTCAGGTTTCTATCGCGTGGTCGATCGATAACCCCTGCGGCACGGACGGCCGTGTCAGCGAATCGGCGCGCGGCTCGAACCTCGAAGGCCTGGTGATGAGCAATCCCGGTCTTGCTACCGATCACGCGTTGAAGGGGGAGTTCGCGCTGGCGGGCATGTTGTCCGGAGAGCCGCGCGTGTCGTCGCTGCGCGGTTGGCCCAAGGGCCGTTGGTGGAATTCACCGATGCTCTTCTGGGACGATTTCTCCGCTGATGGCGAGCTAGGCCCGGAGCCAGAGGCTCGCAACGCGGTCGGCTCTCTTTGTCTCTCGCGCACTATCGCGCCGGGCGCTCAGGCCGAATTCACGTTCATCCTCGCGTGGCGATTTCCGAATCGAACACCCGCGCGCTGCGGCTGGTCCGCGCCGAAGGGCGACGAGCAAACTGTCATCGGCAACCACTATTGCCAGCGCTTTTCCAGCGCCTGGAGAGCAGTGGAATATGCCGCCGCGAACTTGCCGCGACTGGAGAAGTACACGCGCCAGTTCGCTGCTTCGCTGCGCGCGTCTACGCTTCCGTCGCCCGTGAAAGAGGCAGCCTCGGCCAACCTCTCCACGCTCGTCAGCACCACTTGCTTCCGCACGGCCGACGGCGAGTTCCATGGTTTTGAAGGCGTACACGACAAGTCCGGCTGCTGCCACGGCAACTGCACGCATGTCTGGAACTACGAGACCACGACGAACTGGCTGTTCCCCACGCTGGCGCGGTCATTGCGCAAAGCAGCCTTCGGTTATTCCCTGGACGACGCCGGCGCGATGCACTTCCGCCAGTCGCTGCCAGATGGCAAGAAGCGTTCCGGCTTCGCCGCCGCCGACGGCCAGATGGGCCAGATCGTGAAGGTCTATCACGACTGGCGTCTCTCGGGCGATACGCAGTGGCTGCGCGCGATGTGGCCGCGCGTGAAGAAGGCGCTCGAATTCGCGTGGGTGCCTGGCGGGTGGGATGCCGATCGCGATGGCGTCCTGGAGGGCGTCCAGCACAACACTTACGACGTGGAGTTCTATGGGCCGAACCCTCAGTGCGGCGTTTACTATCTGGCCGGATTGCGCGCCGGAGAGGAGATGGCGCGCGAAGTCGGAGACAACGCCGCTGCCAGCGAGTATCGGCGCCTGTTCGAGAACGGCAGGCAGTGGATCGACGCCAACCTCTTCAACGGAGAATATTACGTGCAGAAGATCAAGGGCGTCGAGGGCGTCGATTTCTGGTCCGAGGCCGACGGTCA
>CAYVDY010000438.1:0-6164 GCA_964450255.1 uncultured Candidatus Solibacter sp. | reverse complement strand
CTCATCCAGCCGGCGCAGTGCAGCTCGAACCTCGCCCATCCGGCTGGAACTGCGCTCCAGCTTGTCAATCGCGGATTCGCGCTCGCTGGCGCGCTGGATTCGGTCCATCTCATCTGAACTGGTCTCGATCGCGAGAACGTCGCGGCTTCTGCCTCCGTTGCCCAGTTCAGTTCGTTTTCTCTCCAGGGACGCTCGGAATTCGTTGAGTTCTGTTTTGGTCATCGTGACACGCTTGTTCTTCCTAACCGGTTGAGCCGAAATCAGTTTGACGAGGTGGCCTTCTGCTTCTTCACTTGAAGCTGGTTGACCACCTGATTCACGTTTACTATGGCGAGGGCGGCATCTTCGGCCCGGGCCCGCTTCCATGGAGAATCGACCTCACCAGTCAGGGTGACCACGTGATTTGTGACGGAGAACTTGACGTCTTTGTTGAGTTTCTCCATGATGAGAGCCGCATTCAGGTTGTTCTCGATACCCTTATCCAGTTCCGAGTTCACCTTTCTGGCGTCGCGTTCGTTGCCCGGCGGAATCACCGCGATCTGGTTCGACACAACCTGGGAGCCCGCGATGGACTTCGCGATGGACTCGGCTTGCAGCTTGTCGCTGTCCACTGCTACGCGTCCGCCCAAAGTCACGACGCCTTTCCCGCGATCCTGACTGACCGTCACGTCTTTGAGGCCATGCTGATCCAGGGCAGTGCGGATACTGACAAACACGTCTGCTGATTTCGTGGATGTTGTCGAGCACCCGATGGGAGTCCAGGCAAGCGCCACGGCCAGCAGGAATGCGCACGATCTTAGAGTCTTCATACTGTTCCCTCGTTTCGACGTCGGATAGCCGTTAGCAGCATGAGAAAGACCAAACGGGTTCGGACGTTGCATCTCGGTGCGGATATTGACCCGGGTACTCAATCGGCCCGGGGTCGCGCCCTGGGGCGGCACCGCGGCTGATTAACGAAATGCGGTCAGGTGACCAAATGCGGCCACCGCCGGAGCCGCGTCCGAATGAGAGCGGACGGATGGATCTCTATCTCCAATCAGATAGCCAATGATCCGGACACTGAGATTGCGGGGTGTTCGCTAGACCCGGCACACGGCTCCATCGGCTCCATCAGTCTGGCCCTCCACGTGCGGTGGAGGGTGTGTGCAAGTCGTCCAGATCACCGGAGCACGTGAGGCAGAACGGGAGGTTCGCTTATGAATGACGCCACCATAACCCTCCATGCCGATGCCCGGATGTCAGTCACGCAGGTTGCGGTATTCGGCATCTGCCGCACAGGCAATCACGCACTTCGGAGCGTCGGAGACCTGATTGCAGCCGGCTTCTCCCAAGGCAACATCTCGGTCCTGGTCCCCGATCAACAAGGTTCTGAACGACTCTATCGTGAGAAGTCCTGCAAGGCGTCTGAGGTGTCCCCGGGCGAAGCAGCCGCCGGCGGAGCGATTGGTGGAACCCTTGGCCTGCTGGCCGGGATCGGAGTTCTGGCGATTCCCGGAGTCGGCCCGATTATTGCCGCCGGCCCTTTGATGGTCGCCCTTACCGGCATGAGCGTGGGCGGCGCCCTCGGCGGTCTCCTCGTCGCATTCCTTCGCATGGGAATCTCGGAATCCAAGGCGAGGCGGTACGCGCATCAACTCAAGGCCGGCGGAGTGCTGCTCTCCATTCGCTGCGCCACATCAGACGAGATCGGTCGTGCCAGGGATCTGCTGCGGCAGACAGGCGCTCAGGATATTTCGTCCTCTTGCCCAGGCGGCACGGGCCGCCCGGCGGCCGGCAAGCTCGGGTCGCCTAGGCAGGATCTGTTAGGGGCAGGTAGCCACGCGTATCAGAGAAGAAGAGAGGAAGAACCAGATGAAGCTGAGCACAACGCATCGGATCAAAGGTAAGCTTTACCAACTCCATGGTGACGTGAGGGCAAAAGTGGGACAGGCCTCGAACAATCCCAACCGGGAGGCCGAAGGAGAAAACGAGAAGCTCGCCGCGAGGATTAAGGCCATGATCGGCGACATCAAAAAGGCGTTTGAGAGGTAGTTGAACCGGCGCAACGCACGGTTGATCACTACGCACCAGGAAAGTGGCGGCTGCCCGAACGCAGCGCCATTGCGAACTACCGCCGCCAAAGGAGGCCGCCATGAAAAAGACGATTGGGATGGTTTTGATTGGACTTGGTTTATTCGGGCTGGCGTGGGGAGGATTCACCTATACGACCAGGGAAAAGGTGATTGACCTCGGGCCTATTCAGGCCACTCGGGACAAGACACACAGTGTTCCGGTGCCGCCGATCGCGGGTGCAGCGGCGCTGATCGCCGGTGTGGTGCTGTTAATCGCAGGCAAACGGGAATAGGGCGCCAGCCGGCCGCGAATCCATTATCGGAGAAAGACAAGGAAGGTTCACGATGTTGATACTGCTTATCATCTTGCTATTGGTATTGGGCGCCGGCGGCGGTTATTACGGGCACACCCGATGGGGTGCCCGTGGAGGCGCGGGTATCGGGTTGAGCACCATTCTGGTGGTGCTGCTCGTGGCGTACATGTTGGGCATGATCCGATGAAGTACTGAGTCAAAGAACCGGAGCAAAGAAATGAACAACGACATACTCGCACGGAACTGGAAGCAATTCAAGGGCAACATGCTAGAAAAGTGGGGCAAGCTGTCAGACGATGATCTCGATGTGGTTGCCGGACGCCGGGACCAGATCGTGGGCAAGATCCAGGAGCGCTACGGTCTTGCCAAAGACGAAGCCGAGCGCCAGGTCACAGATTTCGAGCATCGTTACAAGGCCATCGCCCGCTAGGGCCCGTATCACTACAGGCAGTCCCACGGCAGCCGCCATCGCGAGGTCCGTTCACCTTCGAGATGGCGGCTGCCGAGTTAGAAGTCCTTGCGGGTGATACCCAGTTTTCGCATCATGGCGTTCAGGGTGGTCCGGTGCAGACCCAGCCGCGTGGCAGCGGTGGTGACCACTCCCTCACACTCTCGCAGCACTTTCAGGATGTGCTCCCGCTCTACCTGCTCGAGCGTGGCGCTGGTCGCTGCCTCCGGGGCGTCGTGCTGAATTTCGGCCACGGGCGCACGAAGCGTGGACCCGCTGGAAAGGATGACGGAGCGCTCGATGAAGTTCTCGAGTTCCCGCACGTTGCCCGGCCAACTCCAACTCACCAGGGCGCGCATAGTCTCCGCTGGAATCTTGTCGATCTCCCTGCTCATCTTTGCGGCGTACTTCTTGGTGAAGTGCCGGGCGAGAAGCGGTATGTCTTCCGGGTGCTCGCGCAATGGAGTCGTTGTGATCGGGAAGACCTTTAGCCGGTAGTACAGATCGCTGCGAAAGAGCTTATCCCCCATCATCTGCGTCAGGTTGCGGTTCGTTGCCGCCACCAGCCGGACGTCGATCGGGATCGTCTTGGTGCCGCCCAACCGCTCGAACGCCTTATCCTGCAACGCCCGCAAAAGCTTCGGCTGAAGCTCCAGCGGAATGTCGCCCACCTCATCCAGGAACAGCGTGCCCCGATGGGCCATCTCAAATCGGCCGATCTTCTGGGACAAGGCGCCAGTGAAAGCCCCTCTCTCGTAGCCGAACAACTCACTTTCCAGCAACCCCGTTGGAATGGCCGCGCAGTTCAATGTAATGAAAGGCAGGTTCTTGCGCGGGCTTAGCCGGTGGACGGCGCGCGCTACCAGTTCCTTACCCGTGCCGGTCTCCCCCAGGATCAACACGTTTGCGTCGGTGGGTGCTACGAGTTCAATCTGCCGCTGAACCCGTCGCAGGGCCGCACTGGTACCTACAATCTCACCGAAGTCCTCGCTGAGATCAGACTCCTCCTCGTTCACACTCTCAACCCGGTCCCGTTCGCGCAGATCCTGCACCAGCGTGATCCACCTGAATGGGGAGATCTTCAATACCGCCGTGGCGATCAAGACCGAGACCCGCGTCCCATCCTTGCGGATCAACTCCTTTTCATAAGGTGTGCAGGCTCCACATCTCAGACTCTCCTCATGCGCCAACTCATCGAGCGGAGCGTATTCCTGAGGAGTCAGGTCGGGCCAATTGAGCGGGTCTGCTGCCAAGTCCTCGCGGCTGTATCCTACCAGTTCGAGAAATGCGTCATTCACCTCGGGCACGCGGTCATACTCACCGGAAACGACGCCGGCGATGGTCGCTTGCAGAGGGATAGGCCGCATCCGCGCGCGGCTGAGCCGGAGCTTCTCGTCCTTCTCGTGCCGGTCGCTGAAGTCGCGCACCACTCTGGCAAAGCCCTGCAATTCCCCGTTCTCGTTCTTGAGTGCCATCGTGATGGCATTGGCCCAGAACCGGGATCCATCCTTGCGAGCCTGCCACCCCTCAGTCCCTGTATGGCCTTCGGCTGCTGCCCGCCGGAACTCTTCCTTCAGTTTGGCCCTCAGCGTGTCGTCGCCGGGATAGAGCATGGAGATGTGCTGGTCAATGGCCTCGTCGGCCTGATAGCTGTAGATGCGGGCGGCGCCTGCATACCACGCGGCAATGCATCCTTCCACGTCCAGCAAGTAGAGTGCGTAATCCTGCACCCAGAGCGGAATCGCTGCGTTCTCCGCCTGGTCCACATTCTCCGCGTGCGCCGGGGTGGATTTTTCCTGAAGTACCAGGACATGCCGTACAGGCAGCACGTTGCCTTTGGCAACGTACTCCACGTCCCGCTGGTTTCCATCCGGTCCCAGCAGCCGCAGCGTACCTTCCAGTTGGTCCTTCTGCTGCAAGGCCGCCAGAAGCTCCGAGATTCGTGGCTGAATGTCGGCCGGCGCAAAATCGGCGACCGGGCGGCCGATGATCTGGTCCCGTGGAACCCCAAGCAGTTTTCCAACGCCGGTGCTCGCATCCCTGGACTTGCCGTCGTCGTCAGTGATGATGATGGGGGCGGAGGGGTGATAGACGATCGCCCGAAAAAGGAGCTCAAGCTCTCTTGGTCCGTTTTCAACTAGCCATCGAGTGGAGGGTGATTTTGCGCCGGGAGATGCCATCGCGTTCCAACTTTCTCCGCCGTTCACCGTGCCGCCTCCAGGTCGCAGGGCAACGCAACGGGTTCGCGTCGAGTCAACTCCGTCTGTGGCTGGAACCTGACGGCACCAGCCCAGTCCAATGCTACCACTGGTTGGGAGTGGTCACACGACAGTATATGGTCACTCGGCATCTTGTCGGCCCCAGGGCTTGAGGGCTGGTACTCCTTGTGGACTTCTAAGTCGTTGGCTTCCGCGAGCGCGGCCAATAGGTGACTGGGCCGAGAAGAATGCCCATACCGATCAACGCAGCGGTCCCAGGCTCGGGAACAGGGCTGCCGCCCCCGTCCCCGCCACCGGTTCCCGCTCTGTAGTCGCCCGTCCCATGTAGACGCCATTCGAATCCATCGTGACTGCGCCGTTGCGCGCCAGGGCCCGTCCGCAATCGATGCTGGCGGCGGTATTCAGCGTAATGCTGGTGAGCGCCAGAATGCTCCCAGCGAAGGCAGTGCCTGTCCCGAGAGCCGCCGAACTGCCAACCTGCCAATAGAGGCTGCCGTCTTGACCACCACTGATGAAAGCGATAGTCGAGTTGCTCGCAGTGGTCAGCGTGCTGCCCATCTGGAAGACGAAGATCGCGTTCGGGTCGCCGAGCGCGTCGAGCGTGAGCGTCCCCGTTGACTGCGCCGACGCCGCAAAGCCATAGATTCCTGGCGTGAGCGTCAGTCCGCCCAAATGCTGGCCGCTCAGGTCGATTCCGCCTAGCTGACCGGCGGCTGCATTGCATGCCGTGGTCAGGTCACTCTGCGCTTGCAGCACGACGGCATCGGCGGCATGGAGCGTTCCACCACTCACCAAGCCCGGCGGGAATCCAGTGATTGCGCTCCCCGGCGAGACCCCTAAGCTCCCATAGATTGTGGAGGGGCCGGTATTGGTCACTGTCGATCCTGCAAGAACCGCAAAACTGCTCGCGGCTCCCAGATTGATGGCGGCCGCGAAGGCGCTCGGCGACCACAACGACAGGACGACCCAGCCAATGTTTCGGACTTTCATTCCGTACTGCTCCTAGTGCGACTAAGTAAGGCACCTGCAATGCGACACTGCATTCAAACCAGCGAGTGCCAGACAAGTGGCGACTTTCTCCGCAGGCAGGAGCCATCTTGGCTGCACGGCAGTGGCCAAAGCCCCGCACGAA
>CAYVDY010000437.1:0-6169 GCA_964450255.1 uncultured Candidatus Solibacter sp. | reverse complement strand
TGATCGGGCCTTATCATTCGGATTTTCAGGACACGATGGATGCGCTCCTGGAGGACGCGTTCGATCTGGCCGAAATCCGTGGTGACGTTGAGGTTGAACGATTCGGAGAGTGCGGCGATCTCCGCCTCGGCCGCGCTCATTTTGAGCTCGGCGTCGTATTTCTGGATGTTCTCGCGCACCTGGGCGAGTTTGCCGCTGGCGTGTTTGATCTTCTTGAGGTTGTTCTCGTAGGAGGTCTCGTGCAACTGCAGTTGTTGCTCATGGCCGGCCAGTTCCGTCTTGGCCTTTTGTAGCTCCAAGGCGAATTTGGCGGCGGTTTCACGGTTGCCGGCGCGCAGATAGGCTTTGGTCTCGGCCTCCAGTTTCTGGACGTGGCCTTTGCTGGTGGCTACCTGGCGGGTGAGCCGTTCGACGAGGCCCCGATACATCTCCAGGCCCTGGCGGCCTTCCTTTAGCTGTTCGAGCGCGCTATCGTGCTCGTACTGCATCTGCGCGATGGGATCTGCCTCCCAGAAGACATTGGCGATCTTGTTGATTTGAGCGCGGATGGCGCTCCAGAACTTGCCGAGAATCACGGTATTGACTCCGATTGACGAGCATCGCGATAGGGCACCGAAACGGGCCCGGCAAGGGCGAGTGTAACACGCGCCGCTACGCGGGAATACCGCTCCCATTTGCTCCTGTAACAGAATACGAGCAACGGGCGAAACCCGTTCGCAAAATCGAACGGATCAGGCGGGGAGTTCGACGTGGAAAGTGGTGCCGTGTGCGGTGGCGGATTCGAACCAGGCGCGACCGCCCAGATAGCCCTCGGTCAGGAGTTTGACGCTGTAGGTGCCCAGGCCGCGGCCGGACCCTTTCGTGCTGAATGAGCGCTGGAAGATGTGGGCTCGGACATGATCAGGCATGACGGCGCCGCTGTGGATGGAATAGCGGACCAGGCCCGGCTCTGGCACCGTGCACGTGGCGGTCACAATCGTGCCTGCGGCGGAGGCTTCCAGTGCGTTCTTGAACAGATTGATGAGGACGCGGCCTAGCAGCGTCGCATCCGTGTGAACGGGGATCGATTGTGCGCCAGGCTCAATGACGACCCGTTTGGCCTCCGCAATGCCGAACGACCGGCAGGCATCGGCGGCATGGGTGAGCAGTTCCAGCGAGACGCAGCCGGTGCTTTCCACGGCGAGATCCCCCCGTTCGGCGGCCAGCAGGGTCCGCTGACCACGAATCTCGTCCACCAGAGCGTGGGCGGAGACGGTGAGCATCCCGGTGAAGGAGGCCCGTTCGCGAGGGGGCATGTCGTCGTCCGCCAGGATGCTCGAGATGCTTTGCACAGCCCCGGCCCGGTTGAGAATGTCGTGGAAGAACGTGCGCTCCAGCGCCTCCCGCCGCTTCTCGTCGCTGATGTCTTCGAGCGAATAGCACTGCCAGCCGGCGCCCAGTTGCGGCAGCGGCTTAACCTCCACGGCGAACTCGGCAAAAACGTCTCTTTGGTCGCCGTTGCATTGCATCAGGCACTCGCCCGAATTGGCGCGGCCCTGCTGGCCGATCACCAGCGCCTGCATCAGGCCGCAGAACCGGCATGATGCGCCAGTGCCGCAGCCTCCGGGTGAATCCGTGGCATGGATGCAGCGCAGCAATTCTCCGGGCCGCATGCCCAGCGCGTCTTCCTTCCGCTCCAGGCCGCCCGCCTTGGCGCAAGCCTCGTTGCAGAAGATGATCTGGCGCTCCAGATTCAGCAGCGCCAACATGCCGGGGGTAGTGTCGAGCATCGCGATCAACGCCGGGCTCTCACCCACCTGCCTGGCTTGACCAAGAATGCGCGAACGCGGCAGGCGCTCTGCCGGAAGGTAGTCAGTCTGGATCGGCATTGACTCTCCACTGGAGGTATCGGACAAAACAGTACGCCATGTTAGCCCGTTAGGTTGCTCTCCAAACATTAAAATTTCTCCAATCGTGCAATTTGGTGTTGACGACAATGGGGTCTGAAAGAGCATAATGGGATCAACACATAAGTCTTCATTGACTTAATTGCATCCCCGCAAGGTGTCCCAGCACCTTGCAGCCCCTCTGAACGAGGCCGTGCGGCACCCAGCCACACGGCCTCTTCGCTATTTGGGGGCCACATTGAATCCCTCCACTACGATGCGGGGTTGCTCGCCGCGCGTATCGGCATGGTTGACCTCGGTCACTCGGCACCAGGGCGATGTAGAACGAGTAGGATGCGGTCGCCGGTTTCGACGCGGTGGAGATCCAGTTGTTATCGAACGGCCGTTCGCAATCAGGCTTCTACAGCGTGCCGTGGCGATGCCGCGCGTGTAAGGTTGAGCCGCCATCGTGCCGACCGTCATTATCGTAAGCAGGAAACAGCTCTTCATGCGACTGTACCTTTGGTCAAACGGGTGAGTGCGAAGGCATACGCACCGATGGCCGTGGCCTCGCTGGTTCCGAGTTTCGAGATGCCGACGCCCGTGCGCTGCAGTCCGTCGAAACGGACCGTGCGCCCGCTGCCGGGCACCCGCAGTTCCTTGGTCTCCCCGCGCAGGAAATGCTCCAACTGAGCCGGGTCTTCCAGGTTGAACGCCTGGGGGATCAGGCGCCGGAAATGCTCGCCGTTCGGCGCGGTGTAGGCGCTGTTCAGTTCGTCCACGATGGCGGGCAGGAACTGGCTCTGCGCACCGGCGATTCCACCGCCGATGACCACCAGTCCATCGATCAAAGTGCACGCTTCGGCGATCGCGTCGCCGGCCACTTCGCCCAGCCGGCGGAACGCCTCCATAGCGGCCTCACGGTGGCCCTCAGTGCGGCCCTCAGCGATCTCGAACAGGATCCGGGGCTCCGGGGTCTCCTCCAGTGTCAGGCCCGTCAGGGTGGCGTACGCGCGCCGTACGGCCCGAATCGACGCGCCCTCTTCCGCGTTGATCCCGCGCTCCAGCTTGTGCCGCAGCAGCCACACTTCTCCGGCCACGGAGTTGTCGCCTGTCAGCAGTTCGCCGTCGCGGACGATGCCGCCGCCGAAGCCGGTGCCCAGCGTGAAGCCCAGCAGATTGCGGAACCGCTTGGGGCTGCCACTTTGGGCCAGCAGGCCGTTGACGTAGGGTAGAAAGCCGGCGGCGGCCTCGCCGTACGCAAACAGATCGCCGTCGTTGTTCAGGAACACGGGCAGGCCGAACTCGTCTTCGAGCATTGGGCCCAGCGCTACATCGCGATACGCCGGCAGGTTGCGCGGGCTCACGATGATGCCGTTGAAGTAATCGGCCGGGGCGGGGAAGGCGAAGCTGATGGCGACGGGCGGCTCCGGCAGTTGAGCCTGTACGCGGCGGAAGCCTTCGATCATCGTGGCCAGTGAGCGGTCCAGTTCCGTGGCGTGCGACGGCAGCGCGAAGCTCTCCACCACTGCCTTGTTCGCCCGCAGCGCGGAGAACACGAAGTTCGTCCCGCCGGCATCGAGCGTCATCACGATGCGCGGGTCGTTGGAATAATCTTGCACGGTCTAGCTCCTTGCCACCTTGCGGTTCAGGATGGCGGTCCAGGTGATGTACAGAATGGCGGCCAGGGGCACCAGGAAGCTGAGCTCCACGCTGGTCCGGTCTGCCATGAAACCCGTGATCGGCGGCACGAAGGCCGCGCCCACGATGGCCGTCACCATTAAGCCCGAGAGCTCGTTGGTGTGCTCCGGCATCGTCTCCACGGCAAGTGAAAACACCAGCGGAAAGATGTTGGCGAAGCCCAGGCCGACGATGAAGAAGCTGGCGATGGCGGCTGTCTGATTCGGCAGGAAGAGGCCCAGCAGCCCGAGGATCGAGACCACACACGTGGCCAGGAAGCACTTGCGCGGCGACATCCAGTTCATCAGCACGCCGCCGGAGAAGCGTCCGATGGTGAGCGCCGTGAAGAACAGCCCTGTGCCCAGCAGCCCCACTTTGTTGATGTCGATGTCGAAGCGCTCCTTGAGATAGAGCGGGATGCTGGCGCTGACGCTCACCTCGGCGCCGACGTAGAAGAAGATGGCCATCACCATGGCTAGCACGTAGCCATTCTTCAGTAACGCCAGGCACGAGCCGAGCGTGGCCGCGCTATGCTCCAACTTCTTCTCTTCCACTTTCAAGCCGGCCACGGCCACCACCGTGATTGCCAGCGCGACCGCGTAGATGGGGAAGATCACCTTCCAGTCCGCGCCGAAGTATCTGGCGGCCAGCACCGGGATCATCGGCCCGGAGAGCGAGCCGATCGCCTTTGCGAACTGCGCCAGAGAGAGATTGCGCGAATACATCCCAGGCGCGGAGACGTCGCGCATGATCGGGTTGCCGGCCACCTGCAAGATGGCAGCGCCGCAGCCGGAAAGCAGCACCGTCAGCAGGAAGCGCCCGAAGGAATCCAGCCCGAAGCTGGCGTTCAACAGCCCGAACAACGTGACCAGCAGCCCAATCATCAGCACGGTCTTCTTCCCGCGCCTGTCCTGGAAGATGCCCATGGGCACCGACAGCAGGCCGAACATGCTGAAGCCCACGAACGGGATCAGGCTGGCCACCGTGTTGCTGAGCTGGAATTCGTTCTTTGCCAGGCTGACGAACGGGCCGACCGCGTCGGCGAAACCCATGGCGATGAACGCGAGAATGACGGGCGTGGTCCGCAATTTCATGATGACTCGATATACTCCCGGGCGAAGAGAAAGTATATCGTGAGCGGACGAGGCAAGCCGCCGGAATCAGCGTTTCCAGTCGAGTGTGCCGACAATGTCGCGCACGTTCGGGATCTTTTCCTCACGCCGGAATTTATCGAGTTCGCTCGCGATGCGCAGCGGCGAGCAGGGATCACAGAACGTCGCCGTGCCCACTTCGACTGCCGCTGCGCCGCCCATCAGAAATTCCGCCGCGTCCTCTCCGCTGCCAGTTCCACCCAGACCGATCACCGGGATTTTCACTGCCCGCGCCGCCTCGCACACCATACGCAGCGCCACCGGCTTGATGGCTGGTCCGGAGAGCCCGCCAAAGCCCGCGCCGAGCCGCGGCTTGCGCGTGCGGATGTCGATGGCCAGGGCGACGAACGTATTCACCAGCGAGACGGCATCGGCCCCGGCCTGTTCAGCTGCCTGCGCCAGCGGCTCGATCTTCGTGACATTCGGCGAGAGCTTCACGATCACCGGCCGTTTCGACACCTTGCGCACCGCCGCCACCAGCTCGCCCAGCAGACCCGCATCGCTCGAAAAGAAGATGCCGCCGTGCTTCGTGTTCGGGCAGGAGACGTTCAACTCGTAGCCTGCCAGCCCTTCGTGATCTTCCAGCACGCGCACCACTTCGGTGTAGTCGTCCATCGCGTAGCCGAACACGTTGGCGAACACAGCCGTATCGAAACGCCGTAGCGCCGGCAGCTTTTCCGCCACAAACGCGCGCACCCCGATATTCTGCAGGCCGATGGAGTTCATCATGCCCGCCTCGGCCTCCCATACACGCGGTGGTGGATTGCCGTCCATCGGCTCGCGCGAGAGCCCCTTCACCACGAAGCCGCCCATCGCGTTCAGATCGAGAATCTTCTCGAACTCGATCCCGTAAGCGAACGTCCCCGACGCCGCCAGCACGGGATTCTTCAGCGGAATCCCGCAAAGGGTCGTGCGCAGGCGGTCTGAGGAGGTCAGGCCCAATCCGGCCTCTCCCGGCGCTGCAGCGCGGCTACCGCGCGGTACTGCTTCGCCTTGGCCGGCTCCATCGACGGATTCTGGAACCTCACATCCATCAGCTCGGTCAGCGCCGGGAAGACCTGCGTATTGCGGATTAGGCCAGCGAAACGCTCCGCACCCGGTCCCATCGCCGTCACCAGCGTGTAATCCGAAGTGTGTGTCGTACCCGTCCAGCCGATGCCCACATGATTGCCGACCACCTGGCCCATCAACCCCACCAGGCTATCGAGCTGCTTACTGGCGCTCAGGCGCTTCTGACCGGAGGCCGCGTTGCGCAGGATCTCCACCTCGTCAGGGGTGAATTCAAAACCGAAGTGCATCCGGGCCAGTTCCTGAACGCGCTCCGCCGTGGGTTTCGGAACACCCGGCGTGGCCGCGGTATCCGTCTTCATCGTGTATTCGGCCACTCCACCGAGCCTTGGCGAGATCGCGTAGAACGAACTCTTCACGCTCGCCAGACGGTCAAAACACTTCGTGCTGTCCCGGTATTCCGAG
>CAYVDY010000436.1:0-6183 GCA_964450255.1 uncultured Candidatus Solibacter sp. | reverse complement strand
GCCGGAACGCTCGCCGGGCCACAACCAACTGCTCATCATCAAAGGCCACCGTCTCAGTCGAAGCCCTCATCAGACACTGGGCCATCTGCGCTCCTGGGTTGCCACCCCGCCGGCCATCCAAAACCATCGCCGCCAGCACCGAAACCGCCGAGATCAAACACCTTGGCGCCTCGTCGATCAACGCCAGGAACTCATCCGCTTCAGCCTCATCCTGACGTACAGCAACAATCGCCGACGTATCCAGCGTCACCGCGTCGGCACTCCATCCTCGTCGTAACCGAGGATTTCATCGTCACTCATCTGCGAGATCACCGGCAATCGCGCACACCGTAGCGCAATCTCGTTCAAATCGTGCCGCCGAGACCGCCCCGAACCCGTCCCGAGCAGCCGCTCGTGCCGTTCCGCCACCGCAGTCCGAACGGCCTCCTCCGGCGTCTCCCCAGTCAACTCGGTCATCTTCTGAATGAGAATCTCAGTCTGCCCGTCGTCAATGTCGATAGCCACAATCCCTACTCGTACTTCAACTCGCTCCCGAACGCACTGTGCGGAATCCCAAACACCACCAGCGTCACCACCGCCGCCCCCACCACCCACGCCCCGGCCTTCACACCCCCGCGTCTCACCTTCAACCACGCAATCACCCACGCCAGCCACGCCACCGCCGTCTTGTTGTCCGTCAAATCCGTCCCGAACGGCCAACCCGTCCAATACGCGTCAAACGCGTACTTCTGCACCACCGGGCCCAGCACCAGCCCGCCCACACTCAGCAGCAAAACTGTCACCAGAATCAGCCGTGAATAATCCGGCGCGGGACTGAAGAACTCCAGCGCCGCCCGGGTCGAAAACAGCATCCCGCCGAACATGCAGATCACGTGCACAATCAGCACCGGCAGCGGCACCTCGCCCTTGAACCGGATGATCACCGGTTCGCCGCCCAGCGTCACCCGCTCGTCTTCCTTTTGCAAAATCACCCGGTACATCAGCTTCCCCGCCGGCGGTTGATGCGGCAGCCGGGCCACCAGTTCCTCGCCCTCGCGAGCCATCGTCAGGTACGCCCACGCGTCCTTCGTCTTGTACCGCTTCCACGACACCTGCCCCGTCACGGCTGCGTCCGCCCCCGGCACCCGCACCTCCGCGTCGCCATCCCCCTGCGTGCGCGGCAGCTTGAATGCCACCTCACTCCCGCCCAGCTGCGCCTTCCCCCGAGATGGATACGACGGCCCCGTCATTCGCTGATAAACAGCCGAGGCCAGCGTGATCACGACGGCGAATACCCAAAGGGAGAAGGAACGGCGCATAGGAAAATTATGTCACGTCACCCCTCGCGCCACTCCACCTCGTTCTCCTTGCACCACTCCAGCGCCACCATCCGCAGCCGCTCGGCCCGGAACTGGTGCCAGCCGTCGATCACGCCCAGATCCCGCGCCAGGTCCTTGAACCGCTGGAACGGGTGCGCCCGGTCCGTCGCATCCATCAGCTTGTTCCCCACGCGCCTGTCCTTCACCCCCAGCGCGAACTCCCGCATCCAGTCGAGCTCGTCATGGTCGCTCTGATCCGGCAGCGCCAGAAACCGCTCGCCTAGCCCATCCTCCACCTCTTCGAGAAGCTCCTCATAGTCTTCCATCACCGGGCTCACCGACACCACCTCGCCGCTCTCTGCGTCCAGGTAGCTCGCGCCCTCGTCCATATGCCAGCCGATCGCGTCGGCAATCTCGCGCAACAACACGGCCTTGCCCATGGGCCATAAAGTATCAGAGAATGCGCCCTGGCGACACAACGAAGTGAATCCCGGTATCATATTTCAGTCATCATGACCCGCAGAACCCTCCTCCTCGCGGCCCTCGCCCCCTCCCAGAGCCCGCCCATCACGCGCATCGAGGTCTTCCCCCTCGTCTACCCCGTCACGGGCTACTTCAAGTTCTTCACCAAGCCGGAGCGCCCCGCCGTCTTCGTCAAGGTCACCTGCGAGGACGGCACAGTGGGCTGGGGCCAGTCCGTGCCCATCCCCACCTGGTCCTACGAGACGCTGGAATCCGCCACCCACACGCTTCGCAACTACCTCGCCCCCGTTCTCATCGGCAAGAACCCCACGGACCTCCCCGCCGCGCACGCCCTCATGAACAAGGCCATCTCGCCCTCGTTCTCCACCGGCATGCCCATCGCCAAGTGCGGCATCGATCTCGCGCTTCACGACATCGCCGGCAAGCTCGCCAAACAGTCCCTCCCCGCCCTCTGGAATCGCAAGCCGGCCGCCCGCGTCACCCTCAGTTGGACCGTCAACGTCAAGACCATCGCCGAAGCCGAAGCCCTCATGCATGACGGCCGCAAGCAAGGCTACCGCCACTTCAACATCAAGGTCGCCCCCGATCCCAAGTTCGATCTCGAGCTCGCCAAAACGGTCCGCCGCTTCGCGCCCGATTGTTTCCTCTGGGCCGACGCCAACGGAGGCTACGACCTCGAAACCGCCCTCGCCGTCACGCCCAAACTCAAGGACGCCGGCGTCAACGTCCTGGAGCAGCCCGTCCCCCCGAACCACCTCACCGGCCTCATCGCCCTAAAGAGGCAGGGTGCCCTCCCCATCCTCCTCGATGAAGGCCTCGTCAACGTCCGAGATCTCGAAGAGTTCCACAAGCTCGGCTGCCTCGACGGCGCCGCCATGAAGCCCGCTCGCACGGCAGGCTTGTTCGATGCCCGCCGCCAGGTTGAGTACCTCGAACGCAACAAGCTCATGTTCCTCGGCTCCGGCCTCACAGATCCGGACGTCTCCCTCGCTGCGTCGCTGATCCTCTACGCCGCCTACGGCCTCAAGTACCCCGCCGCCTTGAACGGCCTGCAATTCCTCGCCGGATCGTTCCTGAAGACCCCTTTCACCCTCAGAGACGGCGCGCTCACAGTCCCCACCGGCCACGGCCTCGGCGTCGAAGTCGACGAAGAAAAAGTCAGAAAGGCATCCAATGGTTAGTCTCCTCCTCGCCCTCGCTGTGTTCTCGTGGACCGATCACAAAGACGGCCGCGTCGAACTCATGGAAAACGGCAAGTCCGTCCTGACGTACAACTACGGACCCCAGCTCAAGAACAACGCCCCCGAGGACCGGCGCAGTTGCTGCTACATCTACCCGGCCCTCACCCCCGCCGGCGTCTCCCCGCTGGACGACTTCCCCAAGGATCACTACCATCACCACGGCCTCTTCTGGGCCTGGCCCGTCGTTCGCACGCCCGACGCCAAGTACGACCTCTGGATGTACAAGGGCATTCAGCACCGCGGCGAGAAGTACTCCACCCGCGAGGCCACTCTCACCGCCGAGAACGCCTGGTACGCCGGCGAGAAGAAGCTCATCAAGGAAACGGTCCGCCTCATCGTCCACCCCATCAAGGGCAAGACCCGCGAGTTTGACGTCGAGCTCACCCTCGAAGCCGTCGGAGTCCCCGTCACGCTCGAAGGCTCACCCGACAAGGGCAAGAGCTACGGAGGCTTCTCCGCCCGCTTCGCCCCTCGCACCGAGACCGCCATCCACGCCGACACCGGCCCGGTCGCCAAGGACGAAGACCTCATCCTCCACAAATGGGCGGAAATGCGCGCGCTTTACGACGGCAAGCCTGCCACCCTCCGCATCACGCCCGAGGCCGCCACCCAGTGGTGTCTCCGCAACTACGGCTTCGTCGGCTCCTCCTGGCCCGGACGCGACGGCACAGTGCAGTCCTTCACCATCGCACCCGGCAAGCCTCTGAAGCTGAAGTACCGCGTTTCGCTCTCGGACTAAAAGCTAGTCACAGGGGTTGATTCTGATATTTTTCAACAACTTCACCCTAAGTGCTATTGACACCCCGCGCTAGACTAATCTACAGGGTGACCCAACGCTGGCCAGCTTGACCCTATCGCCGACAATAGAGCGGCAGCAGGCACTTGTGCTCGCTGCATCCATTGCGGGCCGCCGTCTTCGGATGGCGCGCATACCGGTATTTACCCGATCAGCTCGCGTCAAAATTCGGGGGGAAGCCTAATCAGCTCCCCCTGGGCGATGCTTCCAAAAAAGACGCCTTTTGCGAGGCCGTAGTGCGTCCGCTCACTCGCAGCGCAGCGCCCTCGCCGGATCCACCTTTGCCGCACTCCGCGCCGGAAACCACGCCGCCGCCCCCGCCACCGCCAGCATCATGGCGCCTGCAGCCACGAAGCTCACAGGGTCCGCCGGCTCCACCCCGTACAGCAGCTTCTTCACCAGGCCCGATAGCGCAAGCGCGGCCGGCACCCCCATAGCCAACCCAACGATGGCCATGATGAGGCTGTCCCGCACCACCATCCACTGCACGCGATACTGCCCAGCGCCCAGCGCCAGCCGGATTCCGATCTCCGCCCGCCGCCGCGCCACCGCATACGCCAGTAATCCATACAGGCCGATCGCGGCCAACAGCGCCGCCGTCACGCCGAAGCCGCCCACCAGGCTCGCGAACATCCGCTCCATGCCCAACGACAGCCGGATCTGTTCCTCCTGCGACCGCAAATCCGCCACCGGCACGTTCTTATCGATCTCCGCCACCGCCGCCCGCACGGCGCCGGCCAGCGTGCCAACTGGCATAGCGGACCGCACCTCAAACGTCGCCTCGCGCATCCGCTCGGGAGCCTGCAGAAAGGGCACATAGAACGTCGCCGGGGTCTCGCGCTTCATGCTGTCGTACTTCGCATTCCCACACACGCCGACGATCTCAATCGGTGGTTCGGGTTTCTCCTTGCCCGGCGTGGCCGTAGTGAACTGCTTCCCGATTGCACGCTGCCCGCCGAAGAACTCCTTCACGAACGCCTCGTTCACCACCGCGGTCTTTGCGCTGGCCGCCGTGTCCCGCTCGCTGATATCGCGGCCCTCCACCAATGGAATCCCCATCACGGAAAGGAAGTTGCTGCCCACGTGCATGTTGTAGGCGGAGCGTTCCTTCCCAACCACATATTTCTCGCCGGGCAGATAGATGGAGGTATTGCTCATGCTGTTCGCAATCAGCGCGGTGGATGAAAGGGTCACTGCCTGCACCCCTGGAATCTCGCCTAGCCTCAAACGAATCCGCTCGTAGAGATCCGTCAGCCGCGCCTCTTCATGCCCGCTGCGCGACGCATCCACGCTGAAGATCAGCAACTGTTTCGGATTGAACCCCGGATTCAGATTGCTCAAGTTCGACAGAGTCCGCACGAACAGTCCCGCGCCCGTCAGCAACAGAACGCACAACGCCACCTGCGACATCACCAACATCCGGCTCAGCCGTGTGTGCCCGCCCAACCCGCGCGCCCCCGTGCCGCCGTCCTTCAACGCAGGAGTCAGATCCACCCGCGTCGCCCGCAGCGCCGGCGCCAAGCCGAACAGCAGCGCCGTCAGCACGGTCGCCACGGCAGTGAACAGCAGCGCCCGCCCATCCACGGTAGGCGTGATCGGCAGCGGCTCGTTTCCGGCCGACAGCGAGAGACAAGCCCGCGCCAGTGGCGCCGCCAGGAACAACCCCAGGGCAGCGCCCGCCGAAGCCAGCAACAGACTCTCCGTCAGAAACTGCCGGATCAGCCGCCACCGTCCCGCCCCAATCGAGAGCCGCACCGCCACTTCCCTCCGCCGCGCCGCACCGCGAGCCAGCAGCAGATTCGCAATGTTCGCACATGCGATCAGCAGCACCAGCCCCACCACGGAACCCAGCACCAGCATCGGCGTCTCCGCCTGCATGCGCATCAGCGGAACACCGCCCGCGCCCTCCTCCACAACAGGCCGCCAGGGAGCCTTTCCTCGCTGCCGCTTGTCCGGATACGATTGATCGATCTGCCTCATGAACGCCGCCAGCGCCGTGCGCGCAGCCTTTGCGCCAACGCCCGGCCGCAGCCGCCCCAACACCTGCACCCACCAGCGCTCCGCATTCGGCATCTCGTAGAACTTGGGACCAAATACTGGGATCTGCGAAATCGCCAGAATGAAGTCGTTGCCGTGGCTCGGATCCAATCCCGTGAACCCGCGCGGCAGCACGCCCACCACCGTCACCCGCTGCCCGTTCATTGTCACGTCGCGCCCCACGACATTCGAATCCAGCCCGAACCGCCGCTCCCAATACGCATGGGTGATCAGCGCCACCGGCGGCGCGCCCGCGCGGTCGTCGTCCCGCGAAATCAGGCGGCCCGCCTGAGGAGTCACACCCAGCACCGTCGCCATATTCCCCGAA
>CAYVDY010000435.1:0-6194 GCA_964450255.1 uncultured Candidatus Solibacter sp. | reverse complement strand
ATGGATCGAATCCCCGCAGTTTACCCTATTCCCTTCGAGCTTTCCCCGCTGACTGCTAGCCAGGCAAGGACTCCCATTTGTTCTCGAAAGCGAAAGCGACGCCGAAGTTAAAGCCGTGGAACTTGTATTCCAGGGAGCGTCCGAGTCGGAGCCTTTGAGTATGGTGCTCCTTGATGGCTTCTTTCTCGGTCATGACGAAGAACCTATTGGCGTCCCCGGGAGGCACGAAGGCAAGGACTCGAAACGAATTCTCGGTCTCGGGCGCAAATACCAGCCACCATGGGTTCGCCCTGTGGAGGCCGCTGACGATCACTGAGAAGTGAATTCCATTGGGACTCACGACCGTAAGATCAGCGTGTGTCCCGGAGGAGCTGACTTCGACCGTATATCCCCGCTTAAGGAGTTCACTGGCGACAGCGAACGTTGCGGCTCTGTGGGATTGGATTCTCATACTTCTGAAATCGGCGGCGGGCTTTGCTACGCCGTCATGATACTCCATGGCCTGTGCCGACCGCCTCAAGCTTGCACATCACGAACGGAAGCCGATCACCATTCCAAAGTGATGGCGATCATCGTTCCAATCACATACCGATCACCTCCGGTCGCTGTGCAGGTGATGCATGCGATGCATGCGACCTTTCTACTTCTTTTCCTCCACTTGTCCGTAGTCAGAACCCAGTGGGACTTTGAAATCAGCAACTTGCGCGCAGAATAGATTGGAGGTCCGGCACCCGGTTACGTCATGTTACAACGGTGAGTTCGTGCAGCAATTCATCCTCGCGGCTGTGGGTAGTCAGAACTCCGTGATGGCTTGAAATCAGCAGCTTGCGGTCCGGAGCCGGTCTCTTGGCGAAACCACGTTACGTCATGTTACAACGGTGAGTTCGTGCCGGAATTCATCCTCTCCGTCCTCGTTGCCATCCGCGTCTTCTTCCGCAGTCGAGCCGATATAGCCCTCGAAGTCCTTGCCCTCCGGCAGCAGGTTGCCGTGCTTAAACGCAAGCGACCGCAGCCGACCTTGAACTCCCTGGACAGGTTCTTCTGGACCACCCTCCGCCGCTTCTGGTCCCGTTGGACCGACGTCCTGGTCATCGTGAAGCCCGAGACCGTCGTCGGCTGGCACCGCGCCGGTTTCCGTCTCTTCTGGCGTTGGCGATCCCGGCCGCGCGGCGGCCGGCCAAAGATCACCGATGAAATTCGTGGTCTGATCCGCCGGCTGGTGGCAGACAACCCGGATTGGGGCGCTCCCAAGATCCATGGAGAACTTCAGAAACTCGGCTTCGTTGTCTCGGAACGAACCGTGGCTCGATACTTGCGGCGCATTCGTCGTCGCGGAGATCCCGCGAAACGGTGGCTTTCCTTCTTGCAGAATCACCGTGAGGTAATCGTCGCGTTCGACTTCTTCACAGTGCCGACTATCACATTCAAGCTACTTTACTGCTTCTTCGTCATCGAGCACGGGCGACGCAGGATCCTCCACTTCAACGTCACATGTCACCCTACAGCAGATTGGGTCGTCCAGCAGTTGCGCGAAGCCTTCCCGCAGACCGGCCCCTATCGGTACGCCATCTTTGACCACGACTCGAAATTCAATGCCGATGTCATCGCCTTCTTGAGCGCGACAGGACTGCAGCCCAGACGAACGAGCGTGCAGGCGCCGTGGCAAAACGGCGTCTGCGAACGCTGGGTTGGAAGTTGCCGTCGCGAGATACTGGACCATATCATCGCGCTGAACGAGGCACACCTTCGCCGACTGATCCGAGACTACGTCGGCTACTTCCAACTTGATCGCACCCACGACTCGCTGGAAAAGGACGCTCCGAATCGCCGGCCAGTCGAGCAGAAGCCGGCAGAGAATGCCGTGCTGGTCTCGATGCCGCGACTGGGTGGGCTGCATCATCGTTACGGGTGGCGCAAGGCGGCGTAGAGCCGTTGCGACCAGAACTTGCTTAGCGTGCCCATCCCAGAAGTCAATGGGAACCCATCGGGCTAAAGTTCTCGTGCAGGGCGGGTGTCCCGAAGAATGCTGGCAGTGCTGCCAGTCCGCGCTGTTCGTAGGGCCTCCTCAGAAATCCATGTTCGGCGAAAGCCCATTCCGGCCTCGCGAACGCCGACTCCAAACCGAGCGGACGTTACAATGCCGCGTTTCCCGGCGCGGATTGGATTCTGGCTACAGACACCTCCGTCAACTGAATGTTGGCGCGCCAGAGCTCTTCGCCCGTCCAGTCCGTCACGTTGGTACTCAGCAAGTAGCAGCCTTCACTCAAGCGCGCCGATGCGCATCCGACTCGACCTGCACTTGGAACCGACCTGCGGCACTCGAGTTCCGCCCCAGCAGTTTGCCGACCCGTTGGGCCATCGCCAGCGGGTTCTGCTTTCACTTCGGGCAATTGTCCGCGATCGCCCCCAAAGAAGGCGGTCCGATGCCAACGGTTGAACGTCTCCAACTTCACGATCTTTGGCACCTCGCGCCAGTTGGAGAAACGCGCCAGGGCGAGCAGTGTCAATCGCTCACCTGGCTTAGCTCGTCGCCGCCGCCCATTGCGTTCCTGGAACATCGCGAGCTGCTTGCGTAGGAACAGGATTTCCGCGACGAGAGCCGCGCGAGTTTGGGTAATGGAATTCTATGTGTGAACACGCAATCTACTCCAGCCTTTAACGTTCGAACAGACACCTTACAACTTGTTGATTCTCAATGTCGATTGAGTTTCTGCGGCAATTGATGAAGGGGACCCGGCCTTCAGGAGCCGACCTGTACTGGTGCAGGGGAATGCCACCTAACGCATAGATTTCTTGTTCCAGCGCTCTCGCCAAACTGCCATACTCGAATGGGCAAGGTGTGCGGCACCCCTTCGAGTGGGCAGTATGCCCGTGCGTCTTGCTGGCAAAAGCGAGAGGTTTTTGCCATCGACGTAGAGGGGAATCGTAAAGAATGAAAGCCTTCATCTTCACGGCACTGCGCGTGACCGTTTCGGCGGCCGCGTTTCTTATTCCGACACTTGCATCGGCCCAGGTGGGCACCACCTGGGTCCAACCCACGCGCGGCGTCGCTATCGCGCTGGACGAGTTCGACAATGTCTACACGGTGGATTATGAACAGGCGCTCGGCGCGGAAATGAGCGTGACCAAGCGCGATTCCAATGGTGCGCTGCTTTGGGTCCGGTCCTTCGATCAGACCTCAACGACAGCATGGGAGCGGGCGAGCTGGATCGCGACCGACACGTTAGGTAGCGCGATCATCTGCGGCACGCTGATGTCCGGGTACTCCAACCCGGTGGAGGCCGCCAGTATTGTCACGAAGTTCGATACACACGGAACTCTTCTCTGGCGCCGCGTGTACGAGAGCAACTTCGACGGCTCATCCGTAAAAAAGTGCCTGGTCGACGGGAGCAACAACATCTACGTGCTCGGCCTCGGCGTAGGACCGGCCGGATTGGTGACGAAGGTGAAGAAGTTCGCCTCCGACGGCACTCCACTCTGGTCCTGGTTCGACGCGGCCGGAATCGGCGCGCCTCTAAACTTCAAGATCACCCCCGATCAAAACATCCTGATCACCGCGAAGGGGAGGTCTGGAAGCTTCCTCGGATACGCCAAAATCAACCTGAACGGGAATCTCATCTGGAGCTATCCATCCGTCAACAGCCTCACAGCTGGCGATAGTGCCGGGGATGCGTTCGGCAATACATATCTCGTTCATGGTGAGTATGTGGCGAACAGTGGCACCGTGGTCCGGAAACTGAATCCATCGGGCGTGCTGATCTGGCAGCGTGTGTACCCCATGACCGGGTTCCGGATCGAGGTCGGCACCGACAATAATCCGGTGGTCAGCGGCTTCCCCAACGTGGGCACCGGCGGCGCCGCATTCCTCAAGATCGACACCAATGGCGCGCTGCTCTGGTCGAATCCGGATGCGGATGGACCGCTCGGTCTGCTGGCACACGCGCACATGCTGCTCGACCGGGACAATAGCGCCTATTTGGCGGCGGGCACTATGTCTGAGATGGCAGTATGCAAGGTAAACTCGGATGGAACTTCGGGGTGGACTAAGACCGTTGCCTTCGGTTATGGGCAGGCCATCGCTCTCGGCAACACAAGCAGCAGCGTTTATGTGGTTGGCGGCACCACGGCACGACTCGGCCAAGGAGGCGCGCCCACGCTTCCGGCGGCGCCCTCGGGTCTTGCGTATTCGCTTCTCACCACCACGAACGTCGATCTGCGGTGGAACGACAATTCCTCCAACGAGAACGGGTTTACGATGGAACGCTGCACCGGAACCATGCTCTTCTGTGCCGCCAACCCCGGCGCTTGGTCCCTGATCACATCGACAGCCCCGAATGTGACGGCCTTCCGCGATTTCGGTCTTGCTCCCCAGACAACGTATAACTGGCGAGTGGAGGCGTTCAACAGTCTCGGCAGCTCGGGATCTTCGAACGTGATTTCGGCGACCACGCCGTCCGCGCCGGCTGCGCCGCTCCCCGCTCCGACGAATCTGCAAGCTCAAGCGAGGCGTACCCGCGGCTCGATTCAAGTGCGCTTGAGCTGGACGGACAACGCTGCCACGGAAACCGGCTACAAGGTCGAGCGATGCACGGGAAGTTCGTGCACCAACTTCGCGGCAATAGCCGTCCTGCCGGCCAACGCGGCCGGGCACACCGATACCAGCGTCACGTCGCGTGCCACCTACAGGTACCGCGTCGCGGCTCAGTCGGCCAGCCTGAAATCACCGTACTCGAACATCGCGATGGTCTCGGCTCCATAACGCAGTGGGCCGCTGCGAGGGCCGTACTTCGGCCCTCGCGGGGACCTATTGGTCTCTTCACATCTCTGGTCCACGGTATACGCTATCCACGCCCGGCTAAGTTTGCGCATTTGAGCTCACAGCGGCCAGGTTTTCCCAATTTCGACCCGCCGCCCTGCGACGGCGACCATCAATGCCAGGTACGGGCCCGATGTCACGGTTGCGTACTATACGCCCGTGTCCGATCGAAATGGCCCGTTCCACACGATGGTGATTAACTCGACGAATTGCATGTGTTAGACAGGCTGCTCGGACACGGCCCGGACCATCGGATTAGGGAGCACTACACGGACTCCCCTTGCTTCACCAATCAGGTGTTTGGGACTTCCCACATGATGGGCTTTCGATTTACGCCGCGCATCTGTGACCAGAGTGACCACAGGATCTCTAAACGATCGCAAACCGGCTGAGTATCCCGCGCTGTGGCCGTAGATCGGTGGCCCGGTGAATACGAAGCGCATCGAGCAGTACTGGGATGATCTTCTACGGCTGATCAGCTTTGTGCGGGTGGGAAACGTCTCAGCATCATTGAGTTTGGGAAACCGGCGGCGCGCCCCCGACAGTACGATCTGGCCGTATCGAGGGAACGCTCACCGCTGCATAGGAGACAGAGACGGAACTCCGGCCTCGCGTGCATCCCTGTTTGAACAACGGCGAGGCGCGCAACCCCTGGCGGGGGCGTAGCGTCTGTGGTTGGCTCTAACCTCGTCCTCAGTGAAAACATGGAGTTTCCGCCTCATCAATTGATCCTACATGTGGTTCTCACCATACTCCGTGCGCTGGCAGTCGCAGTGTCTGCGACATTTAAATCCAAGCCGCTGACCGCTTGGAGAACCTCGCCCTGCGTCTATGCCTCTCACAATTCTCGTATACGCCAGAGTCGGCACCGGCGGGGGGCCAATCGCAGAAGCACGGCAGGCGACACTGCGAACGTGCCGAGAGCCCGATGGGGAAGTAACGAATGAAGCGCAAGCTCCACGTTCTCTTGAAGTATTAGGTTTGACGGGCATCGGCCTAGGTGGCATCCGCAACTTCACTCTCGAGGCCTGCTCCAGCTTCACTCGCGTTACGGCCTGCGGGGTGCTAGCCAACTCTATGCTGACTTTGTCACGAAACTTCAGTCCGACCAATTGCCCAGCAGGGCCTCTCGCTAGCTACCCTGCCTATCGACAAGTATGTTGGTGCCCTCCACTGGCAGTCCGGGCGTTGAGGCGCACTGCAACATCCGGGTTAGTGGACTCTACCGCCGGTGCTTCACGAGTCGCGGCAGGACGATCAGCCCGCCACCGAAGAATATCAGCGAGGCGAACAATGTCAATGACCTTCCTTGCTGGAAGTCCTCCATTACCAGCTTGAGCCCCGCCAGCGACACGAGAGGGTAGGACAGCCAGAGGAG
>CAYVDY010000434.1:0-6203 GCA_964450255.1 uncultured Candidatus Solibacter sp. | reverse complement strand
GCAGGTGATTGGTTTCTTTGCCGGAGTGGCGGTACTTCTAGCTGCCGTGGGTGTCTTCAGCGTGCAGGCGTATCTGGTTGGACAGCGAACCACGGAAATCGCAGTGCGCCGGGCTCTGGGCGCCAGGTCCGCTGACGTGATCCACCTCATTGTTGGTCAAGGATTGCGCTTGGTCGCCATCGGCCTCGTGTTGGGACTCGCCGGAGCGCTCGCTATGGCGCGGTTGCTCACCGGTATCCTCTATCAACTCAGCCCTTGGGACGCCGGCGCCTATCTGGGGACTGTAGCTGTGCTCGGCGGCACGGCCCTGCTCGCTATCCTCCTCTCAGCAATCCGTGCCGCCAGGATTGCCCCCATCGTCGCCCTCCGTCAGGGGTAGTCCGGCAGCTTCCAGCATGCGGCGAATCGCCAGAGGGATGAAGCGGCCATGCGAAGCCTCTGGCAACATTGCCGGTCATCCACCAGTTCTCGCCAGAGCAGCGCTCGGCGCTGAACCGGCGCCTGTCTCTTCACGCTGGCCTCCCACATCCTGGCCCCCGCCGGCTGCGTCGATTTCCATTCGCCCTTACCAGTGGCGGGCTGTGGCGACGCCGCCGATATCGCCGTCCTTGTTGGTTGGCGCCGCCCGGTAGTCCTGACAGGCCCCGCCCCCAGGCAACAATGCCGCCTGGCGACGCGCATTCCCACGCCCCTGACGCCGCATCCCATAACCTCCACGCGAAGCCAGCCGGAGCGCGGCGGAGCCGCCGCGATAGTGAATCCCATGGTTCTCCAATCGCCAGTGACTCTCGCTTTCGGAAAATATCTGTTTTGCGTTCAACCACTTGTCACGCAGAGCCGCCGGATTCCTTGCAGACCGCTGCTACACTCTCTGCGGGAGATTGCACATGGCCCGCATCCGCACGTCCGAAAAGCGCCTCGCCGTCAGGCTGAATCCGCATGCTCGTTGTTTCGAGCGCTGGTCCCGCGAACGCGATACCTTTATCCATCGCCATCGCCGCCGCCCACATGCTTCCACTTGCCGTCCGGTGCCCTCCCAAGCGATCCGGAAGGAGTCTGTGAGCTCGCCAGCCGCCGGCGCAGCTGCGGGCTTAGATTGCCCGAGGGCCGAACCAACCCGCAACTTACTCATTACAAGCCACTTCCGAGCGACTGGTTCCCGTGCCATCCTCGCCGCCCAATCTGCCCCCAGCGCCGAACCAACCCGCAACTTTCAGATAATAAGCCACTTCCAGGCGCCTGGATTCGGCGCTATCGTCGCTGCCCCATTCGCCCCCAGTGCTGAACCAACCCGCAACTATTACATAACAAGCCACTTCTTCCACTTCGCTTCCGCTGCTGTCCGGAGCCCAGCAAACAGCCCCCAACCATCCTCCCGCCCCGCGCCTGCCTGTCATTCAACGTGTCGGAGCCCGACGTCCGGAATTCACTATTTCATTTGTGATACGATTCCGCTCAGACGGATGCCTCATCTGATTCCAGGCGTCCAATCATCCACCTTGGAGCGTGCCAAGTGAAGGTTTTTGAAAGCACAGATGTCCGAAACGTGGCCCTCGTCGGCCACGGTCACAGCGGCAAGACGTCCCTCGCGGCCGGCATGATCTATGCCACCGGGGCGAGCAACCGCCTGACACGAGTCGACGAGGGCAACACCATCACGGACTCCGACGACGAAGAGGTCTCTCGCAAGATGACGATCTCCACGTCGCTCGTCGCCCTGGAGTGGAAGAAGAAAAAGCTGAACGTGTTCGACACGCCCGGCTTCAATCTCTTCCTGTACGACACGAAGATTTCCATGGCCGCGGCCGATGCCGCCCTCGTTGTGGTGGATGGCGTTTCCGGCGTCGAAGTGATGACCGAGAAGGTTTGGGAGTTTGCCGAGCAATACGCTCTGCCGCGTGCATTCTTCATCAACAAGCTGGATCGCGAGCGCAGCGATTTCCAGCGCACGGTGGACAACATCATCGAGGTGTTTGGGCGCCACTGTCTGCCGATCTATCTGCCGATCGGGACCGAGCGCGACTTCAACGGCATCGTCGATGTGATCAGCCTGAAGGCGTTCAAGTACACCCCGGATGGTGACGGCAAGGGCACCGAGATTCCGATTCCCGCCGACATGGCCGATGAGGCCAAAGCCGCGCACGACGCGCTGATCGAGATGGTGGCCGAGGGTAACGATTCGCTGATGGAAAAGTTCTTCGACGCCGGCACGCTGCCCGTGGAAGACATCATGTTCGGCCTGCATGAATCGGTGAAGGAAGACAAGATCTTCCCCATCATGTGCGGCTCGGCGCTGCGCAACATCGGTACTGATCTGGTGATGGAGTTCCTTCAGGCGTTCTGCCCGAATCCCACCGAGCATCCGTCGCTGAAAGCGATGGTGGGCGATCACGAAGAGTTCAAGGCGATTACCGACAAGGACCACGTCACTGCTTACGTCTTCAAAACGATTGCTGATCCGTTCGCTGGCAGGCTATCGTTCTTCAAGGTCTGCACGGGTGTGCTCAAGACCGATGCCAACCTGGTCTCGATGCGCAGCAGCAGTCTGGAGCGGATGTCGCATCTCAGTGTGCCTTTCGGCAAGACGCTGCAGCCGGTGACGGAATTACACGCCGGCGACATCGGCGTGGTGGCGAAGCTAAGGGAAGTGCTCACCGGCGATACGCTGTGCGAGAAGGGTGATTCCATCGAGTACCCGAAGGTGCAAATCCCCGAGCCGTCCATCGCATACGCCATTGCCGCGAAGTCGCGCAACGACGAAGACCGGATGGGCAACTCGGTGGCCAAGATTCTCGAAGAGGATCCGGGACTGCGCTTCTATCGCGATCCGCAGACCAAGGACTTCCTCCTTGCCGGCAGCGGCGGGCAGCACATCGAGGTGATCGTCAGCCGCCTGAAGAAGCGCTACAACGTCGAGGTGGAGCTGCGCCAGCCGAAGATTCCTTATCGGGAGACGATTCGCGGTTTCGCCGATGTCCACGGCCGGCACAAGAAGCAGACCGGCGGCCACGGCCAGTTCGGCGACTGCAAAATCAAGATGGAACCGCTGGAGCGTGGCAAGGGCTTCGAGTACGTTAACGCCGTATTTGGCGGGGCCGTGCCGAGGCAGTTCATCCCCGCTATTGAGAAGGGCATTCTAGAAGCGGCGGCGCGCGGCTACCTGGCCGGTTATCCCGTGGTCGATTTCAAGGTGACCCTCTACGACGGTTCCTACCACGACGTCGACTCGTCGGAAATGGCGTTCAAGGTCGCCGGCCGTAAAGCCTTCAAGGCGGGCATGGAGGCGGCCAAACCGGCACTCCTGGAACCCGTCATGAGCGTCGAAGTGCTTGCTCCCGTGGAGTACGCTGGAGACCTCATGAGCGACATGAACGTACGCCGCGGCCGCATCTCGGGCATGGACGTAAAGGGCGGCACGCAGTTGATCAAGGCGCAGGTGCCGATGTCGGAGATGCTGACGTATCAGAACGACCTCACCTCGATGACTCAGGGCCGCGCTTCGTTTGCGATGGAGTTCGACCACTACGACTTCGTTCCACCGTTGCAGACCGAGAAGATCATCGCAGCTTACAAGGCCGCCGCGACGGGCGAAGCGGAAGAGGACGAATAGAGACGACCACAACCTGACCGCACTGCGCCGCGCCTTTCTCATCGAGGGCGCGGCGCTCTGCGTTAAATTGGAAAGGCCATGATGAGAACTACCGTGCTTTCGATCGCGCTGTGCGCCGCCACGCTCGCGGCCTCCGGCGGGGAACTGATGGCGGGCGCCGCCAAGCGCAGAATTACTCCGGACCTGAAGCCGGGCACGGCCGTCTACCTGGCCGGCTTCGACAACAATCGCAAAGCCACTGGCGTTCACGACGACCTCTGGGTGCGTTGCGTCGCGATGAGCGCCGGCGCGAAGCCCGTGGTGGTCTGCGGGGTAGACGTCATCGGGCTGTTCTGGGACGACGTGCAGAAGATCCGCGCCAAAGTCCCTGGCGCCAACGTCATTGTCGCCGCGACTCATGTGCACGAAGGGCCGGATACGATGGGCATGTGGGGGCCGCAGCAGGGAGTGAGCGGCATCGACAACGCCTACAACGCGATGGTGGTGGAGAGCGCGGCATCCGCGGCCCTGGATGCGGTGCATACCATGCGGCCGGCCACTGCGCAGATCGCATCCGTGAAGCCCAAGGATGTGGCGCCCTACTTCGACGACACGCGTCCGCCCGTCGTGAACGACGGCGAGATCCTCGCACTGGCGTTCAACGATATGCGGCGTGAGCGCATCGCCACTCTCGTCAACTGGGCGAATCATCCCGAGGCGTTGGGGAGCAAGAATACACTGATAACGGCCGATTGGCCGGCGGCGCTCTACGAGCAACTGGAGGCAGACAACGGCGGCACGGTTGTGTTCATCAACGGCGCGGTGGGCGGTATGCAGTCGCCGCTGGGTTCGAAACTGATGGACCCCAAGACCGGCCAGCCGGCGCCGGCGGAGTCGTTCCGCTTCGCCGACGTGGTGGGAGAGTACGTGGCCGGGCATGTGCGGAATGCGCTCGACGGGGCGCCTCGCAGCCTGGCGGTGGACGAGATCGTGTATCGCGAGGAACTGGTTCGGATCCCGGTGACGAACCAGATTTTCCTGGCTGCATCGGCGGCCGACCTTTTTCGCGGCCGCAAGCAGATGGCGGCGGAGAAGATATCGTTATCCCCCGTGGGCTACCTGGCACTGCGGGCCGGCGGAACGCCCGTTCTGGAAGCGGCATTGATCCCTGGCGAGATGTATCCGGAGTTGAGCGTGGGCGGCGTTGTCTCGAACGACCCTGGTGCGGACCTGGCGGGCTCACCCGTTGAGCCACCGATCAAGGGCCTGTTCACGGCGAAATACAGGATGCTGTTCGGCCTGGCCAACGACGAGATCGGCTATATCATTCCCATGGCACAGTGGGACCAGAAGGCGCCGTTCACCTTCGGGGCGAAGAAGGCCTGGTACGGTGAGGTGAACTCGGTGGGACCGGAGGCGGCGCCGGTGATCGCGAAAACCATGCAAAACTTGGTGCGCGGGGCTGCGAAACCCTAATGCGGACCAGTTATACTGAAATCTGACTCATCCCCCAACTCATAGGACATAGGACAGGAGAAAGAATGCCCAAGCGTATCGTAATCCTCACCGGCGGCGGCGACGTCCCCGGCTTGAACGCCGTGATCAAACAAGTGACCTACCGTGGCATCGGTATGGACTATGAAGTCGTCGGAATCCGGCGCGGCTGGGAAGGCCTCACCCACATCAACATGGAGGATGCCGAGAGCCGGGCGCGCTATACCCTGCCTCTTACACAGCTCAACACGCGCACCATCGACCGCACGGGCGGCACGTTCCTGCACTCCTCCCGCACGAACCCGGCCAAGATGAAGGCGCCACCCGAGCATCTCGCCGGCGTCACCTTCCCGAAAAAGGAAGTCGACAAGGGTGAAGGCAAGACCGCCGTCACGTATGACATGACTACCCAGGTTCTGAAGAACCTGGAAGCGCTGGGCGCCGAGACCGTGATCGCCATCGGCGGCGACGACACCCTCAGCTATGCCCGCCGCCTGCACGACGAGAACGTCAAGGTCATCGCCATTCCGAAGACGATGGACAACGACGTCCGGAACACCGAGTATTGCATCGGATTCTCAACGGCCATCACCCGTGCCGATAGCGCCATCCAGCGCCAGCGGACCACGGTGGGCTCGCACGAGCGCATCGGCATCTTCCGCATCTTCGGACGCGACGCCGGCCACACGGCCCTCTATACCGCCTACGTCACCAACATCCGCTGCGTCATCCCCGAGTTCCGCGTGGACCTCGACAAACTGATCCAACTGCTGGTGAAGGACAAGCGCAGCAACCCCTCGAACTATTCGCTGGTGCTGCTCTCCGAGGGCGCCGAGTGGGAGGGCTTTGAGACCGTGCACTACGGCGAAGCCGATGCCTACGGCCATCGTAAAAAGATGAACGTCGGCGACGTGTTCTCGGCCGAAGTAAAGCGCCGGGCCGGCGAAGAGACCATCGTCAGCGACCTGACGTATGATCTGCGCTCGGGCGATCCGGACTTTACTGACAAGCTCGTGGCCTGCACTTACGGCAACATGGCGATGGACGCACTGGGTCAGGGCAAGAGCGGCATGATGACGGGCATCGTCAACGGCTGCTTTGAGATGGTGGAGATCCCGGA
>CAYVDY010000433.1:0-6203 GCA_964450255.1 uncultured Candidatus Solibacter sp. | reverse complement strand
CACGGTTCTGCGGGCCTCCAACAACACCGACATGGATGCCGCCACCGACCCGGCTACTGGCTCCTGCACCGTCAGTCCCGACACGAGCAGGGTGTTCCGCGTTGGCGATTTCGTGGTGTTCAACGACGAGTCCGCCGATCCGAACAACCCAGGCCGGCGATCCTACGAATGTGCGCAGATCATCGGGCCGGGAAACACGGGCGATGTCGTTCCCGCGGGTGACTTCACGTTCCAGCGCGCGTATCCAGGGGTTCCGGAGGGCCAAGCCACTTTCGGCACAATGCGATGCGCGCATCTCGCCGGAATCCGCTTCTACAAGCTGGACCAGAAGACGTTCACCTTCAGTGTCCGCAAGGGATTCTTCCGGACGCCCGGACTGCCGGCGCGCATTGAAGCGAAGCTTCCGAGTGCCTGCCTCGTCGCCACACTCGCGGGCGTGGCGAACCACTTCGGCTACGGGCCATTCACCGTCTTCCCGCTTTCCCGCCACAACGAGCCTTACATGCCAGGCCTACGCACCTGCAACGGTGGCGCATACACGTTCCAGGTGCCGGGCCCGCTCTCGGTCCAGGAGAACGTCGTCATCCCGCTGAAGATCCAGGACGCCGCCTCGATCCGCTGCATCTACGCCTACCTGCAACAGGGGACATCGGATGGCCAGTCCGCGTTCCTCGTGAAGATCAGCCGGGATGACGGCGCGACGTGGGAGCCCCTTGAATACATGGGCATCGCGCAGGCACTGCCGGATGCCTACAAGAACACCTACGACTTCTTGGTCTACAACGAGGGCTACGGCTTGCCCCCGTCGCGACGCCTGCCTTACGCCGACTACGGCCTCGCACTGGCCCAGGCTGTCACGGCAAACCCGGCGCCCCAGACGCTTCAGACAGCCTCGTACGGAGCCAACCGTCTGGGGTTGGCAGCGGGGGTGTTCGTCTTCCTCGACACTGGCGGTGCGAATGAGGAGTACCTGAAGGTCATCAACGCCGATCCGGTGAATCAGACATTCGACGCCATTGTCACGAAGGACCACGTGGACGGCGAGCGCATCCGGCCCACCATCTGGCCCACTCCGGTTCTGTTGGAGGGCGACGATCTCGCTTTCGACATTTTGGCTGTCGCCTCGCCCGACGCTGGATCCGATCTGACCGTCGTAATTCAGACGTGATTAGAGCCCGAACGCTCCGTTGCGATGCTCAGATTGAACCCGTCGACAGGAGGCGGCATCTCGCGGCGGTTAGGTCTGACAACTTCCTGGTCGCCGACCACACGGGAGCAGTGGATCACGGCACTTTGGTGCGCTGGGCGTGATACGTCCAGATGGGTTGTTCGCGAGTCGCGCGATCCGGCACAAACCCAGGCATTGCAGCCTCATTGTCGGCCTACTATCCGCGTTCGCCCGCGCCGGCGTACGCTCGCACCGGGCGGCGTCGGGTGCATCGCGTGGTTAGGTGCCCATTCACTAGGCCAGATCGAATTAGAACGTGCGCACGAAGTACAATCTGACGAGGCGAGCACGCTCGTTTCTTTTGTCGATGATGGTCGCGCCTTCGCTACCAATCCGCTGCTCACGGATCAGTAGCTCGATCGCCGCGTTCACGACCCGGTAGTCTGGAAGCCTCAGTCCGAGCACGATCTCATCGTACGTGCGTGTCTCGTTCCCCATGATTGCGACGATTTCGTCTGCAGCCTTGCGGACTCTGACTTCGTCGTCACGTTGTTGCCACCACAGCGTACCAGACGTGACCAGAAGAAAGACCAGACAGGCCGCGATGATGTGCTTCTTTGCTGTCCCGTCTTTCAGAGCCAGTCGGACAATGAGGCCACCCGCGGCGATGGCGAAACTCGCCATTGGAATCAGGGAAAGAGGAGCACCATGCGTCATGCCACGTACCCCTGCGAATGCTACTGCTTGCCTCGATCAACGCCAACCAATGTAGCCCTGCCGTTCTTGGGCCCGAGTGATTGATCGAAGGCCAGGCTGGCGGCGTGGACGGAGATCTGCTTGACGTTTGGGTGGTCGCGTGTGAGCGTGATCACGAGGATCCGGTCGGCAGGCACCTTGCGAACGCCGCCTTCAATGCCGTCAGGAGAGGTTGGGTCCGACGGCTCAGGGAGAAGGCGCACAAGAACATTCTCGGCGTCGCCGCGAAGCTTAATGCGCAGCGTCTCACCTTTCCTGAACGTGATCGATGGCTTGATGTCGAGCCAACTGGACTGCCAGTTGTCCCCAGCAGCACTACCCGTCCTGCCTACCAATACCTGCGCGAACGTGACCCCCGCAAACAGCATTACAGCGACTCCAACGGAACCGATTCGTACGATTGCTCTGTTCATCTGTCTGTCTCCTTTCGAATTGTCATAGTCTGTGCGCGAGCGGCAACAGGTTTAGAGGCTGACCTGGATCGAACAGGCCCTGGTCGGCCTAATACGAAAGCGCGGGCGCCGGCCACGGGCCGGCAATCCACTCTGTTTACAGCCGCTAATGGCATATCCAGTAGATCCGCCCTCCTGTCGCTGGCTTCATGGTCCGAGTCTATACCACATCAGATGGGCGAGCAGTCGCCATCTTGGACAACTGCGCCCTTCCGGAGCGCTCCCACATCACGCGCAAACTGGAATCTGGAATCGAAAGGTTACGGCCAAGCGGCCAAGACCCGGTTGAACAACCCAATCCCGTAGTGCCGCAGCAGTTGCCTGCAGTTTAGCCCCTTGGCCTATCGTCCAATTCAATGCCCCCCGAAACCATCCATATGTTCGATGCCCGCAGGGCGATCCAACTGCAGGGCTTCTCCGGCCGCGCGGCGACCACTACGATCCACGACGCCACCGAAACCGCCTTCCAGATCTCCGGCATCTTCCAGGCAGCAGAGGACTTCGCCAACGTCCAACTCTTCTCGGCTTACGACTACTTCAATCACCTTCGCGTGAAGCCGCTGCCGGTGACGGACCTGTCCGGTCTGACCCTCCAGTTCGACATGGAAGTCCTGCGCGTCAACGGTGAGGAGGGAAACGTCCGGCCCGACTGCGTCCGCTACGCTTCGGTCGGATGGGACAAGCTGACAATCACAACGGGCGCCGGCGACATCTTCGAAGTCCCGCTGATGAGCCATGCTCAGGTTCTGTCGGGCGGCTTCACTCCCGGCACGTTCGGTTTTTCGCTCTACGACCGCGACAGTGAGACACTGGACGACCTCCTGGCGGGCGCGTCCACTCCCGGACTGACCGACAAGGCGCACGTCTACTTCATGGGCACGCGGTGGTCGTGCACGTCGGCGGAGGCCATCGCGTTCTGCAATCTGGAAACGCGTCTCCTCAACAACATCGGCGCGGCCGACGTGCCGTCGTGTGAACAGGCCATCTGGTGGCAGGACGATCCCAACTTCTGGCACTACTTGCTGGTCAACAGCGGCGGCGCCGGGATTCGCGAAGACGGAGCCACGGACGCTGCGGACATCGCGTCACGCCTGGCGTCCATGGTGGGCATCTCCAGCTACCTGGTGGAGTGCTCGGCCTCAGGCAACGTCATCACCGTCAGCCTCGAGACAGGCGTGAATGGCCCAGTGACCGTCTCGACGAACAGCGGTTCTGCACCTGCCACACTGAGCCGATTCGTGCCCGGAGTGTACACGGCGCAGGTCTCCTCATCCGCCGAGATCCGCGCCGGCGACTACGTGGGCGTCGACATCGGCAGTGCCAATGACGAGGTCGTCAAGGTCATTGCAGCCGGGGCCGGCGCCTTCACTGCCTTCTTCAGGAAGCCGCACTACGGGAAGCTGTACAACATCCAGTGCCGGGTGCTTCCGCGCGCGCGGCACTTCGGGCGGGTGTTGAAGGATCGCATGGCGGATCACCCGCTGCCCGACTACGGCGACCAGCCCAGCAGTCTGGCGGTAGAGGGGTTCGCAGTGACGAACACCTCCGCAGCGCTCCAACTGCGGCTCATTGGGCAATTGGGCGAGTACGGGCGCGACGCCAACGGCATTCCGGTGCGCGTCTCCGTGGACGGCAGCAACCAGATCGTGCGCCTTGAGAACACGAAGGGAGCGTTCGGGGCAACCTCGCGCGCAATGCGAGTAGAGGGCGCGGACAACAACCGGGTGTACCGCTTCAACTTTCCCTTTGCATCGCTCTCCGGCTACCGGAATGGAGATCGCAACGCCCTCGTCGCTGTCCCTGCCAATGACGTCGTTCTGGCCCATCTGACCTTCGCACCGCGATTCGAGGATGTCGAATACGGTCTGGCAGCGGGCGGGCTTCTGAATGCGGCCGTTTCAGCCTCCGCGGCGGGCACCGACGAGGAGTGGCAGGTCAAGGATGCCGAAGCAATGTTCGCCGGCCTCAAGTACTACGTGGGCACGCCCGCGGCCGAGGAGCGCATCACGTGCCTGGCCAACTTCGGGTTGTCCAAGCCTTACCCCGATGATCCGGCCACCTGGTACTACCGCGTCCTCGTGCGTCGCGGCGAGGACTCGTCCGTGCCGCAGGCCTGGGCGCCCGGCACCCGCATCCAGCGCATCTCCACCATCACCGGCACGCGGTCGGACATCGAGTGGCAGGTAAAGATCTCAAACATCACCGTCACCGGCGATCGTACGCTCAAGGTTGGCGGCGATGCCCCCCGCATCGAGGAGTCGGATGGGCGCTGCCGGTACGAGGGCTTCTGGGAGGATTACAGCTACGGCGCCGCGTGGCCGACGCAGTGGTGGTCCCTGGGTCACGCCAGGCGTTGCGCGCCGAACAACGCGCAGGACACGCGCCAGGTGACGATCCGGTACTCGCGGTCGGGTCAGCACGATCTCTATGTCGGCACGTGGCTTGGTCGCGACGCGGGCCGGATTCAGGTCAAGATCGACGGCGGCGCGCCGGTCATCCACGATCTCTACCTGAACGACTACAACGGCCTCGCCGCAATGCGGAAGCTGGCCGGCGCTCTGCCAGCCGGGACGCACAACGTCGAGATCCGCGCGCTCTTCGATAAACATCCGTCGAGCACCGGTTACTACTTCTACTTTGACTACCTATGGCCGCTCGTGCCGCAGGATCCTCCGGAACCGCCAACTGTCTACAACGACGTTTCGCTCGCGATCGACTTCGACACGGACCACGGCTACAAGAAGCCGCCCGCCTGGCACGTGTGGCATCTGGATCGCCTCGGATTCCGGGGCCACGCCGATGTCTACATGGGCGTCTTCTGGAATAACAAGCGGCGGCGCGTGGAATCGACGTATCCCAGTTGCACCGTGAACATCGGGGCGTGGGAGCCTGACGAACCTTTGTGGGTCAATCTCTCCGGCACATCGCTCTACTTCTCGCCAGGCGCAGGCCTCGAGACAAAGGACATCGCCGCGCACCTCCGCGCCATGATCAACGTCACGTTTCCGGGCGTCTGGTGTACGAGCGATGTCAGCTCGATCCACATCCACTCCCGCGCGCCGAGCTACACGTTCACGATCTCGACCAGCTCGCAACTGAACGTCACTCAGGGCACGCCGCCGCTCGACCAACCAGGCGCCGAGGGTGACTGGGAAATGATCGACACGATCGCGCCAGTGATGACGCAAGGGGCGCGGAACTGGATCCGGGACCTCGCTCGCGAATTCACGCAAGCCGGCATCGATGCGAGCTTCGCCTTCTCCATGGAGTGCTACCGGCCACCTGTGGGGATGGCTGCGCGCTACTGGGACGGCGCGCCGGTGGACCTGCCCGTGCCCTCCACGCAGCTGCACTTCGGAGCGCGGGTGCGGAGTTACCTCAAGCAGATGTACAAGGAGTGCGCTGATGAACTCGCGGCGGCGGGACTGCCCATTGTCCTCCAGTTCGGCGAAACGCAGTGGTGGTACTTCCCGAATGCCTCCGGCATGCCGTTCTACGACGACGATACGAAGGCGGCTTTCCAGGCTCGCTACGGGCGGCCATTGCACCGCTTCCTATCGAACACCGACGATCCCAAAGACGACATCGCGGCGGCCGACTTCCTGCGCGATCGCATCTGGGAATACTGCGCCGAGGTGATCGGCTACGTACGCCGCTACCATCCGTCGGCGGTCTTCGAGTGCCTCTGGCCCCTCGACGCCAATCAGGGGAAGCCGGCACCCGATCCTGCCTTCCGCGCTCTGAACTTCCACGTGAACCTGCCCAACGAATGGAAGACCTCGGCCTACGGCGTGAAGTATTTCCGCGCGGAGGGCTTCGACTACGAC
>CAYVDY010000432.1:4831-6225 GCA_964450255.1 uncultured Candidatus Solibacter sp. | reverse complement strand
TCTTCTTCCGCCACTCCGAAACGTATTTCAGCCCTTCGTGCTCCAGATACTCTTCGAACTTCTTTGGTTCCAGCTCAATGAAGTTCGGCTCCGTCCGCGACACCAGCCAGAAATGCCCCGCGGCCGGCGCTGTGAACTGAGCCACGGTCATCGTTTTCGACTCGTCGCGAATCCCGCTGAAGGCCGCTTCGCCCGATTGAGCAATCCGTTTGGCGTCCTTGAGACGAGCGAGAACCACTGTGTTCTGGCTCACCGGAAAAGCGTCCCCGCTGTGATACTCCACGCGCACCGTCTCACCGGGCGCCGTCACCGTCTTTGCCGGCTTCAGATAGAGATCGTGGCCGAACAGCGCGGCCGGAATCAGCAAAGTCATCATCATTCGCATCGTCTTGATACCTCAGAAAATCAGAAACTCAATCGCAGCGCCAACTGAGCCGAACGCGGTCCGCCCTGCTGGTACAGCGGGCTCATGCCGCCCAGTCCCGTGCCGAGCATCTGCGTGGATCGGCCAAAATTACGGCCCGTCATCACCCCGGAAGGGTTGGCGAAATTGGGTGTGTTGGTCAGGTTGAACAGCTCGGCGCGTGCCTGCAGGCTGAACCTCTCACTGATTCGAAAAGCCCGCCGAACCGCCACGTCCGCCTGCGCCGCGCTGAACCCGCGCAGGACGTTGCGGCCCAGCGTGCCCTGGCGCCCCTGCACGAAGGGAGTGTTCCCATCGAAGGCCGCTGGATTGAAGCGCTGTCCGCCCGCGACGCCGGAATCATCCAGGTAGAGCGGCACGCCGCTCACCACATCCGGCCGGCTCACCGTAGTGATGCCCAGCCCGAATGGGTCGCGTCCCGTCAGTACGTTCACCGGAGTGGAACTGCGCGCCCGGAAGCTGCCGTCCAGGGCAAACCCGCCCATCACGCGCCGCCAGCCCCCTCCGCGAGCGAACTCATAGCTCGTCACCACATTCAACATATGCCTGACGTCGAACGACGAAGGCCCCCGATCCTGCCGCGGATCAAGCCGCCCGGCCGGCGCCTGGAAGTTGTTGATCGATTCGTCGCTGGCCGTATCCAACGACTTGCCCCACGTGTAGGAAGCAAGCGCCTGCAGCCCCTTCGAGAGCCGCCGTTCGTACTGCGCCTGCAGAGCGTGGTAACTGGATTCCGCATTGCTGCGCACCGCGTCGATTCGCGTGAACGCCGGATTGTACCTGCGCAGTTGCTCCACGCGCGCCAGGCGCCTTCCCGTGGCGCCGACATAGGCGAGGGTGAACTGATCGCTCGCCGACCACTGCCTGGCCACCGTCGCGTTGTACTGCGCCACACGCGGCGTCCGGAAATTCTCCTCATACGCGAATACGCGCGGGTAGGGCGGCGCCAGGCTGACCGGTGCGGGCTGGG
>CAYVDY010000432.1:0-4821 GCA_964450255.1 uncultured Candidatus Solibacter sp. | reverse complement strand
TCTCCGTGTCTCCGGCATTGCGCTTCCGCGTGTCCCCAATTGCGGTCCGTGGCGGTGCGCGACTAGGGCCCCAGGCTCGTGGAGAATGAATTGCCGGTGAGGCCGCAGCCGAGATCGTAGACCAGGCCGTAGCCGCCGCGCAGCATCCACGTGCCCTGCCGGTTCAGCCGCAGCGCCGCGCCAATCCTCGGAGCCCAGTTGCTCCGGTCCGTCGCATAGAACGCAGTACCGGCCGGCGCCAGGGCCACCTTCGCGGCGTCGTTCAGGTTCACGGCCGTTGCCGGCATATGGCCGTTGGCTTCCTTCGGGCTCGGCACCACTTCGTAGCGGAGTCCGTATGTCAGCGTAAGGCGATCGCTCACGCGCCAGGCGTCCTGCGCGAAGCCCGACCAGTTGGAGAAGACCGGCTCCATCACCACGTCAGGCGCGAACAGCGCGCCAGTGGGCGCCAGATCGGCCGCCAGTTGGCCGATGTTGGCGTAGCGGAACTGCCGCCGGTAAGAGCCGGAGTCAGAGTACGGGTTCAGCCGCCGCCAGTCGAATCCGAACTTGAACGAGTGCCGCCCCGTCTGCAGCGAAAGCGTCTCCACAACGTTCCACTGGCGCTGCGTGTTGTTGACGAACAACCCGTCGCTCAGCGTGTTATCTCCAGCGGGATCCACCTCAATGTAGGCATAGCCCCTGTCTCTGCCCGTGAAAGATGGATACAGCGTTGCCATGGACGGCGCCACGGCGCCGCCGAATCCATCCATGTCATAAAACAGACGCGTCTTCGATCTCGAGTAGTTCAGCCGCACGTCGTTCAGAAGCCGCGGCGAGATGGTCCACGTGACCCCGCCTGTGTAGGTGTGCACATCGACACCGGTCACCGAAACACAACTGGTCGCGCAGTATTTGGCGCGCTCGCGATTCTCCGAAGGCGCCATGCTGAAGCGTCCGAAGAGCTGCACACGCTCGCTGATTCGATGGTCCAAGCGGCCGCTGGTGGAGTGCAGCGAGGCCGGGTTGGAAACCGTGGCAACGTATGGCGTGGTCAGCGGATCCGAGGCCGTCGCGGCGGCCACCGGCAGCGGGAATGCGTTCAGCAGTTCCCGGATCGCGCCTGTCGCCTGCTGCCGCGCCATCATCGAAGGCACGGTGAGCGGCGGAGTCACGAAGGGCTGCCGCAGCGCCAACGACTCGTGCGCCACGAAAAAGAACGACCGGTCGCGCCGGATTCGGCCCCCGGCACTGCCGCCGAAGTCATTCTGCCGGAGCGCACCCCGCCGCAGGCTGTTGGCGTTGCCGAACCAGTTGTTGGCATCCAGCTTGTCGTTGCGGAAATACTCGAACGCCGAGCCGTGAAAGTCGTTGGACCCCGAGCGCGTCACAATCGAGACCTGTCCGCCAGGCTGCCGTCCGAATTCGGGCGCGTAGGTGGACGTCTGGATGGCGAACTCCTGCATCGCCTCCAGCGACGCCAGCGATGTGGTGGTGCCCAGCGCCGACATCGCCGGCACCGTGCCGCCCGCCGGCTCATACGGCGTCACAGAGGCGCTGCTTCCGAAGTTCGCGCTGACCCCATCGATCTGAAAGTTGTTCGAGTTGGGCCGCTGCCCGTTCACGCTGAACTGCCCCGGGGTGGGCAGCGAAGCCGCCGTCACCACCACCCCCGGCGCCAGCGCGATCAGGTTCTGCAAGGTCCGCCCGTTCAACGGCTGTTCTCCCACAAACTCCCTGCCGACGACAGTCCGCACAGCCGGCGACTCCGCGACTACGGCCGTTGTCTGCCCCACCACCTCAACCGAGTCCCGCCGCGCTGACTCCGGCAGAATCATGCGAACGCTGGCCTGGAGATTCACGCTGATCACGATTCCGTCCTGCTTCACCGGAAGGTAGCCTTCCCTCCGCGCCTCCAACCGGTACGCGGCCGGTCGCAATCCGCCAAACATCACGGCTCCACTGGCATCAGCCAGTGCGCTGCGCTCCTGGTTCCGCGCGAGGTCCGTCAACGTAACCACCGCGCCGGGCAGCGGTTGGCCCGCCGCCGTGCTGACTTCCGCCGTCAACGACCCCACAGCGCTCTGCGCGCACAACAGAACAGGGCAGAGCGCGAGTCCAATCAGGCATCGACTGAGCATAGCCCTTACAGCATACAAAATTTCAAATCGTATGTACCAATACAGATGCTCGCGCCGTGCATGGCTTTTGGGTAAACTCACGGTCAGAGACTATGCCGAAAAAGACTGCCGCTCCAGCGGACCAGCTCAACCGCATCGGCCTGGCCATCGAGCAAGGGCTGCTGGACAAGTTCGACGGACTCATCCGCCGCCGGGGCTACGTCAACCGCTCCGAGGCCTTTCGCGACCTGGTGCGCGCCGCGCTGGTGGAGGACCAGGGCACCGCCGGCAACCGCGATGTCGTCGGCACGCTGACCATTCTCTACGAGCACGACAGGCCCAACCTCTCCGACAAACTGACCGAATTCCAGCACCTCCACCACCACGTCATCGTCTCCACCATGCACGTGCATCTGGATCACGATAACTGCGTGGAGGTCGTCGTTCTGCGCGGCAAGAGCAAAGACGTCCGCCAGGTTGCCGACCGGATGATCGCCACCAAGGGAGTCCTCTTCGGCCGGTTGGTCGTCGCCGAACCCAGGATGTGATTAGCCATGGCTACGCTCTTCTTTCAACTCGTCATCCTCGCCGCCCTGGTGTTGATGGCGATCCTGCCCATCGCCCTGCTCATCCTGCTCATCGAGAATTGGCGCAATTGGCGAAAGTCCGTCCCCCTGGCCATCACGGCCATGGTGCTCGCAGGCTTTCTGCTCGGTGGCGCCATCGGTTGGGCCTGCCGGCCTGACGCCTGGACCATGCCCCTATGGCAGACGGCCGAGGCAGCGGGGAACGCGGAAAAGTACGGCCACCCGCTCGAGTCCCAGGCCGAACGCGTCCTGCTCTACTTCCTCTTCAGCGGAGTGCTGGGCGCGGCCGCGGCAGCGCTGGCCGCGCCGTTGCTCCTCCGCTACTCCACGAACCGACGCCCCCCGTCAGCATCGTCAGCGGATGCTTCGGGATCGTATACGTAAAGCTGTCCATCTCCCCCTCCCCGCTCGGCTAGCCTCAACAAATCCCCGAGCCTCTACCCTGGAACCGCACTCCTGCGCTCGCTCCAGAACGATCCGTTGAACCCGCTCGAAGTCCTGACCCCTTCCCCACTCACCACCCGCAGTCACCAGGCGCAGTCACCACCCGCAGTCAGCAGGCGCAGTCACCAGGCATAGACACCCGCCACCAGAAGGCGTAGTGTATCCATGGCAGCCGCACGGCTCCCCCACGCCGCCCGCACTGAATCGGCCGGCGCAGGTTGAAGCAGGAGAAAGGTAATGAGCAGCACTGATCATCTGAACCGCAGGACGTTCCTGGGAGCCAGTGCCACGGCCGGCCTCACCCTCGCAGGGCAACCCCCCGGCCGCATGTCGGCGATCTCAGAAAGAAGCGAATGGCCCAAACTCCGCCCCGCGAGAATCCATAAGCTCTTCATCGGCCGCTCCGGCGCCACCACCAACGCCGCCGGCAAAACCGTCCAATACCTCACCTGGGGCCAGGACGAAGTCGCGAAGATGAACAACTACCTCGCGGACCTGGAAAAAAGGCTGGGCGACGTCACCTTTGTCGGCGGCGAGACCATCCCCCCTACCGACGTCGCCGAAGTGGCCGCACGCGCCGCCTCCGCCGATGGCCTCCTCCTCATCTGGCTCTCCGGACACGGCGGCGATTACACCACCCTCGAAAAACTCCGCTTCGGCATCGATAAGCCGGCGGTCTCCTTCTTCCAACCTTTCAGCGGGCACGGCTGGATGTGGCACCAGCAGTGGAAAGGCAGAAAGGTCCTCCTGCTCTCCACCACCGATTGGAACGAGCTCGACGAAGCCGTCGGCCTCCTCCGCGTCCCCGCCCTCATGCAGCAGACCCGCATCCTCGCCGTCGACGGCCCCCGCGGCACCAAGGCTGCCTGCTCCCCCGATGAGGTCAAAAAGAAATTCGGCGCCGATCTCGTCACCATCAAAAACTCCCAAATCCTCGAACTCGCCAAGTCCATCGATCCCAAAGCCGCCGAAGACGAGGCCGTCAACTACTGGATCAAGCCCGCCATCGGCATCCTCGAACCCTCCCGCCAGGAGATCGTCGATTCCGCCCGCTACTACCTCGCCGTCAAGCAGCTCATGATCCAGGAGAAGGCCCAGGGCATCTGCAGCACCGCCTGCATGGGTACCCCCCGCGCCTGCCTCACCTTCAGCAAGCTCAACGATCTCGGCCTCGTCGGCGCCTGCGAAGGCGACATCGATTCCACCCTCACCATGCTCCTGTTCGCCCACGCCTTCCGCAAGCCCGGCTTCATCACGGACCCCGTCGTGGACGAATCCAAAAACGCCCTCGTCCAGTTCCACTGCACTTCCTTCACCCAACGCCCCGACGGCACCCGCATGCCCTTCGTCATCCGCAACCAGACAGACAGTGGCGGAGGCGTCGCCCTCCAGGTCCACTGGCAGGTCGGCGAACCAGTCACCATGGCCAAGCTCGTCAACCTCGACACCATGCTGGTAGTCCCCGGCAAGATCACGGAAACCGGCGTCAGCCCCCTCGCCTGCCGCACCCAGTTCACCCAAACCGTCCGCGACGCCCGCCACCTCTTCCTGAATTGGGGCGCCGGCGCCATCGTCCAACCCGGTAGCCCCGGCGACCTCTCCCAATACGCCGGCGCCATGCCCATGCTCCACCGCGCCGTCTTCTACGGCGACCACGTCCGCGGCCTCCAGCGCCTCGGCGACCTCATGGG
>CAYVDY010000431.1:0-6252 GCA_964450255.1 uncultured Candidatus Solibacter sp. | reverse complement strand
CGCGGCCTCCGCCGCCCCGGCCCCCGCGGATCGCATAGGTTGGCCAGCGCATTTGCATCGCCGCGCCCCGCCGGATCTCCATCTCTTCCCACGTCCAGCCGCTCAGGTGCATCAGCGACACTTGACCGCTCACCAGTCCGCTGCCGCCGCCCGGCAGTACCATCACGCTGGTGATCCCGTTCGCCCGCACCACCGGGATATGCTCGCTCTCCGGATTCACCGCGATGATCGACCGCAGCTGCGGATTGAAGTCCCCCAACTCGCCCACATCGTTCGTCTCACGCACGGAGCTGATCTCCGAAAGCCCGACCGGCGTCCCGGAATCGATCATGCCCGGATAAACCTGCAACCCCTTGCCCTCAACGATCCTGATCTTGCCTTTCGGCGGAGCTACCTTCACCCCGACCTCGGCGATCTTGCCGTCCACCACCAGAATCGTGGCGTTCTCGATCTTCGGTCCCGCCACCGGATACACCGTCGCATTGCGCAGCAGAAAAGTATCGTTCTGCCCCGCCATTAGCGTGCCCGCTGCCAGTGCGATCCATGCGATTCTCTTCACGACGGCCTCCTGGTCTGCGGTGCGTTCCGCTTCTCGGCTTCTTTCTCTTTCTCCAGCAGACCCTTCTTGCGGGCATCCTCTTTCGGCCGCTCCTCCAAATCCTTCTCGCGGTCGAAGTACTGCGTGCCGTCGATGAATACCTTCTCCACCTTCGAATACATCGAGAGCGGGTCCTTGTCGTAGATCACCAGATCCGCCTGCTTGCCGGCCTCGATCGATCCGACGTACTGATCGATCTTCAACTGCTTCGCCGGATTGATCGTGATCATTGCCAGCGCTTCATCCGGCGTCAATCCGCCATACTTCTGCATCTTGCCGGCCTCGGTGTTCAGGCGCCGCATCAGTTCCGCGCCGCCCGCATCGTCCGAGTTCAGGCTCACCAGCACGCCCTTCTTGTGCATGATGGCCGCGTTGTACGGGATGGCGTCATACGCCTCCATCTTGTACGACCACCAGTCCGAGAACGTCGATGCGCCCGCGCCCGACGCCGCGATTTCCTTCGCCAGCTTGTAGCCCTCCAGCACGTGCTGCAGAGTAGCGATCTTGAACTTGAACTCGTCCGCCACGCGCAAAAGCATCAGTATTTCGTCGGCCCGGTAGCAGTGCGCATGCACCAGCCTCTTGCCTTCCAGAACCTCCACCAGCGGCTCCATTTGCAGGTCGCGCCGCGGCGGCAGCGCCGTCTCGCCCTTGGCCTTCTTCGCCTCGTAGGACTTCCACTCCTTCTGATACTCCTGCGCGCGCAGGAACGCCTCGCGGATCACATCCTCCACGCCCATGCGCGTCCCCGGATACCGCAGGTTTGCCTGCGCGCCCGGCGCCTGAAATCCCGTCGCCTGCCCGGCCCGCTTCGGGTTCTCGCCCAGCGCGAACTTGATGCTCGGCAGCGCCTCGTTGAACACCAGCGCGTCGGCATCCTTGCCCCAGCGCATCTTCAGCAGCACGTTCTTGCCGCCGATCGAGTTCGCGCTGCCGTGCAGCACATTCGCCGTCGTCACGCCGCCCGCCAGCGCCCGGTAGATGTCCTTGCCCTCGGAATTCACCACGTCGCCAACGCCCACCATCGAGCTGACCGACAGGCTCATCTCGTTGATAGCGTCCACGGCGATGTGCGTGTGCGCGTCGATGATGCCCGGGATCACGTGCTTGCCCGAGGCGTCGATCACGCGCGCGCCCGACGGCGTCATCACCTTCTCGCCTACTTCCGCGATCCTGCCGTCGCGGATGATGATCGAGCCCTGGATCGTCCCTTTCGTCACAGTGTGGATGGTGGCGTTCTGGATCACCGTCACGTCCTGCGCGAAGCCTGCGGTCAGGCACATCGCCGCGCCCATTGCCCCGATTAGTATTCTGCGCATCGCTCTAGTGCTCCACTTCTTCCTGAGTCTCTTCAGCAGGGGATGGCGCGGCCGCCCCGCCCCTCGGCGCCGGCGGCGTCTCCGGCGGCGGCAGGTACTTCACCCCGTCGATGAACACCATCTGCACCTTCGTCTTGTCGTCGAACAGATCGCCGTTGGTCACCACCAGGTTTGCGATCTTGCCCTTGTCAATCGAGCCCATCCGCGACCCCACGCCGTGAATCTCGGCCGCGCTCAGAGTTAGCGCCCGCAGCGCGTCTTCCTTCTTGAGCCCCAGATCGATGGACCTCTTCAACGCCTTGATCACGTCTCTCGGATTCTCGATCCCGTCACTGGAGACCGCGAACTTCACGCCCGCAGCCACCAGAACCGCCGGAGACTCCGGAGCCTTGTCCCGCAGTTCCAACGTCTTGATGCTGTCGATCCGCTCCGGGTCCGATTCGCGATCCTTGATAGGCCACTTCACGTTGAGAATCACCGGCGTCGAAGTCTTCTTCAGCTCACCAGCCATGCGGTAGCCCTCCACCACGCCATAGATCACCGGCGTGGCTTTCAAATCCGCCGCCAGCTTGAGAGCGCGTTCCAACTGCATCGGCCCCGCGGCCGGCAACAGAATCTTCTTCGCCGCCAGCACGCCTTCCAGCGCGCGGTCGTAGCCCGGCCGCTCAATACTCGCGGGCGACTGCGCGTACAACTCTTTGTTCAGCTTGTAGTGCTCGGCGTCGATCCAAAGCTGGCGGTAGTAGGCGAAGATGCCCATCAATGAACTGGGATAGCCGGTGTATCCGCCGCCGCCCAGGCTCATCAGCAACCCGATCCCCGGCTCCACCACCATTCGGCCCGAGTTCTCACCGCCAAGGTTGACCACTGCGCCGTGCCCGCCGATCAGACCCGGACGCGGGAAGGTCGCCGCCGATGTGAATCCCGCACCGCGTGCCGCCTCCAACCGCCGGTCGGTGGTTCTGACGAGGTCTGCCGCCGTCACCCAGGAGTTCGTGCCCGGCCGGTCTGCCGGTCCCTGCGAGCGAGGCGGAGGGGGAGCGTCGGCCGGAGTCGCCGCCCGCGCCGCCCCTCCGCCTGCCGGTGCCGCCACAGGCGCCGCACCCGGAACGCCCCCCGTGCTGAAGCCGTCAATCAGCCCCGGATAGACGGTCAAGCCCTTTCCATCCACCACCCAGGCGCCTTTCGGCACAGCCACGGCGGCGCCAACATCGGCGATGATGCCGTCCTTCAACACCACCGTCGCTTTCTCCAGAACCGCGCCGCTCACCGTGATCACGCGGGCGTCCTGGATCGCAATCAGGCCCGGAGGTTGAGCCTGCAACGGCACAAACGCCGCCCCGGCCAGCAGAAACAAAGATAGACTTTTCAGAAGCATGGTGGATCACCGTATTTTAAACTGGTTTTAGCGATGCCTACTCAGAAACCGATCCGCTACAAGGACGCCGGGGTCAATATCGATGAGGCCGACCGCGCCGTCAGCTACATCAAGGTAGCAGCCAAGAAGACGTTCACGCGGGCTGTCCTGGCGGATATCGGTAGTTTCGGCGCGATGTACAAGCTCTCAGGTTACAGGAGACCGGTGCTGATCTCGTCCGCCGACGGAGTCGGCACCAAGATCAAGGTCGCCTTTCAGACCAATCGTCACGACACTGTGGGCCAGGATCTGGTCAACCACTGCGTCAACGACATCGCCGTTCAGGGCGCGGTGCCGGTCTTCGTCCTGGACCATTTCGCTGGCGGGAAATTAAACGCCGGGAGGCCCCGGCCAGTCGGCACCCGCGCGGGGCAGGGCCGGGGAGGGGACCGGTTGCGCACTGATCGGTGGCGAAACCGCTGAAATGCCCGGCCTCTACCAGCCCGGCGAGTACGATCTGGCCGGTTTCATCGTCGGCTGCGTCGAGCAGAGCAGGCTCCTCACGGGCGCGGCAATCGCGCCCGGCGATGTCCTGCTGGGCCTGCCCTCCACCGGCCTGCACACCAACGGCTATTCGCTGGCCCGCAAGCTGTTGTTCGATATCGCCGGATATACGCCCAAGACCTTTCTGCCCGAACTCGACGGCACCATCGCCGACGAACTCCTCAAGGTCCATCGCAGCTACCTGAAGCCGATCCAGTCGCTGATGAAGGCCGGCCTTCTCGCCGGTGCGGCCCACATCACGGGCGGCGGTATCACCGACAATACGCCGCGCATTCTGCCCAAGGGGCTCGCCGTGGAAATCAAGCTCGGTTCCTGGCCCATCCTGCCGGTCTTCGAGCTGATGCGCCGCATAGGCAACATCCCCGACGACGACTATCGCCGCACCTTCAACCTCGGCATTGGCATGATCCTGGTCATCCCCCAGAAGAAACTGGTGAAGGCGGAACGCGCGCTGAAGCGCCTGAAGCAGCCGTTCCACCAGATCGGCAAAGTCCTCAAACAGCCGCGCGGCAAGGGCCGGGTGATCTACAAGTGAAACGGCTGGCCGTTCTGGTTTCCGGAAGGGGATCCAACTTCGAGGCCATCGCCCGCAACATTCGCGAGGGCCGCCTCGATGCCGAAATCTCCGCCGTCGTCGCCAACAATCCGGAATCCCCGGCGCTGCAAACCGCCGCATCGCTCGGCCTGCGCGCCATCTCGCTTGCATCCAAAGGCATCGATACCGACACCTACGCGCGGATGGTTGTGGATACGCTGGCGCCGTTCGACATCGATCTCATCATCCTCGCCGGCCTCATTCGCCGGGTCGGCCAGCCGCTGCTGGATGCCTACCCACGCCGCCTTCAGAACATCCATCCCTCGCTCCTGCCGGCGTTCCCGGGTCCCCATGTGCAGCAGCAGGCCCTTGATTACGGCGTGAAAGTCTCGGGCTGCACGGTGCACTTCGTCGACGCCGGCCTGGACACCGGCCCCATCATCAAGCAGGCCGTGGTTCCGGTTCTGCCCGGCGACACAGCAGAAACGCTCGCCGCGCGAATCCTGGTGGACGAGCACAAGATCTACACCGAGGCCATCGCGCTGGTCCTCAGCGGCAAACTGTGAACCGCCAGCGATACATCCCTGCCGCCCTCTTCCTCATTGTCTTCTTCGTCTACCTTTTCAGCCCCAACGCCACGCCGTATGATTCCCGCTGGACCGTCCGTACCGCGCTGAGCCTGATCCACGAGGGGAATGCAGATCTCAACGAATACGCGCCGGCTCTCAAGGCGAATCGCTGGTACGCCATCGAGTGCATTCAGCCTGACGGCCAGCGCGCGTACCCGGTGCCACCGGAGGGGGACTGCGCCGGGCGGACCTACCACTTCTATCCAGTTGCCGTTCCCGTGTTGATCGCGCCCGCGGTGGCCGTTATGGAATGGAGCCTACCCGTTCTTCGTCCGCTCGCCGCCAATCTCCGGCCCGGTCCGCGCAAGGCCTTCCTCTCGGGCGACCTCGAAGGCAGTTCGATGCTGGTGGAACTTCTGCTGGCCTCGCTGCTGGTGGCCGGCGCCGCGCTCATCCTGTATCTGTTTGTCTGCCAACTCGCGGACTGGCGCGCGGCTCTATGGATTGCCTTGATCTTCGCGTTCGCCACCTCCGCCTGGTCCACCGGCAGCCGGGCACTGTGGATGCACGGCTTTTCGATGCTGCTCCTGCCTCTGGGGCTTTGGGCGATGTGGCGCGGCCGCTGGATGGCTGCAGGCGTAGTATTCGTCCTGGCCTTCTTCGTGCGCCCCACTAATCTCGTCCCGCTGGCATTTGCCGGCATTTGGGCGCTGACCCGGAACCGCCGAGCCGTTCTCCGTTTTGGCCTGGGCGCGCTGCCGGTGGCGCTCCTCTTCATCGCCATCAACGAATCCACTTACGGTACGCTCCTGGCGCCTTACTTCTCCGGTTCGCGAGGCACTGCGGGCTCGCTCAGCCTGCATGTCCATCTCGTGGAGGCGCTACTCGGCAACCTCGTCAGCCCGGCGCGCGGACTGTTCGTCTACACGCCCATCGCGCTGTTCTCGCTCTATGGCGTGTGGCTCTGGATTCGCAGCGCCACGCATCGCGCGATGGGTCTCTATCTTGCCGCGGTATTCGCCGGGCACTACCTGCTGATCTCGACATTTGAGGACTGGTTCGGCGGCCACAGCTACGGGCCGCGCTATTTCTCGGACCTCTCGCCGCTGTTTGCCCTGGCGCTGCTTCCGATTCGGAGACGCATCCGCTGGGCCGCCGGCGCCGCGCTCGCAGTCAGTCTCTTCATGCACGCGCAAGGCGCCTGGTGCTGGCCCTGCCTGGAGTGGAACTCGCGCCCCACGGCAATTCACGATAGCCAGTGGCGTATCTGGGACTGGAGCGACCCGCCATTCCTTCGGAACTTCCAGCCA
>CAYVDY010000430.1:0-6265 GCA_964450255.1 uncultured Candidatus Solibacter sp. | reverse complement strand
TCATCGAGCCATCCGGAGCTATCTGGCCGTCGTGCTGGTGGGAAAACCACTCCGATTCGTCACCGGAGGCAAGAGTGAAGTCGCCATCCTTGCCGAGTTTCCAGAGGACGCGTCCACTGCCATAGCCACTGTCGTACTCGATCTTGATCATCCAATCCATGTGCCGCGAGGAGTAAAGCAGATTGCCGTCCGGAGTGTACTGCACGGAATTTCCATGCAGCCAGTCGTTCGCCCTCGCTGAGTTGTAGAACGGAGGACATCCTCCGCCTGTCGGCGTGCACACCTCCTTACCCACTGCTGCACGGCCTACGTCCAGGTGGTCAAATCCATCCCAGGCCCACAGGACGTTCAGTTCCTGATCCAGAACCAGAATCGAATCGCCCAGGACATTGACCTCGCCCTCACCCTGCACGTCGGTGAAGAACTGCTCCGTATTCGCTAGTACGAGAATCTTTCCATCCGGCAGCATCCGGGCTTCATGATGGAATGCCGTGACGGGCCGAAGCCCCATGGCTCGCAACTGCTCGCTCACGCGGGCGGCGTTGGTCTCCTTGACGGTGTAGCCCGCCAAGTCGAACTGGCGCAGAACCTGTCGCGAGACATCCTCAGCAGGGGCCTGCCGGACGCCGAAGAACGTCCCATCGCCAACTGGCCGCGTCAGAGCGGCGCTATCGCCGCAATGGTACCTGAGCAGGTTGCCCCGCAGGTCAGTGGCCGACGTCAGCTGCGCCAGTTAACTGTGCAGCAGCTACCCGTATTCGTTCGAGCGTGGCTCCGAGGTCACCTGATAGGCGCCGAAAATAGGCGGCACATCGGCGGTCACATAGCTCAAGGGTTCGCCCTGCTCAATCGCTTCGCCCACCTCGAGAATGTGCCGCGCCCTATACTCCGTGTTGGGCCTCATGCCCGCCAAATAGAAGTTCATCGTGGAATCGGGTGTGCAACCCTTCCACGGTGTCAGCGTCGAGACGCCTTCCGGGTCGGTGAACTCCACGCGCATCCGGCCCTCCGCCGCACAGGGCGGAGTGCTGTACAAGACTACCAAGGCATGATTCAGTGTCGTGACCACCGCCGTATCGGTGGCCAGCGGCGCCATTTCGAAGTCACTGATTGTCGACGCTGTCTCACCTGTCTCCGCGTTCCGCACCGTCACTTCAAAGCCATAGTTCCCTTCCCGCTCAGCCGCAGTCCAATCCAGAGTGCTGAGTGGTCCGAAGTCGCGGATCACCGAGAAACCACTCTCCGGCCGGCGGGCGCGGAATTGATACCAGAGCGTTCCAGGGCTCGCCTCCGTCACCACGGCCGACCAGGTGAGCGGGGTGCCCAACTGTTGCGGGAACGTATGCGATGCAACCAACTCCACCTTCATCTCCGCCCACGAGGGAAGAGAGAGGAAAACCAGGCAAAGCGTCGTAATGATCTTCATGATTCGATACCAGGACAGCAAGAATGGTAGACGCCGATCCGCGATTCAAGGGTACAGCCACACTGAAAACGACATTCGCCGATCCGAGCCGATTCGAATCATAAGATGTTTCGCTACAATAGGTTGCACCACTCTAAGCCCCACCTTGAGAGCGGCCATATCTTTCGATAAGGACCGCACCAGAGGGCGTCACGTCTCAGTATTACAGGTTTGAGACCCACCTGAGTTATCGGCGGCGTTTTCCTGTTGCTTTAAGGCAAGTTCAGCCGTGTGGACAATGTTCCAGTCTATCTGCCGACGCGCGTTGCCCAGACCAGAAATCCCACCACCAGAGCAGGAATCCGTTTCAAATCGTCCAGAAATGGCGAGCCCTCTGAACCCGCCAGCATCGCACCCTGTCGCATGGAATACCAGTTGAACAGTTCAGCCACTGCAGTCATTGTCATTGAGATAGCCACTCCCCTGCTCCGGGCTGCGCTGCCGGCAGCCTTGTGAACAACCCACTCCAGGCCATGCAGACAGCAGGGGATCCCCACAAGGATGACGAGCCCAGCCACCCAAGCCGGCCGCATGAGCCTCACCCGCTGCGTCAGCGCACCTGTGAAGCCCGCCATCGCGGCAAACAGCACAAACTCAGTCACGCCCGCCCGAACCGCCTCACCCAACCCATAGTTCCAAGAGGCCAGGGCAAACCCCGGACCACGATAGAGCCCGCTAAAGGTAGCTGTCTTCCAGTTCCAGCGCGGGCTCATGCCGGGCAGTCCTCTGCCGCTCTTTGCCGCAAAGGCTCCCCCAATGCCTCCCGGTAGGCATTGTACACGCGTCCAAACACCGCAGCCCACGAGGCGCCCTCTGCCGTTCGCCGCGCCTCTTTTCCCAGCCGCGACCGCAGTTCGGCGTCACAAGCCAGCATCGCTACTGCGTCGGCAAACTCCGCGCCGCCTCGTGCCACGATTCCGTTTACCCCGTGTGTCACGAGATGGGCGGGCCCACCTTCCGTGGTCACAACGCACGGCACACCCGACGCCATCGCCTCCTGCACCACGTTGCCGTAGGTGTCGGTTTCGCTGGGAAACGCAAACACGTCGAAACCGGCATAGATCCCGGCCAGCGCCTCACCGCGCTGAACGCCGTGATCCCGCAACTGCCGCAGGTTCTCCTTCAGCCAAATCCGCTCCCCGCCATGGCCGGCGAGTTCGATCCGGAAATTCCGCAAGCCGGCCTGCAACAATGTTCGTTCGACGTCCCTCAGCCTTCGCACGCTCTTTTCGGGTGACAGGCGCCCGACATAGCCAACCACAACCGCCTCGTCATCCCTGCTCCGTCGCCGCGGGTTGAACAACTTAGAGTCCACGCCCCGCCGCATCAGCCTGCACGGCCTGCCGGTCCGCTCCGCAAGCATCTGCCGGAGTCCCTCGTGTGGCGCCAGAACTACCCGCGCCATCCGGTAGAAGCTGGTCAGCAACTTCAGCGTCGCCTTCTCCACGGATCCGCTCAGCGCCGCGGGCAAGTACTCGGGCAAACGGCGCACCGCGTATTCATGCAGGTTGGTGTGCCACGACGCGACGACTGGCAGTTTCATGTCATGGGCGAGCAGGGCGCCCAGAAGCCCGGCATGATTTGGCCCGGTGACATGCACGACGTCCGGCCGAAACTCTTCCAGGGCCTCCTTCAGAGCGGACCAGTGCCGCGGGAACAGCAGGTCGAACTTCAGGTCCTTCTCCAAGCCGAGGCACCACCGGCTGGATGCCAACTCGAAGCGCTCGACGCTGCCCAGCCGTTCACGCAACGTTCGTGGTCCGGCATGGACACTCAGCATCGGATAGCCCCGGCTGCGTGCGTGATCCTCCAGGGACCGGCATGTCAACCCCACTCCGTTCACCTCATGGAAGCTGTCGGCAAACAGCGCCACGCGGGGAGCCCGCGAGATCACAGCGACCACTCCTGCGCCGGCTGCAGGAATTGCCGTACCGCAGCCTGGACCTGTCGATGCTCCAACATCCTGACCGCCACGACGAACGCCTGAATCAGCAGAGGCAGACGCCCCTGCGCGAAGGCCGATCCCAACGGCGCGGCCTCGCCATCCTCCGCCCGCCGGTAGAACACGCGATCGCTCCACTTCGTCCAGCCATGTGTATGGCACTCGTTGTCCCGCATCACGTCGGCGATTCCCGCCAGGATACGCCCCACCATGGACTCCCGGTACTGCGGCATCACCAGCACGGTACTCCGCCCGTCCACACGAACCTCCTCAACGAACTCGGCAAACGTCGCCGACCGGCTCACGTTGAGCAGGGCGTTGGGTTCGCACGTATGACGGTCGCCTCCGGAGATCGAAGGCAGGTCCGCGGCCGCCGCCCTCGCGATCACGCGCCGGTTCTCCGGCCAAGGCCGAAGCCCATTCAATTCAAGCGCGTGGAGCCAGGGCCTGTAATGAAACAGAAACTCCTCCGCCATCCGGTCGTGGTGTGCCTGCCCTTGTCCCTTTTCATCCCAATACGGATGATTGAAGACAATCAGCGTCTCCCGGTCCTCCGCCAACCATTCCAATAGCCCTTGCAGCTGAGACTCCCGCGGATCCGCGGTAAACCGCGCCATCGCCGCCATCTTTTCGATCGCCCCGCGGGGATGCAGATTATGGACGCCGATGTGGAAGATCGTTCCCCGCCACGGAACTGTCCATTCGACGCTGAGAGGAGTTTCGCGCCCTTCGCTCAGAACTCTGAGCAGCAGTGGCGCTTCGATGTTGTCGTGGTCGCTCAGAGAGACAAGTCCGTGCAGGCCGAGCGATTCAATCTGAGCCCGCTCCACTCCAAACGCCTCTTTCGGGCCGAGCGGCGGAGTCCACCAGGCGTCAAAATAGTCCAACTCCCGCCCATGCAGCCGCCGGTAGCGCGTCTCATACCGGCGCAGCAGCGCCGTTCCCGTTGGAACCGCCGCCAGAAACCGCGGGACGAAATCGAGGGTCTCCCTCGAGTGGGAGGTATGACTGTGCAGCGACACGCCAGTCCGAAATTCGCGCAGGGCATCGCCTGCATCCCACGCCATGTGAATACTTGGTTTGCTCACGCCTTCTCCTGTGTGACGGACATAGGGACTCCGTCAGGAGTCCTCGCGCTTCTGGAAACGAATGCGTTTTCAGACGGCCGCGCATGGGAGGTTGCAGCCGGCCACGGACGCCCACGGCCGTGGCGAATGAACCGGCGGGGTGAAAGGCAGCCGCGATAGCGAGCCTTGCAGGCCGAGGCGTGCAGTCGATGGGATTGTTTGGACGATGCGCTGGCGGCGACTGGATGCGCGACGAGATTCATCGCTCTCAGCGTGCCTTGCGTCCTTTACATCTCCGTGCCGCGAAGGTGAATTGTGCATCAAACAGGAAAATTAGAGAATGTTCTCGCGGGAGCGCGAGTCAGATTGGGGCATTCCGCCGCGCCAATCGAACCGCCTCCACCTGGCAGGCTGGGCCTAGCGCAAATGCCGCGTATGCAGGCAGCCACACAAACCACGAAACGAGAGAAGCGTCCTGCATCTTGAGATGTCCCGACCAGATTGTCCAAATCGAGAAATCGCCCACCGCCGTAAGGACAATCCCCAATCCGTAGAACCCCCAGCACAGCCCGGTCAGCCCACCCTGCATGCTCCCCGCCGTGCGCCAGAGAACCAGCGCCAGGATCAGCAGGACGAGCAACAAGGGATCGGTTAGCCACGGGATCATGCGTGCTGGACTCGTCATCTGATCCGGATAGAGCACGAACAGGTCCCACGCCTGCCGGCCGGTGAATCCGGCCACCGCCAGGATCATCGCCAAGTCGTACCAGCGCAAACGCCCTCGCCACCCGAAGCTGCGGTGCACCGCTATCGCAAGCGCGAAGGAGATCAGTAGCAGCGACAGATGCAGCTGCCCGGCGCACGCGACACCGAATCCTCGCAACGCCGCGCTGCCGGCCAACTCAGGCCAAGGGTTCAATGGCGTCCGCGCACTTAGAACCTGCGCGATCACCGAACCAGTCAGCTGCGCCGCGGCAGCGCTGGTTAAACCTCCCCAAACAGCCCACATCGTCTGCGAGGCCCGGAACCCGCGCCAGCATCGAATTGCCAACCATAGCTGACAGGTGGCCAAGCCCACCAGCGCCAGCGGATTCACGAGTTGGAAGATTGCCCCTACCGGCCCGAAGGCGCCGGTTACGCGCCACCAGACCCACAAGCCGACGCCCAAAACAAGCGCTAACAGGGCGGCAGCCACAAGGTAAGGTGCGGGAGCGTGACCGTCTACCATGAGTGTGCGAATTGTCTTCATCCACCACGCTTCGCTACTGGGAGTAGCATCCGGTTGTTGCGCCTACCGCGAACCCGGCGCCCCGATCGCCCGGCTGCCAAGGAGGGCCGAGTACATCTCGTCCAGCGTAGAGTCCGAGTTCGATTCCTGCTGCGTCGGGATTCGGCAGCCAAAGATCAACTCCGCCTCGTTGTACGGGTTGCGCTCTGTTTCTTCCCGCCGCATCCCGGCCCCGCCCATCGACCGCAACAACCGTGTTCCAACTCGCTGACCGAGTGTGCCCAATGCGCCATTGTCAGCAGCATGGGCTCATGGGACGCCACAGTGTCACGACACTGTCGGCAACTCTGCAGATGGAGCGCTACGGCCCTTGCCGTCAAACGCCCGGCTTCGCCGTCGGCGTACGAACCGAGCACCCGCTCCCGCGGATGCGGCCATGCCAGCGCCATGAGGATCCAGTTGATCGCCCGATCGCCCCTTCAAAGGCCGCGCGCACCTTCCGAAATGCTCTAGGAGTCTGTCGGAGATAGATTTCTCCAAGCCCGCTCGATAAAACACTACAG
>CAYVDY010000429.1:0-6267 GCA_964450255.1 uncultured Candidatus Solibacter sp. | reverse complement strand
GCGTGAGGTTCTGCCCCGTCCAGCCCGGCGCGGTGAAGATGGGTTTGTCGCCGTTCAGCGCCGTAAACCGGACTCCGTCCTCCGTCGCGGCAAGGAAGACGCCCGCCTGCCCGTTGTCCCGGAAGTAGGAAAACAGCAGCACTTCGTCGGCGGCGGGCTGCGTCTGGCCGCACCAGCACACTGCCAGAATCAGCGCTGCGGATCTCCATATCAGTCTCAACGGGTCGAACCTCCAGCCTTCACCATGCCACCAAACGTAGGCGCCCGCGTCTGACGATTGGACTATCCGGTGTCACTCTCAAACGAAAGAGACCCCTCCCCCCTGCGCATGATTCAGGCACAATACGCCCATGCCGAAGCCCTCTCGCCGCTCCTTCCTCGGCACCGCCGCCGCTACCGCGGTGGCGGCCTCGGCCCCCACTCCCCCCTTGCGCCGGATCCGGCTCGGCCCCTCCGCCATCGACTTACTCGGATCGGTGAACATCGCGGCGTTGTCGCCGGCGATCGGCTCCGATACCGGGGTGAACTCCGGCCCGTTGAGGTTCGGGCCCGTAAACGACACGCGCAGATTCTGTCCGGGCATCCACTTGAGGTTGGCGTAGCGCGAGTCCTGGATGACCGCCCGGTCGAAGAACAACCGTGTGTCGGAAAACGTTCGGCCATCCGACGTGCGAACGATGTGCATCCGGTTGTACTAGGGCGAAGTGTTTTTACCCTTGTTGTCGCTGCCGTCGCCCTCGGTCCGCTTCCGCTTCGTCGTAGCGGCCAGCAGCATGAAGTAGTCCTTCGCCTTCGGGTCCCAGCGGATTTCCGGAGCCCAGACGTGCTCGGGTTGATCTTCCTCCGGGAGGAAGGCAGCGAACGGCCGGACCATCACCGGCGTGGACCACTGCACCAGATCCGCCGATTCCGCGCAGCCGAAATGGACAACGACTATGGACCCTGGACCCTGGACCCTGGACCCTGGACCCTGGACTGATGACCCGTAGCCCTGACAGACCGTGCATCCGCGGGGACCCACCACTCTAGGGACCTCCTCGCCGAGCGATTGGTCTGGATTTCTCAACACCCATGATCCCGGCGCCCTCCGCCTTAGGGCGCCCACCAAAAATAACGCAGGTAACCACGACGCAGCCACGCCGGGTTACCTGCGAGGAGAGCGGAACAGAAGTCGCGGCCAAATAGCTACTTCTTGGTGGCGCCGAGCGCTCCAAGCCGGCAGGACCGGCAGATGCCGTAGCCGCTGCCGTTGCCCGCCATCAAGGTGCACAGGTTCCGGAGCCGAATTCGCTCGGGCTCGCTCAGGGTAGACGGCGTGAAGGCTGTCTCCGTCACCGCAATCGGTGCCATGGAGGCCGGAGGTACATGAACTGTACTGCCCCAGGCAGCCAGACCACCGACAATTGGTGCGGACTCGCTACCGACCCGCCTCGCGGAGTCGGTGCAACTGCCGCCCTGCGCGAGTGTCGTGACGACCTTTACCAGGATCGAAGTCGGTACGATCGGGGTAAGGGTGTTGCTGATCAAATCCCGCTGAGCTGACAGCGAAACGAGACCATTGGAGGTGATCGCGCAGGAGCAACAGGCGATCATCTGCTCGTCCGGCGAGAACGCGTAGACGTTGGCGCAGATCGCGCCGAGATTCCCGTCGATCGCTGGGCCGAAGGCAGAAGCGCCATTCGCACCGGTGTTTGCTAGGTTGAACACTGAGTCGGCGACATTCAGGTTTGCTGCATACTTCACTTGGTAGTATGTGTCAGCCGTCCATCGACCTCCCTCAGTTCCATTGGAGTCAGTCTGGGCGAACGCGACCATCGCGATGAGGATGGACGCAAAAAACAGTGGACGCAGGTGCATGAAAGTGGACCTCTGAACTGACTATATCGGCGAGTGCTCCATTCAACAATGACCTGTCGTAAGTAGCCTGATCGCATAAACGGGTCAATCGCTCATCGCAGCCGCCCTCACTCAACCCTCTCGCCGCTTCGTTCTCGCTACCGCCATCGCCACCGCGGTCGCGGCCCAGGTGACCACCACCCCATCCACGTTCCAGCTCGATGCCAAGCCACGTCAGATCTCGCCCAACCTCTGGCTCTTCGCGGACAACTGCAACGTCTGCCTGGTCCGCCCGGTTCGCGCGCGGCGGTGGTCAAGTTCGGCTCTGGCGTCCTCCTCGGTCACCAGTCCGCCCGTGGCGTCTCGCAGTTGGACGGCATACTTCACACCCACCACCGTCGCGGTCGGTGCCAGCGCGACTAGCGCGCCGTCACCCGCCGTATCCCCATCCGTGTTCCCGCCCACGAGCATCGCCCTTTCGAAGGCGGCCACAGCCTCAGCGGCATGCCCGGCGTGCCTCTTGAACAGGAACAGCTTGAATTCAAGATGACCCATTCGCTCGGCCCCACCGAAGACCAAACAGTTATGTACGTCACGGTCGACCGCAGGAAGGTGGCGTGCCCGGGCGCTGCCCTCTCCAGGACGGCCGCTCCGATGGCGCGCTGCGGCACAACCTCATCTTCCGCAACCACGTCGAGAACGACTCGCACATGAAGTCCATCCGTAACCTGATCAGCCACGAGCCGCATCTCGTCTGCTCCGGCCACGGCAAGCTGTATCCGGTGGACCGTGCCACGATGCTGGCCACCGAGCAGCGCCTCCGCCAGCAGCAGCAACTCTTCTTCGACATTCTGCCCGAAGGCGAAACGGACTTCGGCATGGATCCAAGCTGGGTCAGCATCTACCCGTATCAGGCTCTGCTCGCGCCCGGATGCCGCCAGTCGCGGCAACTGAGGGCGCGCAACCACAAGGCGTCGCCGATGAAGCTCGAAATCGCCCCCGGCGCTTCGGCCAAGGCCACCGTGAACGTAACCTTGTCCCGCAACTGGACCGCGCCCGAGCCGCGGCTGGCCATCGCCGCAGATGTGGTTCGCGACGGCAAGTATCTGGGGCAGATTGCGGAAGCGGTGGTCGAACTGGCGGGGGCGTGATCGGCGCAGGGTTGGAACCGAATGAAAAACCCGCCGGCTCCGATGGGAACCGGCGGGCTTTGGTCGGTCAATGGGGATCAGCGCCTAGAACGCGTACCGCAGCGAAAGGATAATGCGGCGGCTCTCGAACTGCGTGCCCAGGATGGTTCCGAACGCGGCGTTAACATTCGCCCCGGTGTTGTAGTTCCGGGTGATGGTCATGTTCGGGTTGGCCGGGTTGAAGTGGTTGAGGGCGTTGGTCGACTCAGCCTTGATCTCCACCCGGTGTGACTCATGGAACTTGATCGTCTTCTGGAGCGACAAATTGAAGATTTGCAGACCAGGTCCATGGAAGAGGTTCCTGGGCGCGTTGCCGATCATGCCGCGGGTGAACGGGGCATAGTCCTTCGGCAACTGGAAGTTGTTCGGATCGACGGGATACCACAGTTTCGGATCGGCCGTGGAACCGACATCGGACGGCTTTGCGCCATCCTTCAGCCAGAAGCCTTCCGGTGAGGTGTTGAGCATCTGGCAGCGGTACAGAACGCTCCCGGTGGGCGTGCCGTTGGGATAGCCCACGGGGTTGGACTGGAAGCCGCAGGTCGGTCCAGTCGGGGCGCCAGAGAAGATCTGCGCGGTACCCATGAAGCGCCAGCCCGCGGTCAACTGTTTCGCGAAATCGTTGCCTTTCGTGTAGGTGGGGAACTCGTAGCCGAAGTTGGCGTTGAAGGCGTGCGGCCGGTTGGCCGTCTCGTAACGAGTCAACGCGTCGTCGGTCCACTGCTGGCGTTCATACAGCAAGGTCTTCGACCAGGTGTAATTGGCGCTCCAGGTGATGTTCCTGCCTGCGCGGCGGTTCAACTGGATCTGCAGCGAGTTGTAGCTCGACGTGCCGTTATTGGTGAACATCGGGATCCCGCCCACACCCTTGAAGCCCACCATAGAGCGGATGAGGTTGGTGGTGTAGAGCCCGCTGCTGGTCGGATCCCTGTAGATCGGGTTGGTGCCGCCCTGCGGCGTCCAGGTGGTGAATGGCTTCACGGCGTTGAGGTCCTCGACCGCGCCGTTGTAACCATGCTTGAACTGGTTGCCGACGAAAGCCACGTCGACGATCATGCTCCAGCCGATTTCGCGCTGGATGCCGAAGCTGTAGTTGTAGGTGGTGGGAGCCAGATGTTCCTCTGACCCGCCCTGGATGTCCTGGGGGGCAAGTACGGCGGTGGCGCCGCCAAGCGCGGTGAACGAGGAGTTCAGCACGATGGGCGCGAGGAAGTTGGGCGGCGCGGCGAGCGGGCCACGACCGACTCCGAGAGCGCCGATGTAATCGACAGTGGCGGCGCGGTCATAGAAGATGCCGAAGCCGCCGCGGATGGCGGTCTTGCCGTTTCCAGTGAGGTCATAGGCGAAGCCGACGCGCGGTCCGAGGGTGATGGGCGGCGCCTTCCAGAAGTTGCCGATGTAGTCTTTGATGCCGCTGAAGGGCATGCCGGAGTAGCTGGCAGGATCGTAAGTGCCCTGGCGGACGTAGGCGTACGTAGCACCGGTGACCGGGTTCTGCGAGCGCTTCACGCCGTTGTCCAGGATCGGGTAGAGAGGCTGACCAGCCTTGTTCCGGTCATAGACGGATGCGGCGAAAAGGCCCAAACGCTGATCGGTCGTGTGGAGCGAGCCCATGTACTGGAACCGCATGCCGAGGTCGAGCGTGAGCCGGGGCATGACTTTCCAGGTGTCCTGGAAGTACCAGTCGAACTGGTTGTAGCGTGCGTGGTTGACCTGCTTGATGTTGTCCTCGCCGTAGGCGAAGAAGCCGCCCGTGAGCAGGTTGGAGAAGGGATAGCCCGTATCCACCGCGCTGGCTCTGTCGGAACCGAAGTAGTAGGAGCCGGCGGTGTTATAGGTGGAGTAAACGCTGACGTTGCGCGCCATTCTCTCGAAATAGGCGCCGGCCTTCAGGTTGTGGGAGCCCTTGATCCAGGTGAGGTTGGAACTGATGGTCTGCACCTGGTCCGTTCCATCGAACGGCCACCGGCTGTCAAAACCGAAGCCGGGAGCGTTCGTGATGCCCTGGCCCGCCGACTGCGCGGCGTACCCCGACGGGAGGCCGAAGTTGATTTGCGGCCGCAGGTTGAGGGTGTTTGAAGACGGGAACAGGCGCGGCAGGGAAATCGTGTTCCCCTGTGCGTCTTTCAGGGGCAGCAGGCTGTTGTTGTACGATGTCTCGTCGGTGGGGGTGTTCATCTGGTGGCCGCGAGTGATGCCGTACATCGTCTCGAGGATCACGTTCGGGCTGAAGGTGTGAATCCACGATGAGGCTATGCCCGCTGACGGGATGCTGTAGTTGTGTGGGAACTGGCGCCAGCCGTTGCCGAGGGCGCCGAGGATCTGGCCGTAACCCCGGTTGGCGGCGTAGTCCTGCAAGAGACGAATGTAGAAGTTGTCCCTGGAACTGATGGGATAGTCGATGCGCAGAATGCGGTCGTGCCGCGGACGCTCGAAGGGGTTGATGAACTCGGAGTTGTACTGGAGCTGCCCGGTCGGGTCCGTGGCATTCGGCAGTGGGAACAGGTTCATCATGGCGAGACCCGTGCGGTCGATCCGGGATTGCGGGATCTTGTTGCCCGGAAACTGCAGGCCGGTGGTGGGATCAGTGATGGGAACCAGAACGCCCGCGGTGGTGGTGGTGGCGGAGTAGTCGCCCTGCCGTTCCAGCGCGGTCGGCATGGTGAAACGCTGCGGACCCGTCACGCCCTTGGTCTTCAGGTAGTCGTAAGAGAAGAAAAAGAACAGCTTGTTGCGGTCCTTATTGAAATTCGTGCCAGGGATAATGACCGGTCCGCCGATGGTGCCGCCCATGTTGTGGAACTTGTAGGCCGGCCGGATGACGCCCAACTTGTTGTTGAAGAACTCGTTGGCGTTGAATGCCTCGTTGCGGAGGAAGTAGTAGGCGCTGCCATGCCACTGGCTGGTGCCGCCCTTGATCATGATGTTCATCTGACCGCCGGAGCGCGCGCCATATTCGGCATTGAAGTTGGCGACCAACACTTTGACCTCGGCGATGGCATCGACGCTGGGCGCGGTGTAGCCGAAGTCGCGGTTGCCGGAATCCTGGGAAGCGGCGCCGTCCAGAACCAGCAGCTTCTGGCCGGACTGACCGCCCATAATGGTCGGACTGCCAGAGCCCCACCCACGGTCACTCGTCTGGTTGAGATCCTGGACGCCGGGGAGCGTGGCCATCAGCAACATGAAGTTGCGGCCCTTGGTGACCGTGTCCTCAATCTGGGTGGTTGTGATCGACTGGCCT
>CAYVDY010000428.1:0-6274 GCA_964450255.1 uncultured Candidatus Solibacter sp. | reverse complement strand
GTTTCGGCTCGCGGAGTTGGTAGGGCTGCTCCTTGAATTCGATCTCTTCGTTCTCGCAAGTCCCGATGACTTCGTCGAACCTTCCGCCTTCAGGCGCTACCAGAAGGTCGAGCCGACTTTGTGTAGGCATTCCTTGTACTCCCCCATGAACCGGTCCGCGCCCAAGGAAAGCCACGTCTCTCACCTAAAATCCACAGCCGGTGACTAGTAGCTATCTCGACGTGCGTGAGGACACGACGCTGGGCGATCAGATCGAGGCAACTCTAGGACCTTTCGTTGAGGTCAAGGAACCACCGTCACTTTTGTGGCACTACACAGATCGTGTCGCTTTCGAAGGCATCGCCAAGAACGGGCAGTTCTGGGCAACCGACTATCGTCATCTCAACGACACCGAAGAGCTTGCTATTGGGGTTCGAGCGGTGAAGGACGTCGCTCAGCAACTCGTCACCGAGAGAGGCAGGCAAGCGTTTCTTTGGGAATCGTTCCTTGCCCACTACGATGCGGCGAATCTTCAAGCGCGCTACGGAGCAATAGTGGTGGTGTCGCTCTCTGCCAAGAAGGATGATCTCTCGCAGTGGAGAGCGTACGGCAACGCCATGACCGGCGGTGGTTACTCAATCGGTATCAACTTCGAAGGCGTTGGGGATGCTTTGTTCGAATGCCAGTATTCAGAGAACTCGTTTAAGAAGTTGGTTCGTCGTCGCTTCCGTGCGCTCGACGCCGTATGCGCCGGCCTGCTAGCGGCGGGAAATGACCGTGATGAAGTTCGCTACGGCTTTCTCAGTCGAGCGTACATGGAAGCGGGTGGTTCCATTCCTTGTCTCAAGCACCACGCCTTCAAAGCGGAGAACGAATGGAGACTCGTCCAATTCTTAGACGATGAGGCGTGCAAACGACTGAAAACTCGCGCTCAGGGAAAGGTGCCATACATTGAGGTAGACCTGCCAACGGACTCAAAAGGCCAGCCACGGATTGAATGCGTCTATGCGGGTCCGTCCGACGATCCAGGAGCTGCGGTTGCAGAGGCTGAGAGCTTTCTGACATCCAACGGATATAGATCAGGGTTGGTCCGTGCCTCGACGATCCCGTTGCGACGGACCCACAGGTCCCAGTAGGGCCGTCCGCCACTTGCTCTACAAATATCTGCCGCAGCAGTTCGTCGGTTCCTTCTTGGACGGTCGAGTTCTGTGCCGCTCTCTTGCTGCTTTCCAAGCAATCGAAGCCGACGCCGCTCGCGGAGACATGCACGAAGGGGTTGCGCTGTTCCGCCCAGAAGAACTCGTTGGGAACAAGCCTGACGGCTCTGTTGCATTCAGAGGAGTGGATTTCGTCTCGTGCATCAGGAAGCCGAACGAGGTCTTCGTCTTCTGCGTCTCGGAGCAGGAGAGCGTGGAAATGGAGCGCGACTTCGGAACGCCGATTGTGATCGAAGACGTCAAGCAGTTCTTGAAGAGATTCCGAAAGGCTGTTCGAGCTTTGCGTGGTTCGCGCAAAGCCTTCCTACGTTCTTTGGAGACGTTCCACGGGTCAGTGTCCTATTACGATCTAGGAGAATCACCAGTTTGGAGAGTGCCTCAGAGGCAGATTCTTCGAAAGCTCAAGCGGTTCGAATATCAGCACGAGCATCGATTCGTATTCGGTCAACGGCAGAACTTTTACTTCGGGGAAACGGACGAGTTTGCAACCATCAACGGACCGTGGACGCCAGCAAGCCGAGAGTCCGACCAAGAGTTCTTGGAGCTTGGTGACCTTCGAGACATCACGACGACTCGTGATGCTCGAACGGGTATTTTCTGAGGAACCTACGCCGATTTCACGAAAGGCAAGACCGAACCCTTTTGCTTCTGCCCTATGACGATAGCTTCCACTCTTCGTCCCCATGCTTCCAACGCTTGACGCTTTTCGGGATCGTATGAATGTCGGTCATAGATTCCCGTCACGTCGGTCCGTTGTTGGTTGAGTACCTTGGCCACAGCGCCCGGCAACCCTAGTGCAGCGATACCTGTACCTGCCGTTCGGCGAAGGTCGTGGGGAGTGAAGTGTTCGACTTTCTGACGCGCACGCGCACGATCTATCGCTTTTTCAATATTAGTGAGAGAAGAATCTTTTTTTCTTCCGGCGAACACAAAGTCATTCCTCTTCGGAAGACCTTCTAAGACCTTGAGAGCCTGTGCTGATAACGGAACACGGTGAGTCTTGCCATTTTTCGCTCGTTCGCCGGGAATAGTCCACCAAACCTTTGGCTCCGTAGGTTTCTCACCCTTGAGGTTTTGGTCTTCCTGTCCTGATTCGCTCGAAATCTCTTGCCAACTCATCTCAAGGACTTCGTTGCGTCGCTGAGCGGTCAAGAGAAGGAACTGAACGGCAGAGCGCGGAATCAGATCCTCTCCATCCTCGATCTGGTCTTCTTTCGCAATCTCACCTGAGCGCAGGGCTCCGCCTCTCGCGACGCTGCCTTCCAAACCCCGCCACAAGCCACGAATCTCCCCCTCGGTCAGAACTCTTTCGCGAGCCTTCTCCGGTGCCTTCTCGACCATCGTGCAGGGGTTCATCTCGACAATCCCTCGCCGAATGCCGAAGTTGTACATCTTGCTAAGGAGAGCCAGGACGCGGTTGGACATGACGGGCGAAGTCGCTCGGATACCGTCAATGAACGTGATCACGTGGGGACGCTTCACATCACCAGCGCGATAGGTACGGAATTCAGGCAAGAGGTTTCGGTCGATGATTCGTTTGTCCTCATCTCCACTGCGCTTGTGGATCGCGTGCTTTTCTAGGTAGAGGGTTGCCAGGTCTTCGAAGGTCTCAGCGCTCTTCTTTAAAGCCTTTTCGATTGATGGATCCTCTCCCTTGGACACCGCATGCAGGATGTCCTTGGCTTGCTTCCGGGCTGATGCCAATCCAGTCTGAGGCCAGACGCCGAGCTTGACCACGCGCTGTGTCTTGCCCACCCTGTAGCGAACGATCCAGGTCTTCCTGCCTGTTGGATGCACTCGGATGCCAAAACCTGGCAATCCCTTGTCCCACCGTTCCTCTCGCTTCGGAAGAGGCTTCAGGGATTGGATTGCCCGATCAGTGAAGGCAAGACGCTTGGGGGGAGCGACCGTTGTTTTGGTAGTATTCATATTCGTATGTAGGGAGCAGATAGGGAGCACTCAACAGCCGCACGGACGTTGACGCTCCTTGACACTCCTGAACGCTCTTTCACCTGTTTTCAGCCATTTCAGGAGCCGTTGAACCGACGACATAACCGCAAGAAACAAGGCAGAACGCCCAAAAACGAGTGACTTTCTGATTGTGGATCAGGAGGTCCTCGGTTCGATCCCGAGCGTCTGTACCATTTCAAGGGCCGGAATGAATCCGGCCCTCCAAGTTGGGGGGCGGTAAACGAACCCCGCCTCCCACAAACGAGCGAGCGCAGCGAGCCCGCGCGCCCGCCGCTTCAGCCGAGGAGCGTCAGCGCCTTCACGGCGAGTTCCATCCCCAGGAACGGCTTCGCTATGAGGTCGTTGCCTCCGGCTTCTCTGGCCTGTGCCCTCGCGGCCTCGTCCGCGAGACTTGTCACGAAAGCGACGGGAGTCGACGCGTGCGCCGGATCGGCGCGGAGCGCACGGCAGAATTCGAAGCCGCTCATGCCCGGCATCTCGACATCCAGGAGAAACAGGCTGAACCGGTTCTCGGAGAGCAGGCACAGCGCATCCTCCGGGTCTTTCACGCTGATCGTCGGCAGGTTGAGCCGGGCGATGGCCAGACAAACCGCGCGACGGCAAACCGCGTCATCGTCGACGACCAGGACAACGGAGGATGGGCGGGGGCCCGACTCGGTGGTCGAGGCACGATCGGCGAGCTTCGCGAGGAAATCGCTCGCTCCCACAATCGTGTGCAGACACGAGGAGGTGAGGCCCTTGGGCTGGTCCACAAGCTCTCGAAGCAGGGCGGAAAGCGCGAGGGCAGCCTGGGCAAGCGGCTCGAACCCCGCGACCGCGGCGTGACCGGCAAAGGACTCGGTGACGCGGCACAATTCGGTGAGGTCGGCGACGCGGGTCGTTTCCGCGGCGAGGAAGAGCGGAGCGACACGCTCGCGGATCCCTGCCAGCTTCTGAGGAGCCCGATCCAGGAAGCCCTGGGTGATCTCGTTGTGAAAAATGGCGTGCCGTTGAATCTGACTCGTGTAGGGAGTCGATGTCTCAGGCTTCGGCGGAGAGGGAGGGTCGGCGACGGCGGCTTCGATCGTGGGCGTCGCGGCCCTCGCCAGAGACAGGGCACGTTCCCGATACTTCTCGACGACCGCCAACATCATCTTGGGCGTGCAGGTTGCCTTGGAGATGCATTCGGTGGCTCCGGCGTCAAAGGCCGCCTTCACGAGCCGGTTCTGATACGTGTTCGAAAGAACCACCACCGGCAACGACAGGGTCTCGGGCCGGCTGCGTACCTTCCTGATGATCTCCACGCCGTTCAGCTTCGGAATCGCGAGGTCGAGATGAACGAGGTCGGGCTTGAACGTTTCGACCTGCGCCAGGCCCACCTCGCCATCCTCGGCGACGCTGGTCTCGAATCCGGCCGATTGGTATTTCGACGAGTAGACCTTCGAGATGATCGGATCGTCCTCAATGATCAAGATGCGCCTCATCGCCCTTCCTCCCGCGCCTGAGCCCTGGCAACGTCGCGTTTCAGTTCATTTCCCTGGAGAAAACCCACGACACGGCCATGTTGTCGCCGCGCCTCGAGCATCAGGAGTTGGATCCGCGACCATCGGCCTGACTGCGCGGTGATCTCGATGGCGCGCAATGGAGCGACGAGGCCGACCATGCCGCACATCGCAGCGGTTCCGCAAAGGCGGTGAGCCAACCGCTCCGTCTGATCCCAGTCGCCTGCCTGAATCGAGGCCCACAACTCGCCCATACCCCGGGTGGACTCATTGAGGTACATGGCTACGACTTCGCGGAGCTGAATCGGGTCGTCGTCCACCATGTCCAAGAGGCAGTCCAGATTCACGGGTTCGACATCGGGCCCGCACGCAACGGACCGGCCTGCCGAGTCGCGGGTCATTCGGCCAAGCTGGGAAACCAGGACCGACTGAAAACGGGCCTGGAGCGACTGGGGAAGGGGCTGGGGGACGTACGAGGTGGCGCTGGCTGACATTTGTCGGCTCCTTTGGGCTTTGGAGGATGTGGACGCTCTGATAGTCAGCAAGTCTCACGCCGCCTATTAAACTGCTGTAAAGGAACCATTTATCCAATCACACTCACGGAAGAACGTTCCGATTTCGGCACATTTTTCCGATATACCGGGGTGATCTGGGAGACCCCAGCAAAGATGGGGATGGTAGATTCACGCCTCAAATGGAACCTGTTCAAGCCGCGCTCGCCCGCGGCCTCCGCGATCTTCTGCCCGCGGAAATGATCGCCCGCCAGAGGATGATCGCAACGATCCAGGGCGTGTACGAGCTCTACGGCTTCGTCCCCATCAGCACCCCTGCGATCGAACATCTGCGCGTCCTGTCGGGCTCGGGCGGGGCGGAGGCCTCCGCTTCGATCTTCCGCGTTCAGGGCCCCGAAGACGATCCGCTGGGCCTGCGTTTCGACCTCACGGTTCCGCTCTCGCGACTTATCGCTCAGTATCCGGAGCTGCCGCGCCCGTTCCGTCGCTATCAGGTGGGTCCGGTCTGGCGCGCCGACAAACCAGGGCCTGGGCGTTTCCGCGAATTCACGCAGTTCGACCTCGACTCCGTGGGCGTGCCCTCCGAGATCGCCGACACCGAGATCATCGCGGGGATGTGCGACCCCCTCACCGCTCTCGCCTGCGGGCCGTTCCGCGTTCGTTTCTCGAGCCGCCGAGGGCTGAACCTGCCCATGCCGCTGGCCGGAGTCGACCAGGGGCCCGCCGCGGACGGGTTCCGCGTGCCCGACACGCGGGACAAGATCGGCAACGGGAAGATCCGGAAGGAACTCACCACCGGCTACAAGGATGAATCCGGCGACACCATCCCTGGCGTGGGCCTGAAGATCGAGCAGGTGGCGCTGATCGAAAAGTTCCTCGCGATTCAAGGAGCCAAGCGCGACGACATCCTCGCCGGCCTGAGTGAGGTGTTCGCGGGAGTGGAGGGTTCGGCGGAGGCGATCGACCAGCTCTCGCGGATCTCCGGACACCTCGCGTCGCTTGGCTATCACGAAGACCGCGCGGTCATCGACCTCAGCATCGCCCGGGGCCTCGCCTACTACACAGGTCCGGTCTTCGAAGCGGTTCTTCTCGACGCGCCGGAGTTCGGCTCGGT
>CAYVDY010000427.1:0-6310 GCA_964450255.1 uncultured Candidatus Solibacter sp. | reverse complement strand
GCGCAGCCTCCTTCTCTTCCTTGGCTGCCTCGTGAATCTCCTGATGAACTTCGCGCCGGTCGTTGTGTGAACAGCCTCCCAGCGCCAAGACGCCTAAGAACAAAAAACATCCCGTTTGTTTCATGGCTTTCTCCCGATGCAGTACAGATGGCCCTCCGTCCGCAGGAATATCTGGCTCTGTGAAATCGCCACGGACGATAGCGTGTACTCCTGCATCTCGTTCTCGCTCACGAGCTCAAACTTCGGCCCTGTCTTAAATACGCTGGCCACGCCATCTTCGTTCGTGATAAATACCTTGCCGTCACCCACCACCGGCGAAGCGCTGTAGGTCCCCGGCCGCAGCCTCTGCCCGCCATACGCCTCTTTGCCCGTCTTGCGATCGAGCACGTAGAGCACGCCGCGGTCGTTCACCGAGTAGAGGTAGTCCCCCTCCACCGCCGGAGTGGGCACGTCCGGTCCGTTCATGAACTGCCAGAGCTGGTGCGTCTTCGTCACGTCTCCCTGGCCGCCGGCGCGGTAGGCGATGAACGGCTTCACGCGGGTCGGCGCATACACCTCGTCCCCCACGACAACCGGCGACGCGATGATGCGGTGGAACGGGTTGTTATCCGGATTGAATCCACCGCCTCGCCACAGTTCCTTGCCAGTTGCCGGATCGTGCCCCGTGAGCACGTCTCCGCCAGCGATCACCAGTTCCTTCTGCGCTCCCACCTTGGCCATCACGGGCGTCGTATAGGAGTCCGGAGACTCCATCACCGCCGCAGTCGGGCGCTCCACCCGCCAGATGTTCTTGCCCGTCGGCCCGTCGATCTTGAGGATGTAGGAGGGCTCGTCCGTCCTCATGCCGTGCAGCACCTGAACGTAAAGCACGCCCTCGTCCAGCAGCGGCGAAGAGGCATAGCCCCAGTTCAGTCCGAACTTGCCGTACTCCTGCTGGATGTCGCGATTCCAGATCTCCTTGCCCGCGAAGTCGAAGCACTTGAGACTCCCCGTGCCCGTCATCACCCACACCAGCTTGCCGTCGGTGACCGGCGAGGGGGAGCTCATGTTCTGCTTGCGCATCATGCGGTCGCCATCGCTGAGGTGCCGCTGCCAGCGAATGGCTCCGTCGCGACGGTTCAGCGCCCACAGGTGCAGCTTACCTTCGGCCGCGACATTGAGGAAGATATAGTCGCCCCAGATGATTGGGGTGGCGCCGCTGCGCGACGGCATGGGGATCTTCCACACCACGTTTTCGGCAGGACCCCACTTGGACGGCAGCCCCTTCTCGGCGCTGGTTCCGTCGAATCTCGGGCCACGCCACTGCGGCCAGTTCTCGGCGCAAAGCGCGCCCACGGACACAGATAGCACGATGATCCAGCGTGTTAGCCCCATGGGCCGGATTGTACCCCGACTCGGGCTATGGTTCCAGTAAAAGTTTGCCGGTGGTCTTGCGGCTGGCAAGATCGGTTTGCGCCTGTCCCGCCTCGTCCAGCGGATAAACCTCGTCGATGTGCAGTTTAGCCGCGCCGCTCGCCAGCCAGCTGAATATATCCCGGGCGCGCCACTCCAGCTCTTCGCGATTGGCGCAGTAGTGGCCCAGGCTCGGGCGCGTCAGATAGATGGAGCCCTTCTGGTTCAGCACCAGCGGCGCGAACGGCGGCACAGCCCCGCTGGCGTTGCCGAAGCTGACCATCAGCCCGCGCGGGCGAATGCAGTTCAAGCTCTTCTCCCAGGTGGAGGCGCCGACCGAGTCGTAGACCACATCCACGCCCTTGCCGTCCGTGAGCAGTTTGACCTCAAGCTCGAAGTCCTGCTCGGTGTAGAGAATGACAGCGTCGCAGCCAGCGGCACGAGCCGCTTGGGCCTTTGCGGGCGTGGAAGTGGTGCCAATGACGCGCGCCCCGCGCAGCTTGGCCGCCGCCACGATCCACTGCCCTGCTCCGCCCGCCGCCGCGTGCACCAGGCAGGTCTCGCCCGGCTTCAGCTCGTAGGTGGAGTGCGTCAGATAGTGGGCCGTCATGCCTTGCAGCATCGAGCCCGCTGCCGTGCGCAGTTCCATGCCGTCCGGCACGGGCACCAGTTGCCACGCCGGAACAGCGGCGTATTCGGCATACGAGCCACGGCACATGGCGTAGGCAACGCGGTCGCCCGGCTTTACTGTCGTGACGCCAGGGGCAATGGCCTCGACGACGCCGGCCGCTTCCATGCCGAGCACCACAGGCGCGGGCGCGGGGTAGAGACCCGTGCGGAAGTAGATGTCGATGAAGTTCACGCCGGAGGCTGCAATCTTCACCAATGCCTGCCCGGCCTGTAGTTCAGGCTTGGGCAGCTCTTCGCAGCGCAGTTTTTCGACGCCGCCGAACTCAGTGACAAAAACGGCTTTCATGTTCTTGCGATCCTCCGAAGATGGACGTATGCCGCAAACAGCAGCAGGTAGGCGAACGTGAACGGAAACAGCGCCAGACGCAGCAGCGTGGTGACGCCGGCGGACCCGGAGAGTCCGGCGCGGTAGAGCGCGAAGTGCTTGATGGTACCGAGCTGGCCGCGGTCCACCCAGAAGTAGTCGCCGTTCTCGTTCAGGATGAACAGCTTTGCGGGCACCTGCCAGGCGAGCGCCCACTTCCACTTAGTCATGATGGCCTCACCCGAGCAGATGATGCCGATGATGTCGTATTGGTCCGCCGCCAGCTTCCCGTAGAAAGCCTTGCGGGCAGGGCGCCCGATGTAGTCCGTGACGCGGAACACCTGGCCGCGCGAGGTGTCGAAGCCCTTGGGCAGACCGGGAAAGCAGGTGATCAGGTCCACCCGCTCGTTCTCCTTATGATTGCCGTAGAGGCCGGCCAGCATGTGCTCGAACAGGTAACGGGAGCCGCTTTCCACCAGCAATACGCGGCGGAACGGCGGGATGTCCTGTGAAAAGAAGTAACGCAATCTTTGATTTTATCGCGTTAGCCGCGCAGGACGCCGCCCTTGCGCTCGACGGCCTTTGGGCCGAAGGCGCCGGGCACCCAGAAATCCTGCCATTTCAGGCCGCACTCTTTCACCATCTGGCGGCCGTAATCGCAGCGGCGCAGGTCGTCGGGGCCGCCGTTGTTGGTGCCGAATGTGAACTTGCAGCCGGCCTCCTTGAAGGCACGGATGAAGTTGGCCGAGGGGAGTTTGTAGCGGTCGTTGATCTCAACGGCGACTCCGCCCTTCGCGGCGGCGGCGGCCACCTTTTTCATGCGCGCATCGGTCCAGAGCGAGTCGTAGTCCTTGGCGATGGCGTCGGGCAGGAAGGTGGGATTGACGTAGATATCGACGGGCTCGTTTTCGAGGATTCCGGTGGCGCGGTCCACAAGGGTCGCCATGAACTCCTGCGGATCGGCGATGGCGCCTACCTCGGCGGAGATCCAGGTCCGCATGCGCTTGCCGCGGTTGTCGGTCCAGGTCATGGAATCGGTGAAGATGTAGTCAAACAGCGCGGCGGCGGATTGCGAGAACATCTGGGTCCACTCGCGGCCTTCGGCCTGCATCGCGATGTAGCAGGGCTGGCCCTTCATGGTTTGCAGGAAAGCACGCAGGCTGGCATCGTCCTGCACAGGGAAGCCCTTGCCGCAGTTGACGGCGATGCCGTAGAAGATGCCGTCGCGGCGGGACCGGGCGAGAGCCTGTTCGAGCGTGAGGCCGCTCTTGAGGTGGACGTGGGAATCCACCATCGGGTAGTTGCGGGCGCCCAGCGTGATGATCTCCTTGAAGCCGTCATCGACACTCACGGTGGCGCCATCTGGCGTGGGCGTGTCGTCGGGCAGCGGACGCACGCGGACGGCGCGGTAGCGGGCTTTGGAGCCGGGGTCGTGGCACTGCAGGGCGAACGTGCCGGATGACAGGATGCGGCCCCGCTCGCTGCCTTCAGCCAGCACGGGCGGATTGGGCTCGGTGTAGTCGACGACGAGGGTGTGGTTGAGGCGGACCTGGATATTCTTGCCGCGCACCTGAACGTTCAGCGTGAACCACTCGTTATCGGCGATGAGCTGCTTGTAAACGTTGCGGATGCCGTAGAGGGAGCCGGTCTTCTTGCGCTCGCGGTAGGCGCCTTCGCCCTGGGCGGTGTTGTTGACCTGGATCTCAAAGCCCCTCTGCGGGAAGCCTTTGTCCTGGAACGCCGTGTGGAAGTAGACGCCGGAGTTGGCCAGCGGGGCGGCCATGACTTCCACTTCAAGTTCAAAGTTGCGGAAGGCTGCGGCCTTCACGGGACCGTCGTAGAACAGATGCGAGCGCGGGCCGTCGGCGGTGAGGGCGCCGTCGATCACCTTCCAGGAACCCAGGTTTTCGCTGGGCTTCCAGCCGTTGAGCGACTTCCCGTCGAAGAGCTGAGTCCAATCGGCGGGCGCGGCGTGGAGCGTGATGGCGGACGCGGCTAACGTGGCGGCGAAGTGACGGCGCGAGATTTCAGACCGATGCATTCTAAATCCTCTGACGACAGTATATGACCTGGGTCGATCCTCCTGCCGCGAAATGCGACCCCTTCCATTTCGAGGCGCATACGCTGATCCAGCGCGGAGCCCATGCGGAGTTTGATTTCCCCTCCGGCGCCGACGACGCGCTGCCACGGAAGGGAGCGGCCGTGCAGGTTGAGCAACCGCACGACGAACCTGTGATGCCGCGGGAATCCTGCCGCGGCGGCGATGGCGGAATAGCTGGCGACCTTGCCTTTCGGGATGGAGCGGATGACGCTCAGGATGGCGTCAGACGCCCCAGCAGTAGTCCTCGACGGCTTTCTCAATGGACTGGTCCTTATCGGCGAGGCGCATCAGTTCCAGACGGATGGCATCGACGAGCGCGTTCCAACTGGCTTCCAGGACGTTGTCGCTGACGCCGACGGTAGCCCAACTGCGGCGGTGGTCAGACCATTCGACGAGCACACGCACCTTGGAGGCGGTGCCCTTGTCTGTGTTGACGACGCGGACCTTGTAGTCGGTCAGGCGGACATCGGCGATGGCGGGGTAGGTCGAGGAGAGGCACTGGCGGAGGCACAGATCGAGCGCGTTCATGGGGCCTTCGCCGGTGGCAGTGGCGGAGTGGATGGCGTCGTTGATGCGCAGAATGATGGTGGCGGAGGTCTCCGACGGGCGGCTGCCGATCATGCGGGTACCAACCTCAAAGCTGACCACTTCAAAGAAATGCATACCGGGCTGGAGAGCTTCGCGTACGAGGAGCTCAAACGTGCCTTCGGCGGCTTCGAGCTCGTAGCCTTGATATTCGAGGGTCTTGATGCGTTCGAGGAGTTCGCGTTTTGCGTCGTCATTGAGGCGGTCGCCCAGGCCGTACTGTTCCAGCTTGTAGAGCACGTTGCCCCGTCCGCTGAGGTCGCTGAGCAGGACGCGCTGGCGGTTGCCCACAACGGAGGGCTTGATGTGCTCGTAAGTCATCGAGTCCTTGAGAACCGCGGAGACGTGGACTCCGCCCTTGTGCGCGAAGGCGGACCGGCCGACGAAGGGCTGACTGGCGAAGAGCGGCAGGTTGGCGAGTTCGGCGATGAAGTGGGCGACAGAGGTGAGCGAGGTGAGCTTCTCGGGGCCGATGGTGGTGTGGCCCAGCTTGGCTTCGAGGTTGGCGATGACGCTGGCGAGGTTGGCGTTACCGCACCGCTCGCCATAACCGTTCATGCAGCCCTGAACGTGGGTGACGCCCTGCTCAACCGCGGCGATGGTGTTGGCGACGGCGAGATCGCAATCGTTGTGGCAGTGCGCGCCAAGGATGCCGTCGAAGCGCTGGCGGACGATGGCTACGATTTCAGCGATGCGATGGGTGAGGGTGCCGCCGTTGGTGTCGCAAAGACAGAGGACATCGGCGCCGGCCTCCTTGGCGGCTTCGAGGGTACGGAGGGCGTAATCGGGGTTGGCGTTATAGCCATCGAAGAAGTGCTCGGCATCGTAGACAACTTCGCGGCCGTGTTCCTTGAGGAAGCGGACGGTGTCGGAGATGAGGGTGAGATTCTCTTCGAGCGAGATGCCGAGGACGCGGGTGGCGTGGATATCCCAGGTCTTGCCGAAGATGGAGATGACGGGGGTTTCGGCGGCGAGGAGGGCCAACACGTTGGCGTCCTGCTCGACGGGGTTGCGAGCGAAGCGGGTGGCTCCAAAGGCCACCAGCTTCGCGTGCTTGAGTTTGAGGGACTTGGCTTTTTCGAAGAACTCCTTGTCCTTGGGATTGGACATGGGCCAGCCACCTTCGATGTAGTCGATACCCAGGTCGTCGAGCTTCTGGGTAATGAGGATTTTGTCCTCCACGGAGAAGGAGACGGCTTCGCCCTGGGTGCCGTCGCGGAGGGTGGTGTCGAATGTCC
>CAYVDY010000426.1:0-6329 GCA_964450255.1 uncultured Candidatus Solibacter sp. | reverse complement strand
CCGCCCCCCGCGCGGGGGGCGACCGCGAACGCATCACCTTCGATGTTGTCTTCGAGCGTTTCAATCCACGCCCCCCGCGCGGGGGGCGACGGCATCGATCTCGTCTTCGGTCACCGTGGCGCCGTTTCAATCCACGCCCCCCGCGCGGGGGGCGACCCTGGCCATCATTCTGGTGGGCCTGCCGCAGTTGTTTCAATCCACGCCCCCCGCGCGGGGGGCGACCGCGTCAGAAATAAGTGCTTATCCCTGGCGCGGATACGGGTTCCGTCGCGCGAACCCCTGCCTGTATTCTGCCAGACTCGGGATATTGTTGGGTTGCTGAACGGCAACTCACTCTGGGAGAACTGCTTACAGAGATCGCGAACCTCCCCGGAAACTGCGCTCTCCTTGTGGTCCGCGCTCACTCGCTACAGGATCAGCAGACCCTCGGGATCGTACCCAGGATTTGCACCCACGTGTTCCACTCGGGACTTCCATTTGTCCCCCAGGAAGTAGAATCGCAGGCTGTCCTCCGTCGGATCAATCTCTCGCAGAAGGTTCGCTCGGAACGACACCCACTGCGCCGCATCTACCAGGCACTCGAAAACTGACTTCTGAACCCGTTGTCCCCGGTTTTCGCAAACCTTCGCCACATGCCGCAGACGCCTACGCCCCGCCGCAGTCTCAGTGGTCACATCGTACGTCACCAGCACCAACATCCGCTTACCTCCAGATCATCGCGGGATATGCGTCCAGGTCGCCACGAATCCACCTCGCCAACAACAACGCCTGAATGTAGGGCAGCAGCCCCACTTGCACCTTCTCTTCCAGGAACGGGTGTGTCATCTCTTCCCGTTTGCGCGATTGCCACGCAGTAACGAATTCCTTCCGTGACTCATCGTCCATCAACACTGCACCGCTCTCCAGTCTCTTGAATCCACTCGCCTTCACTTGGCGCCGATTGATCAACGACAAAATCAGCCGGTCAGCTAGCGGTGATCGAAACTCCTCCATCAGGTCCAGCGCCAAGCCTGCGCGTCCCGGGCGGTCAACGTGCAGAAACCCTACCGCCGGATCCAACCCGACCGCCTCACACGCCGACTCGCACTCATGTGCGAGTAGTGTGTACGCAAACGACAACATGGCATTGACCTCATCCAACGGAGGCCGGCGGGTTCTCCCCTCGAACCTAAACGCGCCCGGTTCCCCTGCGATCATCCCGTTGAAAGCTCCGAAGTATGCCCGCGCCGCTTCTCCCTCGAGTCCTCGAACCGTCTCCACAGGAACCGGAGTGCTCAGTTGCCTCAAGATTCTTCCTAATGTCGCGGCCGCTGGATTGAGTACGGCTGCCGAGTCCGGTTTCTCCCTGGCCGCCCTCTTGAGGACGATTCTGGAGTTGGCTACCTTAGCTGCAACCATGTTCCGCGCAACTTCACCACACTTGGCTTCGTCGTCCGAATACCGGTACTGCTGCTTCCTCAGCAATACGTTGCCCCTGACCTCTCCCTGAACCCACGCCAGGAAACGCCCGTTCTGCGTGAGAAAACTCAACCCCACACCACCGCCGGCGCACGCTCCCATCAGAAATGGGCTGCACCCGATATCCCCGAAACACACAATCCCCTCCAACGTGTGCAGCGGCAACCGCAGTTTGGTCTCCTTCTCCACGCGGATTGCGACCGTGTCGCCGTCCTTGCTCAAGTAGCAGCCCTGGGTGGTGACAAAAAGCGTGTTCAGGAGTTTTCGCATGTTGGATCTCTTCCGATCTCCCGCTCGATCGCTCTCTGGAAGTACCGCGATGCGCTATGGCGGCCGCCTGTCTGCTCCGGCAAGCAGAGTTCTCTCAGCGAACAAGCTCTACAACCCGGAATCACTACTGCTGGCGGAGTCATTCGCGCCGAATACAGTCGGTGCATCTCCGTTGCCAGAGCCCGCGTCTGTGTCCGCAATTCAGATGACAACGCGACAACCTCACGACGGCGAGTCTCCCAGTAATAAATCGCTCCCTCGGAGACAATCGCGCCCGTCATCTCCTCCAGGCAAAGCGCCTGGGCGCAAACCTGAACACGGTCACAGTCCGTCACCTTCGGACTCCCCCGCTTGTATTCAACTGGCACCGGCGCCCCCGACGCCGCCGGCTCCCTTGAACCACCAACCGGGCCCATCGGTGACGCCTCGAACATCGCGTCCCAATCCGCCTCCTCCTGCGTCTGCGCCGCCACCGAAGCAACTGGAAACTCCACCACGTCACACACGCCCGACAGCCCCAACTCCAGACTCTGCACCGGGAGCGATGTCACCGCCCGCACGCCACGCCGCGTCTCATGAGCTTGCTCGTGGACGCGGCTATGACGCTCCCGGCCTTCAGCCGTGAGCCGGTTTTCGGCCCACGACTGCTCCAGGTGGATCAGTGCCCACTGCCTCGGACAAAACACCAGATGCTGAAGGCCCGAGAGAGGAAGGAGGTCATCCTCGGAATACATCGACTCACTACCTCAAAAGAGGCTCTCCATCAGGTGAACTTCCACACCCTTCGGCGTCAGGCTCCGGACCGTATCCAGGTCCGGCAAGACATAGTCAGAGATCTTCCTCGGCCACTCGACCCCTGCCTTCCTTTCGATCCTGCTCGTGACCAGGTCGAATAGCTTGTGGGCGTGGGCGCAGCCCAGTTTTGCCTGCTGAATGCGTTGCACCGGGTCACTGTCCGTTCCAACATGCTTAAAAACGAATGCGCATTCCGGATGGACGGTCATCAACCCCTTGCTGGCCGTCCGGTCGTGCTCGTACATATTGAGGATCGCCTGCCACAGCAGGCGCAGGTCAGCGTCAGAGAATCCTGTCTGAGCCCCCAGGTTCGCGCTGATGAAACCCTTTGCCACGTACAGCCCGTAGGGGATCAGCTCCTTTCGACCCATCGTGCGCAGTTTGTCTTCCGGTTGCTCAGACTCCCACCTCGCAAAGTCGGCTGCCGACTTAGCGGACTTCACCTCACCCGTCTTCGCCACTCGTGTGATCGAGCAATCCATGCTGAGAATCGGATCGACCGACTTGGCAAAGGTGAACTGTACCGGCCCGCGTACCTGTCCCGCATTGGGCCCCGTCGATAGCACAGCTCCGAACGTACGAATGTCAAAGAAACGGCCCATCATTCCGGCTTGGGCCTTCTGCACCTGGCCCTTCGTGGCCTTCGACTTTGGCCCTGCACTTTCTTCCGTAGCCGGTGCCGGTTCATCGTCGTCCTCCTCGGCAACCACCATGCCAGGCAGCGCGCCGTTGGCTGCGATAAACTCCTCAGCAATCGCCGTGTTCAGATTGACAGCGCGCTGCATAAATATCTCATAGCCCGGCGCGCCAGCTCGGGCAATCTGCACGTAGTCCCGAATCCGGCGCTTCTGCGCGACATCCGAGACTAGCCCCCTGAGATCCTGCGGGTCGATTCTCGGAGCATTCCCCGCGTCCGGATCGCCGTTCGGATTTCCGTTCTCACAGTCGAATAGGTAGATGAATTCATACCGGTTCTGGATCACTTCAGGCATTTGCTTGCGACTCCTTTTTCGCCTTGGCGAGCTGTCTCAGACGACGGTCCTCGGCTATTTGCTGGTAGTAGCCGAGCGCGAACATGGATTGACCTTCCAATCCCAGCGAGGCAGGATATGTATCCCCAATTCGCGCGGCGATCGAGGCAATCCGCCCTTCCATCACATTTCTGAGCCCAGCGTCCAGCTTCTGCAGGTGATGCTGGGAACTCCGCAGTAACCTCCCGAACACCAGACTTGGCGTAGCCGAAGCCGAACTGAAGTAACGCTGGATGACCCCAGCGCCGACGTCGCCAAGCGCCGCCCTCTGGAGCGCGGCCAAAGCCGCCATCAGCCGGCCGCACTGGTAAGCGGGATTGGGATGATCCTCCCGAAGACAAGGTCCAACTACCGGTTGCATTCCTTCCTCTTTCCGGCTGGCATCTCTTAGGAGCCACGCCTTTAACAATGCCGCGGCCTCACGCCGCGGCGTGAAGCCTTCCACAATCTCAATTCGCATACGCCGGAGTACCTGCGCCGCAATCCCCGGCGAAATCCGGGTGTTTTGTGTTGCCGCCAGCCAGAGCGACATCACCAGCGATGGCGCAACGTCCGCCTTCTTGCGCGCCAGCGTACCGATCAGCCTCGCAAACGCGGGTTCCCGTCCAGTCGCCCCGGTCTCAGCGTCGGCCATCTCCAGATCCGAAAACCACTGGCACACCGCCGAAGCAAACTCCGTCAGCGGGCCCTCCTGCCAGCTCCGAACCATCACGCGCGACGTAGCGGAGGAGAGCACAGCCGAATAGTAGATGGCGCCGTCCAACTCCGGACGCTCGCCCCGGCTAATTGCCGTCAGTAATTTCAATCCGCGCTGTTCGGCCTGTTCCGCCTCTCTCCGTTCCAACCCCTCAATCGGGCAGGGATCAAGCAGAACGTCGGTATCAAGTGCGTCATTCAAGTCGAAACGATCGAACCACAGGATGGCCTTCGCATCTTGGCCCGGCTTCGCCTGCTCCACCCTCCATACCGTCTCGCCCTGCGACACCAGTCCCTTTTTGCCATTGCGCGCCATTTGGATCTGGCGGTAGCTGATCAGCCTGCGGCTTCTGGTGGCAATCAACCGGTTCAGCGCGTCACTGTACTCCGACGCTGCCTGCTCGGAGATCGCACAATTCGCTGACTGACCAAGGCCGAATGAACAGTACGCCGCCTCATTGAAACTAATCAGCGCGGACTTGGCGTTTCCTCCAACGTCGGACATACCCTGGATGAATGGGTGAATGCGAGCCGCCGTGCTCCGTTCACCCGTCAGCAGGCAGCGGACTTCCCCTGATGAGCCGGCTTTGCTGCCCTTGCCGATCAATCCAATTACCCTGGCGCGATTGCCTCGCCACCACTCGGCAGCCCAGGCAGATCCGGCCACCACTTCTCCGCCGATTTCAAGCGTAGCTTTGTCCGACGGTTTGGTTCGATTGGCCTTCAGCAAGCGTATAGCTTCATCACAGGTAGCCGGGATGGCGAGAGTCTGCGCGCACAAGCCGAGCGGTGGATGGGCGCTTGCGGCTTCGAGAAGTCGAGCGAGGAAGAACTCCTGGCTCCCTCTCAGCTTACGGGTCTCGCTCTCATCCTTCCCCCACCCCAGCAACGTGCCAAGATCATCCCACAGGAATTGACTCCAGACCGCCTTTCCTGTCCGGTCGATTCGAGGGCACTTTGCAAACAACAGGCCCAGGTTCCGCTTCTGTTCCGCGTCCCCAAGTTCCTTTACGCCCTGGAACTCCCCCGCCTCCGAAAACACCAGCGCCCAGCGAATATACTGCGGCTTGAATCCCGGTTCAGACTCGCCGCTCTTCAATCCAAACTCCCGCACGCGATGTAGCATCGGTCAGTCTCCCACCGGCTTAAGCACCGTCGGACTTCCAAAATCCGGTACCATCACCACGCCACCCGCGACCCCCGGATGGAAGACGCTCACAAACGGAGCGGCGCTATTGGGCTGCGGGCGTGACAGGTCAAAAACGTCATAGATCATCAGCCCGATGTCGGTCGTGTAGCGAATCGGTTCGGCTGGCTCCGCCTCCTCCTCCGGCAGAAAGTAGCAGGCAAACTCCCGGCACCCCAGATACGGTTGGTGGAAACACTTGCCCGCCCGCACACGCCGATTCCACTGGTCCTCCAAACACGTCTGGCGAGACACGAATTCGGGCCACGGCCGGATCTCCGCCGTCAGCCGGTATCGGGGCTCCCTCAGCGCCATCGTCTGCCGTTGCGCCCTCGCCTTCTCCACGTCGATCGGTTCACGCGAGCCAACTTTGGTCACCTCGTTTCGCCGCAATGCGATGTAGGAGGGTTGGTTCAAAATCTCAATCTTGGTCACCTGCCAGCGGAACTCCTTCGGCTTGCAGTAGATCGCGTCAAAAACCCCGCGCGCCGCTGAAGGAGTGATGAACGGATAGCTGAATCGCTCCGCCTTCATCTCTGGGCGCGTGAAACATGCGAAGTCGCCCCACGCTCGAATCACCTGCGGTTTGGCTTGTCCCATCGAAAGAATCTCCTAGAAAACCGTGTTCGCGTCCAACTGGAGTCCGATCACCTTGTCGTACAACGTCTCACCGCGCAGGATGAACCAGTCTCCGCTGGACTCCTTTGCGCTAATCATGATGCTGTCCAACTGTTGGGTGGCCGGGCTCCCGTCTGTAGGCCGAAAGATGTTGACTGCATGCATTCGAGCTCGCCTCACCCACTTCGTTGTCAGCCATCGGGACTTCACCTCACCCGCCAGCGCCGTCGCCCCCCCCCCCTCCGGACACGGTACATGGCGCACGTCTTGGCCCC
>CAYVDY010000425.1:0-6341 GCA_964450255.1 uncultured Candidatus Solibacter sp. | reverse complement strand
GTCATTGTCGCCCCCGCCGGAAAGATGGCGGACCGTGCGCCCTTCGCCTTCTGGCACCACTTCGGCGACGCCAAGCTCCCCGGCCTCAAGCACGCCGCCTCCACCCTGGAATTTCAGCGCAAGTACCACCTGGACCTCGTCAAGGTCATGAGTGACTACCCCTACCCCAGAGGCACGGGCGCTCAATGGTACGAGCTTAAGGAGGTCGCCTCTCCCTTCCCCGAACAGCTCACCGCCCTCGAACTCATCCGCGACGGACTCAACGGCCAGAAACACTTCATCGAGACGTTCTTCAACCCCTGGAAGGTCGCCGAAAACCTCTCCTCCCGCGAAGCCGTTCTTCAGTTGATGCGCGACAAACCCCAGTCCCTCCTCGACGCCCTCGAAGCCATTGCCAGGTCCGAAGCCAACCACGCCCGAGCCTCACTCGAACGCGGCGCCTCCGGCGTCTTCCTCGCCATCGCCAACGCCCAGCAGGGCCACCTCACCCGCGACGAATACAGGAAGTTCAGCGAGCCCTTCGACCGAATGATCCTCGCCGCCGCCAAGGACGCCCCCGTGAACACGCTCCACCTCCACGGCGACAAGGTCTACCTCGAACACTTCTGGAAGGGCTGGTCCGCGCAGATCATCAACTACGACTCCGCCGGCACCAAGGTCAACCTCGCCGCCGCCCGCAGGCAGTTCAGCGGTGTCCTGATGGGCGGCCTGAACCACTCCACGGTCACCACCTCAACACCCGCCGAGATCTCCGCCGCCAGACGTGCCGCCTCCGGCGTGAGCCCCAGGTGGATCTGCGCCCCCGGTTGCTCGGTCCCCGACGACTCCAGCCACTCCGATCTCCTTAAACTCTCCAAAACCCTTCAGGCCCGCTCATGAGCTGGAACGAACGCCGCTGGGACTTCTACGCGCCATACTACGACCGCTTCATCGCCTTCAAAGCGCAGCGCCGCCGCTCCCTTGCACTCGCCCACATTCAGTCCGGCGAGCGCGTCCTGCTTTGCGGCTGCGGCACTGGACTCGACATCCCGCTCCTCCCCACCGGCATCGAAATCGACGCCGTCGATATCAGCCCGCGCATGATCGAGCAGGCCCGCCTCAAGTCCGCCGGCCTCAACATCCGCCTGCAGACGATGGACGCCCAGAATCTGACCTTCCCCGACGCCACCTTCGACGTCGTCATCCTCCACCTCATCATCGCCATCGTCCCCGACCCGCTCCGATCCCTCCGGGAAGCCGCCCGCGTTCTCAAGCCCGGCGGCCGCATCGCCCTGTTCGACAAGTACTTTCACGGCCCCGGTCAACCGCGCCTCATCCGCCGCATCCTCAATCCCATCGTCCGCGCCATCGCCACCGACATCAACACCCGCACCCTCGAACTCGCCGCCCAGGCCGGCCTGCAAGTAGTCCACGAGGAACCTGTCATGCTCGCCGGCCTCTTCCGCGTCGCTACCCTGCAACGTCGAACTCAATCACCTTCTTCAGCGGCGTGAACCCGCACAGATAGACGCCCGTTCCCGGTAGTTTCGCCTCCGCCCCGCGTACCTGCGTGTACTTGTGTTCGCCAAACCCCGGCCCGAACCGGATCGCGTCTTTCCCCACCCGCGCCGTCGCAAACCCGCCCGGCAACACCATCGAACCATCCACGCCCTCCACCTGCGTCCCCTCCCGCAGCGCGATCTCCACCGCCAGCGGCACCTTCGCCGTACCCTCCGCCGTAATCTCCACCGTGAAACCCTTCGCCCGCTCCCGCACCACCACCGTGTACGTCATGTTCTGCACTTCGCTTTGCCGCCTTAGCCCCCGAACGTCGCCCCAAGCTGATGCATCCACAACCCGCGGCGGATCCAGCGGCTGGTAGTATGGCCCTGTCATCGTCTGCGTCATTCGATACCCGCCCTCGATCTTTTCGTGCCGGTCCGGCCGAAACTGCCCCTTCCCGAAGAACGCGCTCGCAAACCGCACAGCCTCAATCACGCAATCGCCGTTCCGCATTGTGAAGAACCGCGAATTGCCGTTCATCAATACACTCGCGCTCAACTGCCCCCGCCGCACCCGCGCAATCCCCAGCACCGGCATCAGCTTATGAAAATCCTCCGGCAAAGCGCTCGATGCCGGCAGCGGCTTCAGCAACTCCGGATGCCGCAGATACGCCGAAAGCGACGCCCCTCGCGCCTCAATCCGCCGCACCACCTCCGCGAACTGCCCGTCCTTATCGTGAATAGCCAGATACCGCAGCGGCAGCCAATACCGCTCCATGCCCCCGCGATTGTACTGATCCTGCCGCCGCGAGATCTCCGTCACCACCTCGCCGCCCGGATGCATCAAGTACAGCATCGATTTCAGATTCTGCCGCACCGGCTCCAGCAACTCCGGCCGCTTCGTCTTTAACGCCACAATCAACAGAGCCTTGTCCGTCACCGGATTGTAGACCGTCGTCGATCGCTCGTTGTACTGCCCGTCCGCGTCGATGTCGATTCCCTCCGCCAACCACTGCGAAATCCGCGCCGTGTACTTCGCGTCCGGGTACAGCTCGTTGATCTGCGCCAAAGCCTCGCAGACCACCCATCGATGATTCGGCGTATGCACACCGCCCCGCGCCAGTGTCTCCCCTGCCAGCTTCACGAACGGCTCCAGCGCCGCCGCCACCGCGTCATTCTTGAACTCCCGCGCCAGCCACGCCGCCCCCGCCACTCCATGAATGACGAATGCCACATCCGGCGTCGAATGGAAATTCGTCACCAGCAGATCGATCGTGCCATCCGCATGCTGTTTGCCGCGCATATACGCAGCCGCCAATAGCATCCGCTCCTGCAGCAATGCTGAATGATAGTGCCTTGACTCCTTGCACCCCCACGCCGCGATGCAGGCATCCACGAGGCCAGACCCGGCGCCCACGCTATACAGCCCAAACTCATCCCCATACCCGCCGCACTCCGGATGCGCGCGATCCGTGATCTGCAGCTTCAGCAGCCGGTCCACGGCCGCATCATGCCGCTCCACCAATGCAGCATCAATCCCACCATCAGCCAACAGAGCGGGCGCCGCCAACGTGGCGGCAAACTCACGGCGCGAAACAGCAAATGGCAACATGCCTAAATTATGTCGCGTCCATGCCGTGCCTTGCACATGGTACGATCCGATAAAATGTTCCGCTTCCTGGGGTCACTGGGCCTCCTGACCATCTCCATCCTCTCCGCCGAGCCCCCGCCCGTGGAGTACCACACTCTGCCCATCCAGCAGGGCGTTTGGCGCGGCCAGCACGTCGAATACCGCCTCTATCAAGGCTGGGGCCTCATCGACGGCGACATGCTCATCGAACTCCCGGACTCCGCCAAAATCCCCAGCAAATCCGCCGTTATCATCGAACCCGATCGTTACCGCTGGCCCGATGCCACCGTCGTCTACTCCCTCGACCCCTTCCTCCGCAATCCCGCTCGCGTCTCCCAGGCCTTCCAGCACTGGGAGAGCCGCACCCTCATTCGCTTCAAACAACGCACCACCGAATCCGCCTACGTCACCATCCGCTCCGTCGATTCCGGCTGCAGTGCCAACGTCGGCATGCTCGGCGCCCAGCAATTCGTGAACCTCGCCGATGGCTGCTCCCTCGGCAACACCATCCACGAACTCGGCCACACAATCGGACTCTTCCACACCCAGTCCCGCCTCGATCGCGATCGCTATCTCCGGGTCCGCTTCGATAACATCACCCGCCCTGAGTGGAGCCAATACGTCCAGCGCCTCACCGACGGATTCGACTCCGGTCCCTACGACTACGGCTCCATCATGCACTACCCCATCACCGGCTTCACCCGGAACTACGGAGCCTCCATGGAGAGCTTCCCCGCCGGCATCCCCATGGGCCAGCGAGCCGTCCTCTCACCCGAAGACGTCCAGGCCGTCAATCTCCTCTACCAGCACCCGCTGGAGAACGTCGTCGTCACCACCACACCGCCCGGCCTAACCGTTCAGGTCGATGGCACAGCCTGCACCACGCCCTGCGAATACCCGTGGTCAGCCGGCGAGCAGCACACCATCCAAACCGGCGATCAGCAGACGCTCAACTCCACACCCAACTCCCGCTACGACTTCGTCCGCTGGTCCGACTCCGGACCTATCGATCATCAGATCACCGTGGACGCGGCCAGCCGCGTCTACAACGCCCACTTCGCCCGTAAGGTCCGCATCCGCACCGGCGTCTCTCCCGAAGAGGGCGGCGCCATCCACATTGTCCCCTCCTCCAGCGACGGCTGGTACCCTTACGGCTCCACCGTCTCCATCAGCGCCACTCCCAACGAAGGCTGGACCTTCTATCGCATGCTGCCCGGCGACGGTGGCGCCACCGTCCAGGGCGCCAACGGCCTCGGCCTCTCCGCGAATCCCTCCACCATCCTCGCCCCCAACGAGAACCTCTACTACGTCGCACACTTCACCCACCCGCCCGTCACCACGCCCGCCACCAATCCCCCGGGCCGCCCCTTCCTCCCGAACACCGGCACCTTCATCGGTCCCGTCAATTTTCTCTTCCAGCCCGGACCTTCACACACACTCTCCTCCCCACGAGCTCTCCGTCGTCCATCCCCAACCCGTCACCGCCGGCATCTTCCGCCACGACCTCGTCGGATGGTCCAAAGGTGGGTCGTTCACCCACACCATCACCGTCCCCAGCGAGTCCAGCACCATCACCGCCGAATTCCGCAGCTTCTTCCAGATTTCGTTCTCCACCTCCTGGACCGTCAGCACCTCCGCGCCCACCCGCCCCGGCACGCGCAACATACTGCTCGCACCCGCGCCAGATCCCGACAGCTTCATCGAAGCTGGCACCCAGATCGACGTTCGCGCCGTCAACGAAGAAGGCTGGGCCTTCACCAACTGGACCGGCGACTTCGGTGGCTCCGTGCCACTCTCGCTCACCGTCGACGACGCCTACCTTTTCAACGCCAACTTCACCACCTCGCCCTTCCTCAACGCCACCCTGTTCGTCCACGACGCCACCCAGCGCTCGGGTCCCGTCGCTCCTGGCGAGCTCCTCACCGTCTACGCCCCGCACGCCGAAAATGTCCTCTTTGATGGCGAACCCGGCCGCATCCTCGAACGCTTCGAGGATCGCCTCCGCGTCCTCGTGCCCACAACCACCGCCGGCAACCGCACTACCGTCGTTTCAATCGGCAGCCGTTCCCTCTCATTGAGCATCGTTCCCTCCAGTCCCGGCATCTACACCAACAGGTCCGGGGCTGGTGAAGTCTTCAGCGATGCGCCTCCCGTGCGCGGCGAGCCCTTCACTTTCGTCGCCTCCGGTTTCGAACCCGCCATGCTCAACCGTGTGATCGTCGGAGAAATCGATGCCGAAATCCTCGCCGCTGAAGCCCTAGGCGACGGCGTCACCCGCGTCTCCATCCGCATTCCCGCCGCTCTCGTGAGCGGCAAACAGCCGGTCTTCCTATCGGCCGGCGGACCTTACTCTCCTCCAGGAATCTTCCTCACCATCCAATGAATACTCAAGCCGCCCGTGAACAACTAGACGCCTGGACTCGTGAAGTCGTCAAATGGCACTTCTCCCCGGAAACCGGCACTCCCTTCTGGCTGGACTACGCCGCCAAACTTGGCTGGGACCCACGGAAGGAAATCCACGTCTATAACGACCTCGACAAACTCGGCGAGTTCCAGGACGAATGGCTCCGCGGCGGCCCCGTCCAACGCTGGGTACCCCGCGGCCTCGCCGGCAAACCCGTCTACGTCTTCGAAACCGGAGGCTCCACCGGTGTCCCCAAGTCCCGCATCAGCATCGAAGACTTCCGCATCGACTACGAGAACTACTCCACCACCCTCCCAGACGACGCCTTTCCCAAAGGCGCCGATTGGGCCCACATCGGCCCCTCCGGCCCCCGCCGCCTCCGCCTCGCCATCGAGCACCTCTGCCAGCACCGCGGCGGCATCTGCTTCTGCGTCGATCTCGACCCCCGCTGGGTCATCAAGCTCATCAAACGCGGAGCCATGCAGGAAGTCGAATTCTACAAACAGCACGTCATCGACCAAGCCCTCACCATCCTCAAGGCCAACCCCAACGTCAAGTGCCTCTTCATCACGCCCAAGCTCCTCGAAGCCCTCTGTGAGAAGGTCTCCCTCCGCAAGCTCGGCATCACCGGCATCTTCTGCGGCGGCACTGAAATGACCCCGCAGTGGTGCCGCTTCGCCGTCGAAGAACTGCTGGAGGGAATCGCCTTCCATCCCACCTACGGCAACACCCTGATGGGCCTCGCCGTCAGCCGCCCCCTGCGCGCCGAAGAGAACTACGCCATCGTCTACTATCCGCCCAGCCCCCGCGCCATGATCGAGATCGT
>CAYVDY010000424.1:5961-6350 GCA_964450255.1 uncultured Candidatus Solibacter sp. | reverse complement strand
CGCGGGTGAGCGGGCGCAGTCCTCTCGGGATTTCGACAGGGGTGGTCTTACCGGCCCCGTTGGGGCCGAGCAGGCCGCAGACCTCACCCTGGGCGACTTCGAAATCGATGCCGCGCACGGCCTCGAAGTCCCCATAGGACTTTCTGAGGCCGTGAACGGCGATGGCGGCGGCGCTCATCTACTGTTGTGCCGCGAGCACGGCGATGCAGGCCTTCATGAACGCGGGCAGGTCGGCGGGTTTGCGAGAGGAGACGAGGTTCTTGTCGATGACCACTTCGGAGTCTTCCCAGACTCCGCCGGCGTTGACGACGTCGTCCTTGATGGCGAAGAAGGAGGTGACACGCTTGCCGCGCAGTACATCGGCAGAGCACCAGCACCCCAGGCCGTGG
>CAYVDY010000424.1:0-5951 GCA_964450255.1 uncultured Candidatus Solibacter sp. | reverse complement strand
CCGTGGTTCGTCTACCAGGCGATCCGGTACCGAAAGTACATCGGCAGCGCCGCCGCACCACAGGCCGTGGCAGATGCCGGCGCCCAGTTTGCCCTGAGCGTTGATCTCGTGCATGAAGTGGCTGGACTGCGGATGGCGGCGGATGAAGTCCGGCGCGAAGCCGCCGGGCGCGATCAGGCCGTCGTATTCATCGGGCGTGACAGCGTCGTAGGACTTGTCGGATGTACATGGATACCCAACTTTGGAAGGATACGTCTTGCCGGCCTCGGCGGCGATGAGGTGGACCTCCGCGCCCTCCTCGATCAGGCGGTAGTAGGGGTACCAAACCTCCATCTCCTGATACTGCTGGTCGACGAAAATTGCGATCTTTTTGCCCTTCAGACTCATGCACACAGTGTCGCAGATTCGGGGGCCGGGGCGGGAGTGCGCGGGCGGATGGGCTCGCTGGTATGGCTTCTAATGCTGTATCTGTATGGTATTTTGAGATGTATGAAGAAGACGCTGCATATCGATGAGGACACGCTTCGGGAGGCGAAGATCGCGTGCGGCGCGACGACGGACACACAGACGGTTCGGCTCGGTCTGGAGGAGTTGATCCGCCACGCCGCGTATCAAAGGCTTCGGCGGTTGAGGGGGAGCGAGAAGGACGCGGCGGACGTCCCGAGACGGCGGGGCGTGGCTGGGACAAAGCAGGAAGGTACCCGATGATCCTGGTAGACACCTCGGTCTGGATTCGATTCCTTGCCGGGCGGTCGCCTTACGCGGCGGAGTTGGACCGTTTACTGGAGCGGGACGAAGCGGCCGGGCACGAGATGGTGGAGGCAGAGTTGCTGATGGGAGATCCCGGCGGGCGGGGCGACTTGATGAAGTCCTATGGCCTGATTCATCGGATGCCTACGGTTCCTCATGCGGAGGTCGTCTCATTCGTCCGGGCGCACAAGTTGCACGGACGGGGCATTGGCTGGACCGACGCGCATCTGCTGGCCTCGGCGCTGGTGGCGGGGGCGCCGCTTTGGACAGCCGACAAAAGGCTGGCCGGCCTGGCGGACGAGTTGGGATCCGGATACGTTCCGGGCGGGGCTACTCCATCGGTTCGTCGTTGAACGTTTCGGCGGCGTTCTCGAACTTGGTGTAGTTGTGCAGGAAGACGAGCGGGATCTTGCCGGTGGGGCCGTTGCGCTGCTTGGCCAGGATCAGTTCGGCGACACCGCGCAGGTCCTCGCGGTCCTTCTGATAGACCTCGGGCCGGAAGATGAAGGCCACCATGTCGGCGTCCTGTTCGATGGAGCCCGATTCGCGGAGGTCGGCCAGTTGCGGGCGGTGGTCGCCGATGCGTTGCTCTGGCGCGCGGCTCAACTGGGAGAGCACCAGGAAGGGAATGTCGAGATCCTTGGAGAGCAGCTTGAGGCCGCGCGAAAGGGCGCCGACCTCCGTGGTGCGATTGGAGTTGCGGCCGGTGTTGGGCACGGGCATCAACTGCAAATAGTCCACGACGGCCAGGCCGAGGTCGGCAGTGGCGCGTAGCTTGCGGAGCTTGGCGTTGATGTCCATCACCGTGGTAGCTGAGGTGTCATCGATAAAGAGGGGCGCTTCGTAAAGATCGGCGGCGGCGATGCCGAGACGGCCGCGCTCGTCGCGATCCAGATAGCCGGAGCGGAAGCGCTGCTGATCCACGCGTCCGAGCGAGCAGATGAGACGGGTGAGCAGCGACTGCTTCGACATTTCGAGCGAGAAGACGGCGACGGCCTTGGGATTCTTCTTGTTCGTGGCGACATGCAGAGCGATGTTGAGCGCGAGCGCGGTTTTGCCCATGGCGGGCCTGGCTGCGAGGATGATGAGTTCCCCGCCCCGCAGGCCGCCGGTCATCTCGTCGAACTTCATGAACCCGGTGCTGATGCCGTGGACGCGGCGGGCCGGATCGAGGAAGGCGTTGATGCCGCCGTCCTCCTGATCGAAGACGTCACGGGCGCTGAGGAGAGAGTCCTTGGCGCGCGCCTCGCCGAGTTTCAGTAGCGAGTCTTCCAGGCCGGCGAGGATCTGCTCCGGGGCGTCCTCGGCCAGCATCGCCTTCTGAATGGTCGCCTGCGAAGCAAAGATCAACTGGCGCAGCATGCTCTTGTCGCGCAGGATCTGGACGTAGCTTTCGAGGTTGTAGAGTTCCGGCAGACCTTCGTCGAGGGAGGAGAGGTACGTCAGGCCGTCCACCGATTCCAGCTCGCCACGGCGCATGAGCTCGTTGGCGACGGTGACCCGATCGATGCGTTCCTCGCGCTCATGCAGATCCAGCATGCGCTGAAAGATCTTGCGGTGCTTTTCGAGCGAGTAGTCTTCGGGCGTGAGGCCGGCTGCAACGGTGACGAAGGCGTTGTCGTTCAGCAGAATGGAGCCCAGCACCATGCGTTCGGCGTAGACGTTGGACGGGAGGCCGCGCTCAAAATTCGAGTCGTTGTTCGGAGGTGGGGGCATCGCGGGATCGGTCTACAATTCTAACCGTTACTTGAACTCAACGCGGACGGGCTCGGCCAGGTCGCCGGCCATCTTCTGCGGCAGGCGGTAGGCGCGGCCGTCGGAGGTGCAGAAGTAGAGGGCGGAGGCGGAGGGCTTCAGCGGGTCGCCGTCGGCCCAGATGGCGTAGAACTCGGGATGGCCGTTGAGCACTTTTCGCAGGTAGGTGTGGTTGTAGTAGGAGTTGTGCGTGATGGCGCCCATGCGGTTCCAGCTCTTGCCCTGATTGGAGCTGATCCAGAGGACGAGCTCGCCGCCGGTGCCGCCGGGCTGGGGGCCTGGATCGGTGGGCGCCATGATGCGCCAATCGGATTCCGACTCGATGAAGAGCGAGCCGTGATCGTAGTTATGGTCAGACGTGGTGAAGGGGCGGATGGTCCAGTTGCGGCCGGTCCAGCGGGCGGTGTGCCACTCGTAGGGGCCGCTCTTGGGGCCGGGCTCGAAGCCCTTGGAGGTGAGGAAGAGGATGACGGGGCGGCCGTCCTTTTGGAAGGCGATGTCCTTGATGTAGACGTTGCGGTCTTCGCTGAGATAGTCGTGGACGAGGGCGGAGTTCTGGACCTCGGTCAGCGGCAGGGTGACGGCGCGGCCGGCGGCGTTGGTCCAGGTCTTGCCGGCGTCACGGGTCTCCAGATAGTAAAGGTTGGTGCGGTAGTTGAGGCCCTTGCCGGCGCGGCCGGAGGAGGGGTGCATGTCGAAGGCGGTGGCGACGCGGCCGGTGGAGGCATCGCGCCAGGAGATCTGGTAATCGCCCATCTGGATGTGGGCGAGCAGGGTGGGCTCGGTCCACGTGCGGGCGTCGGCGGAGGTCTTGAAGTTCAGCGTGCGTTCGCCGTTTTTGTAGAGCGTGTGGAGGAAGAGGAACTGCTTGGAATCGGGCAGGTACCAGGGCTGGGTGTAGGAGAAGTTGGAGGTCTGAAGGAGCTCCCAGGCGGTGATGTCGTAGGGCTTGCGGGAACGGTGGATGTAGCTGGGGCGGGACGTGCCATGGGCGCTGGAGAAGACGTAGAGGTAGCCGTCGCTGTCGATGGAGAGCGTGGGGTTGTCGTGGGCGTCTTCGGTGCGCTTCTGGACGATGCGGACGGGCCGGGGGACGGTGCCGGAGCGGTGGTCGTAGTAGCCGACCATGTGCTGGAGTTCGTCCTTATTGACAGAGACGTTGCCGGCCGAGCCGCCATAGACGAAGAAGGTTCTGCGGACGGCGGGGGCGTAGATGGCGATGGGCGCGTGCTGCTGCGGGTAGGTGCCGAAGCCTCCGCTGTACTTATAGACGAACTCGTCCTTGGTGGGCTGGTTCATGTACCAGATGCCGCGGTAGCCGTCGTCCCTTTGCGTGGCGAGATCGTCACTGTTGGCGGGCGTCTGAGCGGCGAGCAGGCCGGCGGCGGCCAGAAACGTAAAGTGCAACCTGCAAGTCATTTGCATCATCGGATTGGTATGGAAAAGCGAATCAAGACCCTGAATACCATCATCTCAGACGAGCTCGGGCTACTGCTGGAAACCTGGAACTTCCATTGGAATGTGGAGGGCGTGAATTTTCCGAGTCTGCATAAGCTGTTCGAGGATCAGTACGACGGCTTGCAGGAGTTGATCGACGAGATGGCGGAGCGGGTGCGGGCGCTGGGCGGCGTGGCCGAGACGAAGGTGTCGGTGGAGCTGACATCGCTGACGCCGGTGGCGAAGATGCTGAGCGGGTTGGCGGAGAAGCACGAGGAGCTGAGTGCCAGGATGGGGAAGAAGTGGATTCCGGCGCTGGATAAAGAGGGTGATGTGGGGAGCGTGGATCTGCTGACGCGGGCGCTGCAGATGCACGACAAGATGGCGTGGATGCTGCGGGCGACGGGGCGGTAGGGTTTCTAATTTCGGGGAGGCGCGAGCAGGCGGAGGCGCCGTGCCTTTTCGGCGGCATAGACGGGATCGGCGTCCATCGCCGGTCCTCGATCGGTTGACAGAAGCGACGTGCCGGCTCGACAGACGCACGCGTCGGCGATGTCCGCCATCTTCGTCCCCTGCGGGAATAACTGAAGCGGCACTTGAAGCTGGCGGCTGATCAGGTCGTTGGCATCGGAGGAGCCCAGGTGCGTTCCCCTCAGGACCGAAAACTGGCACGGATTCTCTCCATCAGCTATCGGAAGCACAGTGAAGATCTGGCCGGAATATCGGCGATCCAGAATGGAAACCAGAGTAGATTCGGGCGGCACGGGACCTCCGCTGGTCTTGCGCCAAATATGGCCTGCGCCAAAGATCAGGAGCGCCTTGTGGCCTTTTTCAAGAACGGTCTGGGAGAGCAGATCCGCGGCAAAGGCGTCGCGCGAAGAGGCGATGCGGCGCCAATCGTCACGGCTGTTGATCCGATTCCAGTCGATCGGCGGGTCGCCCGCCAAAACCCGCACTCTCCGGACCACAGGTAGCCGCCGATTAAGGGAGCGGACCGCGGTCAGGAATTGAGCGTAGACCGGCGAATCTGCGCCGCCAGGGGTGGTGATGTCGCGCCACACCTTCCGAACGTCAGATGCCGGAACGTCCTCACCGTCGATGTACCGATCCAGGACAGCCTGATGGCGCGAGTTGGCGAACTCCACCAAAATGTATCGCACCTTTTCCGGAAAGCCCACGTGATGGATCAGGTTCAGCCGGAGCTGTGAGTCTTCTGGCGCCCCGTGGATCTCTGCCAATGCAACGACCCGGGCGCTATTGAATTGGGCCATCAAACTGGCGCTGACATCAATCTGCGCCGGCGGTGGTTGCATCATGCCCGCCGGCTGAACCTGGCCCGGTGTCTTGCCGGGTCCTACTGGTGCCGACCACCGCTCGCCCGAAAGCCGCGGCGGCGTAGCTCCCGCGGCAATGTGGCCACGCCAATTCGGCGACCGCCAGTTCTCGATTGCTGCGGTGGCTGATCCGAACAAAAGTAGCGAAACTACCGTTCCCGCAACCAGCGTATTGGCGTGAGGTGCATCCTCGCTTAGCACGAGGAAAGCAGGCACTCCTTCCAGACCTGCGATGCCCGCCGTGGCTGCGCGGGGAGAGGGACCTGCCGATCCGAAGTTCTCTTGATAGGCGCTCCAGACCAAATCGAATAGAACTTGTGCGCCGAATCGAACCAGCCCCCTTGTACCAGACGACTGCTCGATCTCCCTGTAGCGGTCGTCGAATACCTGCAGCATCTCTCCGCCGAAACGCTGTCTGAACTGCAGTGGGTAGAGGTGGAGCGACATCCTGTAAACGCCACGGCAGCAGGATCGGACCTTCATTGGAAATCTCCCTTGGCCAGGCTGTAGTTTGGAAACAGTGGAACCCGCTTCGCCTTGGCAGCCGCCACGACGCTCGTCAGCCGTCGCAGCTCGGCAGAGGCGGCGCGCCGTCCCAAGTCTGTGATTCGGTAGTAGCGGCGCCGCTGATCATCGAGCTCCGGGTCCGGCCGCTCATCCGATTCCTCCACCAGA
>CAYVDY010000423.1:0-6378 GCA_964450255.1 uncultured Candidatus Solibacter sp. | reverse complement strand
GCCAACCAGGCCCTCCGCAGCGGCCGCCCCCTCGCCCTGCCCGCCCGCGCAACTACCGCGCGCCCGCTCTTCAACGGCGCCAACCTCGATGGCTGGGTGGAAGACACCCCCAACGTCTGGCAGGCCCGCGACGGCATGATCGTCGGCCGCCACGCCGGTCAGAAGTGGAACGACTTCCTCCGCACCCGCGACACCTTCCAGGACTTCGAACTCACCCTCGAGTTCCGCCTGCTCAATGGAGTGGGCAACAGCGGCATCCAGTTCCGCAGCGTCAACGCCGTCCAGCCCCACGAACTCTCCGGCTACCAGGCCGACATCGGCCAGAACTACTGGGGTTGCCTCTACGACGAGTCCCGCCGCAACCGCGTCCTCGCGCAAGCCCCCGCGCCCGCCATCGCCAGGCTCGACAAGTCCGGCTGGCACACCTACATCGTTCGCGCCCTCGGCAACCACATCACCATCACCCTCGACGGAATGCGCACCGTGGACTACACAGAACCGGACCCCGGCATCAACCAGCGCGGCATCATCGCGCTCCAGGTCCACTCCGGCCCCGGCATCGAGGTCCACTTCCGCAACATCGAACTCCGCGAGTTGGCGTAATGCCGCCAAACGCCCTCCGGATCACCGCTTACTGCGCGTATCTCGCCGCCTGGCTCGCCTTCATCGCCGGAGCGGCCATAGGAGCCATGCCGGCAATCCGCCGGCGCTCAGCCTCGGCCGTTCTCATCACCCCGCCTACGGCCATCGGAGCGCTGCTACAGGTCGCCTCCGCCATGGCGCTCACCCTATCCATGACCCCCGGCCCGCTTCGCCCCCCGCCCCTTCATCTTGCCGCCGTCATCGCCCTGGCGCCCTTGGGCGCGTTGCTCTTCCTCTGGTCTCTTCGCTCGGCTCACGAAGGACTGGTCACCACCGGAGCCTACGCCGTCCTGCGCCACCCCATCTACCTGGCCTTCTTCGCCATGCTCCTCGCCACGGGCCTGCTGGTGACGAGCCTCCCGAAACTGGCCATCGCCATCGTCATCTACCTCGCCGGCACCGAAATGCGCGTCGCGGAGGAAGAGCGCGACCTTGTGAACCGCCACGGCGATGAATTCGAACAGTACAGTCACCACACCCGCTGGCGCTACCTCCCTGGCCTCCGATAATCTCCCCCCAAAAGGCCGAAGGGCCGCCCTGGTATAGGGCGGCCCTTCAACGTTGCTTACGACTCGTTTCCGATTAGAACTCGAGCCGCAATCCCATGGTGATCAGCCGGGCGCCAACCTGAACAGCCGTCGGACGGCCGAAGGCAGCGTTTCCAATGGTGCCCACGACACCACCAAAATTGGTCCGGTTGAAGATGTTGAATCCGTCGGCCCGATAGGTCAGGACAACGGGGTTCTTGTCGTTTGCCCACAGTGTCGTCCGCTTCACGATAGACAGGTTCTCCGAGAAGACCGCCGGCTGACGGAAGTCGTTGTGGAAGAACGCTGCGTTGCCCAGCGTGTACGCCGGGGCTGCCGTGAAGGCGGAGGCATTAAACCAACGCGTGGACGGATTGTTCGGATCCAGCGTTGTGCGGTCGATGCCGGTGCGGATCGAACCAGTGCCGATGTTGGCCTTGGTCTGCGGTGCGAAAATCACGCCATTGCCCAACGGGTTGCCCGGCGTGACCAACTGAATCAGCGTGCCCTTCCGGTAAACCATCAGCCCGGAAACGGTCCAGCCGCCAACCAGCGCGTTCGTGAATGCATTGCCGTTGCTGGCGAACTTCTTGCCCTTGCCGAACGGAAGGTCATAGACCGTCATGATATTCAGCACGTGCGGAATATCGAACGGCATGAAGCTCTTCGCGTCACTCAGATTGTAGAAATCCTGCGGCGCGGCCGTGCCACCCTGTCCGAAGACCTGACGGAAGTGGCCGTAGCCGAGGCTCTTGGACCATGTGTAGTTGGCCGCCAGTTGCATCGCGCCAAAGCGGCGCTCCACCTTGGCCTGCAGCGAGTCGTACCAACTCCGGCCGTAGGCGGCGAAGAGGCTGGATACCGACAGGTACTGCGGATACGGACGCAGCGACTGGGCGACGCTCAGGTTGCCGGGGAAGCTGGCGTAGGGCGCCGTAAAACCAGCCGCGGCGGCGGCCGGCGAATCGATGCGCGCCGAGAGGATCGAACCGCGGCTCAGCAGGCTCGTCGGCAGTTGGTTCAAGTCGATGGTCGAGTTGAGCCGTGTGCCGCGGTTGCCCTGATACGCGACGTCGATCAGGAAGTTCTTGATCTCATGCTGAATGTTCAGGCTCCAGTTGTAAATCCGGCCAGGCTGACCGGCGGTCGGCCCCTGGTACTGAACGCTCTGATAGTTCACGATCGTCGGATCGATGATCGGAGGCGGCCGGTAACCGGGCTGCATCGGTATGCCGTTGTCCCAGTTGAGAACCGCGTTGCGCCCATCGCTCTGCAGGTCGTTTGTGCCCGCGAATCCCGCGCGGCAGCCGCAACCGCCGCTCGACAGGCCCTGGTAGTAAATCGACCAGCCGCCGCGAATCACCGTCTTGCTCGCAAGCTGGTAGGCGAAGCCCAGGCGAGGGCCAATGGCCGAGCGGTCATCCGGATAGAAGCGGCGCATGCCGTTGCGGCCCGGGCCAGTCCCGGAGAACACCAGTGCGCCCGGACGCCCACCCGCGCCAGGATTCGGGACGTTGATGTCCACGTGGGAGTAGCCGTTGCCGCCCGGCACATGCCAGCCGATCGGCAGTTCGTAGCGGAGACCCAAATTCAGCGTCAGGCGTGAGCTCACCTTCCAGTTGTCCTGGAAGTACATCGAAGTGTCGTAGTACTTCGTCGTATCGAACAACACCGGCGGAACCACTGTGCTCGCAATATCAACTCCGCCAAGCAGCAGGCTCGCGAATTCGTGGCCTGAGTTGGTCACGCCGGGCAGTCCCGTCTGGACCCTGTTAAACGTGTAGCGCCCGTTCGTGTTAGCCAGGTCCATGCCGAGCGTCTCGAAGCGCCGCCAAGCCCAGCCGAACCGGAACTCGTGTTTGCCCTTCAACAGCGTGTAGCCCTGCGAGAGCCAGAACTGCGTGTTGAACTGCGCGCCGTTGGCCACCTTGCTGTCCGGATGGCCGTAGGGCGAAAGGCCCGCTGCGCCGTTGAACATGATGCGTGGTGTCGCGTCCGAATCGCCGGTTAGAGCGAATCCCAGAGCACTGCCCGCACCCTTCTGTGCCGGATTATCCCAAGTCTGACGCGTCTTGGAATACGAGAACGTCGTGTGCATCAGCAGGTTCGGCTTGATGCTCAAATCGTGATTGACCCTGTAGTTGTAAGGCTTCTGGAAGTTCTGCAGACCGTTCCCGATCGGGCCTGCGAAGTTCTGGATGTCATCCTGCGCCTGTACTTCGTTGTTGAAGAAGAAAGCAACGCGGTTGGTGGAGCTGAATGCATGGTCGAACTTCAGGCTCCAGATCGTGCGATCGAATGCGGACGTGTTGACGAAGTTGTAGTTGGACGCCAGAGTGTTGACGTTGGGATTCGGAATCAACGGAATCAGCTTCGTCGCGATTCTGCTGAAACGCGCCGTCGGGATGATGTTTCCAGCAAACGGCTGCCGCACGTTACCCACCGTAGTCGCCGGATCATAGATCAGCGGCACACCGGCTTCGGAGAAGTTTCCTTGCTTCATCAGCGCCGTCGGAACCGTCGAGGTCGGGAAGCCTAGCGACACGGGGCGGATGTCCTTCGTGTAGGTGAAGTACCAGAACGTCTTATTCCGCCCGTCGTAGACCTTCGGAATGAACACCGGTCCGCCTGCCGCTCCACCGGTCTCGTTGAACCTTTCTTTGGGGCGGAAATTGGCGGCCGGATTCGGGTTTGCGTTCCTGTTCCATGCATTCGCGTTCCAGATGTCCCGCCGCATGTTGTGGAATGCCGCGCCGTGGAACCAGTTCGTGCCGCTCTTGGATACGTAGATCTCAATGCCGCCGCCCACGCGGCCGTACTCAGCCGAGTAGTTGCTCTGCAGCATCTTGAACTCGCTGAACATCTCCGAAGACGGGAAGTTGAACACCGCGCTCGATTCGACGTTCAGCGCGCTGCCGCCGTCGATCAGCACTTCCTGCGCACGTCCGCCCGATCCGGAAACGCTCTGTTCACCGGCGTTCGTGACGCCAGACATGTAGTTGACGAACGCTCGCGGATTGCGAATGCCGCCGGAAAACAGCGGCAGGTTGTCCATGAACTTCGTCGAGAGGCTCTGGCCGCGCTCAGCCGTTGACGTTTCCAGAAGCGGCGCTTCCGCCGATACTTCCACCGTCTGCTGCACATCGCCAACTTCCAAAGACAAATCGAGGTCCACGCGCTGTGCAACGCGTACTTCAATGTTCTGCCGGTTCAACTTCTTGAAACCAGTCTTCTCAACCGAGATGTTGTAAACCGAAGCGGGCAGTGACGGGAAAACGTAAAGTCCGACTTCCGTCGCCGTCGCCTCGATTTTTTCTCCTGTTGCAACGTTCGTCGCCGCCAGTTTCGCGCCGGGCACCACCGCACCGGCACTATCTTTAATTGTTCCGCTAAGTGATCCGGTCGCCGTCTGGCCCATGGCCAGCCCGCAACTCAGGACGAGTGTCGAGACCAACGCGGTCCACACTTTTTGAGTCATCAACGAAGACCCCTTTCTTCAACTCCCGCTGACTCGCCGTCACAGAGCTCCCAGTGCCATGCAACGGCAAGCAGTCATTGAATTGTAGTCGGATCGACCCACGGGGTCAATCCGAATCTCCACTTCCGCAAGGGTCTTTACACAATTGTCAATCGTGCCGCAGCGCCGTCATCGGATCCACACGCGCCGCCCGCCGCGCCGGCAGCCACGACGCGAAGAACGCCACCACCGCCAGAAACACCGGCACACCCGTAAACGTCGCCACGTCGTGCGGCTTCACCCCATACAGAATCCCCGACGCCAGCTTCGCCGACGCCAGCGCCGCCGCCAACCCCAACACCATCGCGATCCCCGTCAATACCAATCCCTGCCGCACCACCATCCGCTGCACGCCGCCGGCCTCCGCACCCAGCGCAATCCGGATCCCAATCTCCCGCGTCCGCCGGCTCACCGAATAGCTCATCACCCCATACAGCCCCACCGCCGCCAGCAGCAGCCCCACTCCGCCAAACACGCCGAACAGCGTCCCCGACAGCCGCGGCAGGAACAGCGCATTCCGCAAATGCTCCTCCATCGTCTCCGCGCTGAAGATCGCCAGTCCCGCATCCATCTGCTGAATCTCCCGCCGCACCATCGCCGCCACATCCCCGCTCCCGCGCACCATCAGCGTGTAGCCCATGAACGAAGGCTCCCGGCCCAACTCCTGCGTCAGCGACCGGTAGATCATCGACTTCTGCTGCTCCCCCAGCGTCCGCGACTTCGCATTCTTCACCACCCCGATCACCTCGTAAGTCGCCCCGCCGCCCGTCACCCGCTGCCCGATCGGGTTGCCGCCACCCAGAATTTTCTGCACGAACGCCTCATTGACCACCGCCACTTTCTGCGATGCCGCCGTCTCTCCTCCAAAATCACGGCCCGCCACACGTCCGATCCCCATCGTCGTGAAGTAATCGCTCGACACCATGTAGAAGTCCGCCTGTTGCCGCGGCGCGCCCTCCGCTCTCGGCACGCCCTCCCGCGTCATCGACGACGTCGAGCCCCCAATCGACAACGGCACGATGTCCGTCACCGCCACCGATTGCACGCCCGGCAGCCTCGACACCCGGGCCTTCAACGAATCCAGAAACTGCGCCGTCTTCTCCGGCGAATACCCGTGCAGCGCCGGATCCACCGCCATCATCGTGATCCCCTCGCCCTTGAATCCGATATCGATCCCCGCCGCGCTCTGCAAACTCCTCAGGAAGAGCCCCGTCGCGCACAACAGCGTCAGCGACATCGCCACCTGCGCCACCACCAGCACGTTCCGCATCGTCCACTGCCGGCCCGGCCGTGACAACACGTCCTCGCCCTTCAAAGCCGCCGTCAGAATCGGCCGCGACGCCGCCAGCGCCGGAGCCAGCCCGAACACCAATCCAGTCCCCAGGCTCAAAAGAAACGTGTATGCCAGCACCTTCCAGTCCACGCCCACTCGCAGGTCCAGCGGAAACGGAATCGGCAGCCGGAAGCTTGAGAGAGCCTGAGTGGCCAACACCGACAAAAACACACCCATCAGCCCGCCCGCCAGCGACACAATCACGCTCTCCGTCAACATCTGGCGCATCCACTGCCACCTCGTCGACCCCATCGCCAGCCGCACCGCCATCTCCACCTGCCGGGCCGACGCCCGAGCCAGCAACCGATTGCCCACGTCCGCGCAAGCAACCATCAGTACCAGAATCACCACCAAGTTAC
>CAYVDY010000422.1:0-6386 GCA_964450255.1 uncultured Candidatus Solibacter sp. | reverse complement strand
GGCGGCCCGCGCGGGTATGGTCGTCAAACTCGTGGGGGAAGTGCCGCATTGTGGTCAGCACCGGATTCGGCGCCGTCTGGCCCAGGCCGCACAGCGACGTGTCGCGGATCATGCGGCTCAGCTCGTCCAGCAGTTCCAGATCCGCCGCGGTACCCTTCCCGTGGCTGATGCGGTTCAGATAGTGCAGTGACTTGTCCAGACCCACGCGGCACGGGATGCACTTGCCGCAGCTCTCCGAGTGCGTGAACTCGATGAAGTAGCGCGCCACATCCACCATGCAGTTGTCTTCGTCCATCACCACCATGCCGCCCGAGCCCATGATAGAGCCCAACTGCCCCAGCGACTCATAATCGACAGCGGTATCGAACATGTCCATCGGGATGCAGCCGCCGGACGGTCCGCCGGTCTGCACGGCCTTGATGGCGCGCCCGTTCGTTCCGCCGCCGCCGACATCGTAGACAAACGTCTTCAACGGAGTGCCCAGCGGCATCTCCACCAGTCCGGTGTTAGTCACTTTGCCGACCAGCGAGAAGACCTTGGTGCCGGAGCTCTTGGGGCTGCCGGTTTCGGTGAACCACGCAGCGCCTTTGATGACAATGGGCGCGATGTTGTACCAGGTCTCGACGTTGTTGATGTTGGTGGGCATGCCGTAGAGCCCGGACTCAGCCGGATACGGCGGCCGCGGCGTGGGCCGTCCCGCCTTGCCCTCCAGCGAGCGGATCAGCGCCGTCTCCTCGCCGCACACAAACGCGCCCGCGCCCTCCACCAGCCGCAGGTTGAACTTAAAGCCGCGGTTGAGGATGTTCTCGCCCAGCAGCCCGTACTCCCTTGCCTGCTCGATGGCGGTGTTCAGCCGGTGCACGGCCAGCGGGTATTCGGCGCGCGCGTAGATGATGCCCTCGGTGGCGCCCATCACATAGCCGCCGATGATCATGCCCTCGATCAGCGCGTGTGGGTCGCTCTCGATCTCGTTGCGGTTCATGTAGGCGCCGGGGTCGCCCTCGTCCGCATTGCAGATGATGTATTTCTGTTCCGCCTTGGCCTTGCGGAGAAAGTCCCATTTGATGCCGGTCTGATAGCCCGCGCCGCCGCGCCCGCGCAGCTTCGCCATCTTGATCGATTCGATAATCGCTTCGGGATTAGCGTCGATCAGCGCCTTGTAGATCGCCTGATAGCCACCCACGGCGAAGTATTCGTCGATGTCTCCCGGACTGATCAGGCCGCAATTGCGCAGCACGATCTTCTTCTGTCCCTTGAAGAATGGCGTGTCGTACCAGTGCGGGATTTCATCGCAACCGCTGCCGTACTTCACATGGCCCGTGATGTGATCCCACTCCTCGATCTTGCAGAGGGCAAGCCCGGCCGGCATCCGTCCGCCGAGCAGGTCGTCGAGAATCGTATCGACGTCGTTCGGCTGCACCCGCTGTAGAATCACGAGCGGCTTGCCGGGCAGCCAGACGTTCACCAGGGGCTCGGCCGCGCAGAATCCGAAGCAGCCGGTCCGCGCCAGCTTGATGCCCAGCCCGCGCTGATTGATGGCGTCGGAGAAGGCGTGATAAACGCTCTCCGCGCCGTTGCCGGTGCCGCACGTCCCCATCCCGATTGCGATCCGCGGCCCGGCCGGCAGCAACTTCGCCAGCCCGGCTTCGCGCACTTCGTTGAAGGCTGAGAGGTCGGTAATGCGCTTCACTGCCGGCCTCCCTTCTTCAGCGCGTTCACCTCGCGCTCCAACGCGCGTTCGCTCACGTGGCCCAGAATTGAGTGATTCACCTCCGCCACCGGCGCCAGCGCGCACTGGCCGAAGCACGCCACGGTACGCAGCGTGAACTTGCGGTCCGCCGTCGTCATGGAGACTTTGTCGGCGCTGCCGTCTTCGGAATCGGCCTGCAGGCCGAGCTGCAGCTTCATCCGCTCCAACAGGTTGCGCGACCCGCGCGTGTGGCACGCCGTCCCGCGGCAGATGCAGACGGTGTGCTCGCCCTGCGGTTTCAGATTGAAGAGTGCGTAGAACGTCGCCACGCTGTAAATCTGCGCGCCGGGAATCCCCGTTCGCATCGAGAGGTAATCCAGCACTTCCATCGGTAGATACTTGTTGGGCTGCCTCTCCTGGATCTCCTCCAGCAGGCTCAGAAGCATCCCCGGCTCGCCCCGGCGCTGGGCGATCAAACGATCGATGAAATCCTGCTCTTCAAAGGAAAGGGCGCCCTGCCCGGGCGCTCGGTCTGGATGTATTGCCGATGTCATACGCGGACACTAACCTCCTGCAAGCAACAGATAATCACATCCGATTGTCGGTAGCAAGGGCAGCCCATCCCATCTCAAAGACCCACAGCCCTTGCTATCCTCAATCTCAATGGACACTCGTACCAGCGAGCGGCACCTCGACGCCTCCCGTTTGGAAAGCCTTCTCGAATCCGCCAGGCTGCTGAGCTCTTCGCTTCAACTGGACGATCAACTGCGCCACCTGATGCGGACCATCATGGGGCGCCTGCTCATCATGCGCGCCGTCATCGCCCTCTACGACGCCGGCACTTCCACGCTCCGGGTCGCCCTGGCGCGCGGCGTGCCCGGCCTGAAGCCCGGCACCGTCTTCGATCCCGCCGGCGCCGCCTCGCTCCAACTGCCGCACTCCACTCCCATTGGCGACCCCGCCCAGCCCCTCGGCATCCTCGCCATCGGCGCCCCCGCCCGCGGCGAACTGGACCCCGGCGAACGCGAGTTCCTCAGCGCGCTCCTCTCGCTGGCCGCCGCCTCCATCTCCAACGCGCGCGACCACGATTCAGTCATCCGCGCCAACCGGGCGCTGGATCAGAACATCCAGGAGCTCCGCGCACTGCTCGATCTGGTCCGCGGCCTCGCCGCCACCATCGATCCGGACGAAGTCACGCAACTGCTCATGCTGACGCTGAGCGGAAGGTGGGCTGTCCGCCGCCACGCGCTCTTCACATGGAAGCCGAACCAGCCACCCATCGCGCGCGTCAAGGGCATGGATCACTGGGATCTCGACGCGTGGCGCCAGAAACTGGAAGGCGCCGATACGCCCCAGCGCGACGGCGAATTCGTACTCTTCCCCATTCCTTCTGGCGACACCACCAGCGGCCTTGTGGCGCTGGGGCCTCGCCCCGCCAACCTGCCCTTCACGCCGGCAGACCTGGAATTCGGCATGGGCCTCATCGCCCAGGCTTCCGTCGCGCTCGACAACGCCTGGCATTTCCGCGACACGCTGGTCCGCCAGCAACTGGAAAAAGAGCTGACACTGGCCGCCTCCATCCAGTTGGACCTGTTTCCCAAGTTCCTGCCCACGCTCGTCCACACGGATCTGGCCGCGCGCAACCGCCAGGCCCGCCAGGTGGGCGGCGATTACTACGACGCCATTCCTATTGGCGCGCCGTCGCCCGAGGCCACCCATCTGCTGTGCGTCGCCGATATCTCCGGCAAAGGAATTGCCGCGGCGCTCCTGATGGCGAATATTCAGGCGACGCTGCGCGCTCTGCTGGCCGCGCATCCTACCACCATCGAACTGGCGGTGCGCAGCAATGATCTGCTCTGGTCGTCCACACCGAACAACAAATACGCCACCGCCATCTTCGTGCGCTACGACCCCGTTACGGGCGCCTGCGAATATGTCAACGGCGGCCACTGCGACGGCATCCTGCTGCGCGCTTCGGGCGAAGTGGAGATGCTTGGCACCACCGGCATGCCCATCGGCCTGTTCCCCAAGCGCGAATACGAATGCGCCTCGTTTGCCATGCAAGCCGGAGACACGCTGCTGCTTTACTCCGACGGAGTGCCGGACGCCTGCACGGTGGATGACCGCGAGTTCAGCGTCGACCGCTCCATCGAAGTTCTTCGTTCCAACGCGCATCGCTCCGCGGCGGAAATCCAGGACGCCATCTTCCTCGCCATCGATGAGTTCGTCGAGGACGCTCCGCAGTTCGACGACATCACAGTGATGGTGATCAAGCGCACCTCCTGACCTATGCCGTTCAACGACGCCATTCTCGGGCCCTTCGTCGCGGACAACGCCAAGCCGCGCTTCCGCCGGCTTTGGCTGATTCTGCTGCTGGGTGCGCCGCTTCTGCTGGCCGCCGGGTTCTGGCTGCAACACCGCAACAACCAGCACCGCAACTTCACTCTATCCATCGACCGCGAACGGGCCATCGCCATCGCACGCCAGGTCGCCTCCGAGAACGGCTACGACGCTTCTACCTGGACTCCCTATGTCCGCTTCGATCAGAACGAAAAGACGGTCCGCTATTTTTTGCATCGGCCTGTCAGCCGGACCGCTCGCAGCCGCCAGTTCGCCCCGGACGGCGTCGTCACCACACTTCTTGTCGCCCGCGGGGATGGCGTCTGGTGCACCGTCGCCACCGGACCGGATGGCTTCGTCATCGCCACCCGCTTTGGCGGCCGCACCTACCGGCCGAAGACGGAGGGGTTCACCGAAGCGCAATCGCTGGCGGCGGCCGAGGCGGACATGCGCCGCTGGATCGGCAACATGGCGATGGAACGCCTGGGAGAACCGGAAGTCTCCACCACCGAAGATGCCGGAGTACCCGGCGCCCGGCGTTTCGTCTGGCGGGTCCAGCCTCGCCGCCAGCCCGAACTCGAACTCGTCTTCACCTTCGACGTCGTGGGCAAAACTATCGCCCATCGGGAGGTGGAGGTCAACTACGCCGAGTCCTTCATCTCTCGTGTTCTGACGCCCGACACATCCCTGCGGCAACTTGCCGGGATGCTCCGGACCTTCATCATCATCGCCCTCTCCCTTTACGCCGGTTATCGCTTCGCGCGACGGGCTCTGGAGCATGAGGCGCCCCATCGCCGGTCTTTCCTGCTGGGTGCTTCCCTGCTGGTCTGCAGCGCCGGCGCTGTTCTCGTGGACCCCTATATCTACACCGACGACCTGCGCCCGGATCGCATCCAGGGTCCCGTGCTGTTTGTTCAATTGACTGCGATTCTGGTTTCACTGGCCATGCAGAGCCTGCTGCTGGGCATTTCGTATGGCGCGGGGGAGGGCGAGGTCCGCGAGGGCTGGCCGGGCAAGCTCACCTCGCTGGACACGCTCCTCAATGGACATGTCTTCTCGGCGAACGTGGGAGCTTCCGCGGTGGCAGGCATCGCGTTCGGAGCCTGGCTTTTCGCCCTCTCGCAGCTCGCCTTCAGCCGCTTCGCGCCGGGCGCCGGCAGCACGGTGGAGGACTTTCTCAATCTCGGCATCAGCCGTGCACCATTGCTGGTCCTGTTGATCAATCTCCCGATCCTCTGCATATTTAACTCCGTCATCTACCTGTTGGTGCCCCTGACGTTCTTGCGGCGGCATCTCCGCAACACCCCGCTGCTGATCGGGCTGCTCACGATCATCGCTCTGGCGGGCGGCAAGATCTCCCGCGCGCCCGACGTCGGCAACCCCGCATATTGGATCGAGACCGCGGGCCTGGTAGTGGCCATTCTGGTTCCGTTTTTCCTGGCCGACTATCTGGCGTCAGTCGCCGCCGCCATCGCCCTCACGTTCTTCTGCACCTTCGGCGATCTCGCCGCCACCATGCCTTCCTGGCACGCGCAGATCGGCTTGATGTCCGTTCTCGCCGGCGCAACAGTACTGCCCCTGGCCATCGCCGCATGGCGCGGACGCCGCTACGACGACGCCGAGGTGCGCCCCAGGCACGCCCGCAATCTCATTCAAAGGTTGTCTCTCCAGGCAGAAGTCAGCGCGGCGCGGCAGGCCCAGCTCCGCCTACTCCCCGAACACCCGCCTCGCATCCACGGCCTCAGCATTGCGGCATCGTGCACCCCCGCGGGCGATGTCGGCGGGGACTTCTACGACTTCTTCCCGCTCTCCGACGGCCGCCTGGGCATGATCGTGGCCGAGGGTGGGAACGACGGCCTTGCCTCCGCTCTCACCATCGCTCTGGCGAAGGGTTTCCTGCGCTACGAATCGTCGGAGAACTCCGACATCGAACAGATCCTGCTGCGCCTGGAGCAGGCTCTGGGCTCCAGCCTGCGCCGGACTTCCGGACGCACCAGCCTGGCCCTCTTCCTACTGGACCCGGCGCGAGGCATCCTCCAGGTCGCCCGCAGTGGAACGTATCCTCGCATCCTGATCCTCTCGACCGATCATGCCGTCACCGAGTTCGTGCCCAAGCCCCACGATGCCGGGCCCGGCGTGGAATTCGATCAGCTCGCACTGGCGCATGGCGATTTCATCTTCATCTACACCGACGGTCTGCCCCGCCTGCTGGCCAGGCAATCCGCCGGCGCCCCCAGCGAGCTGCTCACGCAGGCCGCGCATCTCCATCATCTCGATTCCGCTTCCAGCCTCCACAACACGATCGTCGATTTACTGCTGACCACCAGCAACCAGACCACGCTGGAGTTGTCGGACG
>CAYVDY010000421.1:0-6431 GCA_964450255.1 uncultured Candidatus Solibacter sp. | reverse complement strand
TTCCAGCTATCGGGGAAGGCTTCGTTCTTGTAGGCCAACGGGGCCTGATTCAGGTGCGGGCTCTTTTTCATTCGGAAGTCCCGTTCTTGGGTGATTCTAGTTGGCTGATGCGCTTTTCCAGTTGGCGGATGGTTTTGAGCATCTCGGGCAGTTTCTGATAGGCGGTGATGCAGCGACGCCAATCCGCGGCGTCGAAGGCGGGGGAGCCGGAGATAATGCTGCCGGCGGCTACATCCCCGCCGATGCCGCTTTGGGCGTAGATGATGGCATTGTCGTGGATGGTGAGATGGCCGGAGACTCCCACCTGGCCGGCCAGCAGGACGTTTTTCTTCAGGATGGTGGAGCCGGCCAGGCCGGTCTGCGAGCAGATGATGTTATCTTCGCCGACCTCGCAAGCATGGCCGACCTGGACGAGCGAATCGATCTTGGCGCCTCGCCGGACGCGGGTTTCGCCCACGGTGGCGCGGTCGACCGAGGAGAGAGTCTGGATCTCCACGTCGTCCGCGATGACCACGGGGCCGGACTGAACGATTTTGCTGTGGGAGCCGTCGCGCCGCTTGGCGAAGCCGAAGCCATCGCCGCCGACCACGACGCCGTTCTGGAGGATGACGCGATTGCCGATGCGGCAGAATTCACGCACGGAGGAGTGGGAGTGGGCCAGGAAGTCGTCGCCGATTTCGACGCCGGTGTAGATGACGACCTGAGGGTGGATGACGGCGTTGCGGCCGATGCGCACGTCGTCGCCGATGACGGCGCAGGCGCCGATGGAGGCGTTCTCGCCGATGATGGCGGAGGGCGAAACGACGGCGGCAGGGTGGATGCCGGGAGATGGCTGCGGCGGCTGGTAGAAGAGCGCGAGGGCGCGGGAGAAATCGAGATAGGGGTTGTCGCTGATGAGGACCGGGAGGGGCAGGTCCGGCACGGACGCGGAGGCGATGAGGGCGCCTGCCTGGGTGTTTTTTATCTTGTGGGCGTATTTGGGGTTGGCTAGGAACGTGATTTGATCCGGGCCGGCCTGTTCCATGCCGCGGACGCCCGTGATTTGGCGCTCTGCGTCACCCGGTGCGGACTCCCGCAGGGCACAGCCCAACTGTTCAGCGATGTCTTTCAACTTCATCCTTGCCCAGCGTATCGAATTCCGCGCCGCTACGTGCCGGGACGGTACACTGGAGGAGATCGTGCCTACGCGGATAATCACTTTGATCGCAACGCTGTGGGGCGTAGTGTGTGTCCATGCGCAGACGGGTCAGACCTCGCAGCCCGGCCGTCCGGCGGGTCCTGTCAAGCCGGAGAGCGATGTGCAGAAAGCGGCTGAAGAGTTCAAGGTGCTGACTCGCGATCTGGGTCTGCGAGAAGACAGCCCCACGAAGGCGGTGAAGGGGCAGAGCCGGAAGAACAGCTACCATGGGCGGCTGTTTGAGAATTTCCGCAACGACATTCTCGACGCCGTGCCGCATGAGATCGTGCAGCGCGGCGGAACGAAGAACCTACTGCGGCGGAATCAGTTTGGCTTCAACCTCAGCGGGCCGGCGGTGCTGCCGAAGGTGTATGACGGCGGGCGGTCCACTTTCTTTTCGCTGAGCTTCGAGGGCGTGCGGGAACGGATCGGGCGCAGCTATTTGCGCACGGTGCCGATCCTGCCGGAGCGGACCGGCGGCTACAGCGAGGTGGTGGATAGCTCGGGCGCACCGCTTCGGATTTTCGATCCGTCGACGGTGCGGTTGAACCCTGGCTTCAACCCGTCGCAGCCGGTTTCAGAGGACAACCTGCAGTATGTGAAGGACGCGTTCCCAGGGAATCGGATTCCGGATTCGCGACAGGACCCTGTCGCGCGCAAGATGCTGAGTTTCTACCCGGCGCCCAATTCCAACGCCGGCCCGTTCTTCCGCAACAACTACTTCATCGTTTCGCCCGAGACCAACACGGCCAACGGCATGATCGCGAAGGTGGATCACACTTTCCTAGAGAAGCACAGGCTGGCCGTCAGCTATTCGTTCACCAACGGCCTTGCAGGAACGGCGCAGTTCATTCCGAACGCGGCGGATTCGGCGCCGGCCAACAGGGAATACTCTAATCGGCGGGGCTCGGTGGAGCACATCTACACGATGTCGCCGCAGAGCGTGAATACGGCGACTGTCGAAGCGGTGAGCGACGTTACAGCCAACGTCACCGATGAATCCGAGTGGCCGAAGCAACTCGGCTTGAATGGCGTGCCCGGGAAGGCGTTCCCGTACGTCAGTCTCGGTGGCTATCTGCCAATGGGCCGGAGCAGTCCGGTGGCGCGCAACGCGCGGAATACCTACACGTTCACGGACGCCCATTCGTTGCGCATGGGCAAACACAACCTGAGGATGGTAGCTCAGTTCGTGCGCTACCAGGTGAATACGTTCGTCCCTGGCGTCCCATCGGGGGCGTTCTATTTCACTTCCAGCCTCACCAGCCAGCCGGGCATCGTCAATACCGGGCAGGGTTTCGCGAGTTTTCTGCTGGGCGGCACGGAATCCGCAGATTACAGCATAGTGCCTTCGCCGTCGTACTTCCGGAACTGGACTCTGGTAACGGCCGTGCAGGACACGTGGGAGGTACGGCAGGGGCTCACCTTGAGCTTCGGATTGAACATGCTGACCTCGACGGCGCGGACAGAGCGTTACGACAGGCAATCGGTGGTTGATCTGAACGTTCCGAATCCGGCGAACGGCAAGCCGGGGGCGCTGGTGTTCCTGGGCAAAGCCGGGCGCAGCCGCGCGCTGCAACCGGCGCGGGTGAAGCCGCAGCCGAATATCTCCATGGCGTGGAATCCGCGGGGGAACCGGAAGGCGGTGCTGCGCGTTGCGTATGCGATGAGCTGGCAGGCGTACCCGATCTACAGCGGGCAGTGGGGGACGCGCGGATTTACGGGCCATCCGTACTACTATTCGCCGAACGAGCAGCTTGCGCCGGCGGTAGTGCTGGGTGACGGGGTGCCGCCGCCGCCGAGCATTATTCCGGATCTGACTCCGACAGCCGCCAACGACACGAACGCGAATCTTGTGGATCAGAAGGGGCGGCTGCCGCGATATCAGAGCAGCTCGTTCAGCTATGAGCGGGAGTTGTCGGGCTCGCTCGTGGTAACGGGGTCGGCCGCCGTGTCGTGGGGCCGCGATCTCTTCGTCGGCAACAACGCGGTGAACTTCTATGCATTGTCGCCGGACACGATGGTGCTGCGGGACAAGCTGAACAACTTCGCGTTCAATCGCTCACTGCGGCCGTTCCCGCAGTTTCTCGGCACCGATGTTTTCAGCCAGTATCCGGATGGCCGTTACCGTCGCGAGGCGGTGGCGGTTCGGGCTGAAAAGCGCACGTCGTCGGGGCTTTCGTTGAACGTCAATTACTCGTATTCGCGCCAGTATGATGACTACTCGGGGCCTTACGGCAAGCAGGACTTCTTCAACCGCCACAATGAATGGGCGCTGACAGCCTACAACAGTCCGCACCAGCTCTCTTTCAACTACATGTATGAGCTGCCGTTTGGCTCCACGAAGCCGTATCTGGCATTTCAGGACTGGCGGCGGTTCCTGACCAATGGCTGGTCAGTAAGCGGGATTTCGACGGTTTCTGGCGGCGAGCCGTTGGCGTTGCGCTCGCAGTTCAACAACACCGGCGGGGTGCTGCAAACGGTGCGAGTCAATGTGGCGCCGGGCGTGGAGCAGGCGGCCGCGAAGAAAGGGCCGGACAGCTGGTTCAACGCGGCGGCGTTTACGCATCCGGCTGATTTCAGTTTGGGCAGCGGGCCGCGGACGCATCCGTTCCTGCGAAATCCGACTTCACAGAACCATGATTTGTCGGTGGCGAAGCGTTTTGCGATCGACACGGAGCGGAGCATGGAGTTTACCGCGTCGGGCTTCAACTTCATCCACAACGCGAACTGGAACGATCCGGATGTAGTGATCGGCACGGAGAGCGCGCCGAACGTGAACGCGGGTAGGATCGTGGGCTCGCGCGGCGGGCGGGTGATTCAGTTGGGGTTGAGGTTCAGCTTCTGATGCTGGCGCGGCGCGAGTTTTTTGCGATGGCGGCTGGTGCGGCGGCCCCGTCCGCGGCGGGATTCCGGCGCGTGACGGCCTGGAGCGAAGCCGCGGGGCTTGCGTCCGTGCAGGTGCGGGTGGAGGGCAGGAACTCGAAAGTGGTGCGCTGCAAAGGGCCGCAGGATGATCTGCTGCTGATGATCGTGCTGGACGTGACGGGCGATTTGACGCTGGTGGAGCCGGCGCGCCAGGCGGCCGTGGCGGAGATTGAGAAGTTGCCGGCGGGAGTGTGGGTGGGGCTGCTTCGATCGCAGGACGGCTTGCGCGTGATGGTGGATCCGACACCGGACCGGGCGGCAGTGACGACCGCGCTGCTGGGTGCGCCGGTATCGGGCCGCGCCGGGTTGCTGGAGACGATCGAGCCGGCCGCCGGACTGGCGACGAAGTTGCTGCGAAAGACGGGCGTGCGGACCGCGGTGCTCTACCTGACCGATTCGAATATCACCAACTACCGCGAAGACTATACGAATCCGGTGATCAACATGAGCGATTCGCGCGATTTGAGCCGCCGGTTTCCGGAGGCGCTGATCAATGAGAAGAGCTCCAAGATGGGCGCCGTGCTGGGCGAGACCGATGCGCCGGTGTTCGTGGTGCATCTGGCGTTTCTGCGGGATCGCCTGAACGAGGCGTACCAGACGGGGCTGCAGCAGATGGCGGAGGCGACCGGTGGGCAGGCGGAGTTCTGCCGGACGCAGGGCGATATTGCGACCACGATCGGTCTGGTGTTCAAGAAGATCCAATCGGCTTGGGCTGTAGACGTGGAGATTCCGGCGGGGACTCCGAAGAACTTCAGCGTGCAGTTGAGCGGCGAGGCGGAAGTACAGTACCGCACGCGGTTCGTGATGAGGAGTGGAAAGGAGTAAGATGCCTCGCATGAAGGGTACGCTTACAGTTCTGCTGGCCGTGGCGCTGGCGGCGGCGGTGTCGTTCAGCCTGTGGTTGTGGACCGGCCGGGCCAGGGTGAGAGCCGAGGCGGATGGCCGCGTGCAGGCCGCCGACAAGTTGCAGGCTGCGGCTGTGGGGCGCGCTGTCGCGCTGGAGCGTGAGAACACGGCTCTGCGGCAGCAACTGGCCGAGCGAGGCATCGAGCCCGTCGTGGCGAGAACGGCGCCAAGCCGGCCAACGGATGGCGACGGCAAGCGGTTGGAGGCCCTGCGCGAGTTGACACAGACGCAGACGAAGCTGGCGGCGGCGCTGGCGTCGGTGGCGGAGTGGCAGAATAGGGCGCAGGAGTTGGAGGCCGCCTTGGAAAAGGCTTCAGCCGAGGCAAAGCGGAGCGCCGCCGAAGAAGCCAACATGCGGGAGGATCTCGATTCTGCGCGGCGGCTGGTGGCGGCGACCGAGGGCGAGCTGAAGACAAAATCCGCGCGGCTGACTCAGCTCGAAGCCGACAACCGAAGAGTGCGTGAGGATGTGACGGCGGCTTCGCAGAAGTCGGTTCAGGCGGCGGCGCTGGCCAATGAGTTGTTTGATATCAACCGGCGGCGCGAGAATGTGGTCACCAGTCTGCAGCGGCGCTATCGCGAGATGACGGACGTGTTGCGGGCGATGGCCGTCAGGCTGGACACGCAGCGGGATAGCGTGGCCACGGCGGCTCCGGATATCTCGCGCATGCAGTCCACGGCGCAGTCGGCGGAAGACGATCTGCGGCAACTGGCGAACCTCAATACGCAGGCACAGCGGATCGCTCAGAAGCTGAGTCAGAAATAGAATCCGGGCGGGTTGCGAGCCAGCAGGTCTTTTGCGTAGAGGTCCTCGACGGGCAGCGTGGCGTCGTGGGGGAAGATCCAGAAGCGGTTTTCGGCGATGGCCGCGATGGTGTGTCCGGCTACGTCTTCGGGCGACATGCCGGCAGCGATGACGGCGCGCAGATCGGGGTCCGGCGAGGAGTCCGCGATCGCCGTTGCGACGGCCGCCGGGCAGAGTACGGATACGCCGACGGGCGCGCCGGCGTGGAGCAGTTCCAGGCGCAGCGCTTCGGAAAGGGCGATGACGGCGCGCTTGGAGACTCCGTAGGCGGCCGCGCCCGGGAGAGGGACAAGGCCAGCGAGGGACGCCGTATTGACGATGGGCGCCGGTTCGTTGCGCAGAACCATGTCGTGGACAACAGCGCGGATGCCGTGCAGAACTCCGCTGAGGTTGACGGCGAAGAGGCTGTCCCACCGGGCGGCGGGCGTCTCCCAGATGGGTGCACCGCCGGCGGAGATGCCAGCGTTGTTGCAGAGGATGTGGATTGCCCTGAAACGGGCGTGAGCAGTGGCGGCCAACGATTCCACCTGCTCCTGCGAGGTTACGTCACAGCGGACGAAGAGAGCGCCGTCCACCATTGGCCCTGGGGCGAGATCGGCGAGCACGACGTTCATGCCC
>CAYVDY010000420.1:0-6445 GCA_964450255.1 uncultured Candidatus Solibacter sp. | reverse complement strand
CGCCCGATCACCTTCACCGACCCCGGACGGCACACGCGCGATTTATCGTTGCGGTCCACGTCCGTGCACATCGTCAGCTCGGACTGCTCTTTCGGCGAATTCAGCAGTTCCAGAATCAGGTCATGATCCACCAGCGGGTCACCCGTCCGCCGTACCGTACCGGAGATCGGGCACGTCTCCACCCGCTGCCCCTCCACCCGCACGAACATCTCCGGACTGGCGCCGATCAGTTGCTCGTCGCCGAACTGCATCAGAAACTCGTACGGGCTCGGGCTCGCCTCCTGCACACGCCGGAACAGCTCTGACGGACTGCCCTCGAAACCCGAAGAGAACGTCTGCCGCAGCACCACCTCGTAGTAGTCGCCCACCTTCATGCCCGCACGCACGGTCTCCACATTCCGCTCGTACTCCGCCGGGGTGTGGTTAGAGACAATCTCCAACGGCGCACCCGCGGCCTTGGCTGGAATCTCTTCCGCCGCCCGCTCCAGCCCAACCGTCGAGATGTCTTCGTAAGCGAAGTCGTACTGGTAGCGCTCGATCACTTCTCGCTTGCGATCCATGAACGCAATGTCGTCGCACAGGAACAGGTGCAGATCCTTGTGGCCGTCGCGCGGCAGCTTCAGCTCAATCGGGTCGAACTGAAACAGCAGGTCGTATCCGAAAGCGCCCACCAGCGCCAACCGTCCGTCCTTCGGATGCTGGAACTCCTCCACCAGCGCGCGCAGGATCGAGAAGAACGATGGCTGCTTACTCCGCTCCTCTTCCGGAAACAGAGCCGGCAGCGGCTTCAGCCGTCCATGCAGCCCGCCCCCCTGCAACGACAGCGATTCCCAGTGCGGGTGATCCTTCAATACCGCGTGGAACATCCCGGCCAACTTCTGGCCGCGCGAATTCAGAGGGCGGAAGTCAATCTCGCGACCCTGCCCGATGATCTCCAGAGGCGGGCAGACGCTCGCCACATCCCAACGGGAGTAGCGTTCCGGATACTCGTAGCCGGACGAAAGGTAGATGCCGCGATGATGATCCAGTTCGCGCAGGATCGCGTGTAGACCGCGTTTAAATGGGAGCCGCGACACCGTGCGGGAGACACTGATCCCGCTCCGGGTTGTGTAACTGAGCGTGGGCATGGGGAAACCAATAGGTTACCAGAGCCCACCGCATCACTCGGAACGTAACGCCGTCACCAGGGGCGTCCGCAGGGCGGCCCGAGCCGCCAGCCACGACGTCGCCAGCCCCCCGGCAAAGATCAGTGCCAGCAGGCCCGTCACCGCCGCCACGGGCAATCCCGCGCCCCGCTGAACCAGCGCCGGGGCCACGGCCAGCAGCGCGCACAGGGCGCCGGCCGCCAGTCCGACTGCCAATATCACCACCGTCTCCAGCAGGATCACCTGCTGCAGGGACCGCTCCCCGAAACCCGCCGCGCGCAGCAGCGCCAGTTCTCTGCGCCGCTCCAGCGTATTGCGCAACAGCACCGCCGCCAGCCCAATCGTGCCCAGCAGCAACCCGAACGCGCCCAACGCCTGGAACGTACTCAGATACGTGTCCTCCACGCGATGGTAGCCGGCCAACCGCTCGGCCACGGTCTGCGCGTCGAAACCGTAATCGGACAGCACCTCTTCCAGCGCGCCCTGCGCTGCCGCTGGTCCTTCAATCAGAAACACCCGCCACCCTGCCACCTGCGGGAACAGGCGAGTGAAGTTCTTCTCGCTGATCATGATCTCGCTCTGAAACGGGCTCCCCGCCAGCGATGCAACCAGTTTCAAACGCAGCGGCGGCGAGCCCTCGCGCTCCATCTCGATCTCGTCGCCCAGCTTCTTGTGCAGCACATACTGCAGCGAGTTCTGATCGACAATCGCCGGAATCACCCCGCGATTCAACTGCATGTTCAGCAGCAGCCAGGGATTCGCGCGCGTCTCCGCGGACTCCCCAGTCGACCCCGCAAAGCGAAACTGCCCGCGCGCCAGAAACTCCGCCGGAGCCCCCAGGATCCGCGGATTCCGCGGCCGGTACAGATTCAGGCAGCTCACATCGTCGCCAGGCCGCAACCGGAAACGAGTCCAGCGCATCGGCGGCGAAGCCGCCAAATTCAGAGCTTCCCTGCCAGGCGCGGTATTGGGATCATGGACCAGCGGAGCCAGCGATTCGGCGATCAACGAATAGCCGCCCGTGTCCCCCGCTCCCGTCTGCCGGAACGATTCCAGCGAGACCAGGAGAAACGCCGCCGGGGCGATTAGCGCCAGGCACAACAGTGTGCGGCCCGGCCGCCACGCCGCGTTCCTCAAAGCCAGACTCACCAGCGCCCTCTTCCCCGGAATCCCAGTCAGGGACACGAACGGCCGCCTCAGCCACAGCGATGCCCGGCACAGGAATGAAACCAGCAGCAGAAATCCCGCGCCGAAAAACCCGCCGGGCGCGGACATCCACTTCATCGCCGACAGGCCGAGCAACAGCACTGCAACGCCCAACGCGCCCCACGACACCGCGGGCAGCCATCGCCCCACAGGTCGCTCCGCCGCCGTGGAATACAGCGCGCGCGGCGAAAGCCCCTCCCATTTCCGCAGTGCCTGCCAGATCGCCAGCGCCGCCACCAGCAATCCTGCCAGGCAGCCTGCCGCCAGTAAAGCCGGATCCCACTCCAGCCGTAAAAGCCGTGTCCCCGTGGCCCCGCTCCACCACGTCCGCAACCCATGTAGGATCAGGGCCGCCCACGCCGGTGCCAGCAGTGCGCCCAGAACCGAACCCGCCGCCGCCACCAGCAGCCCCTCGGCCAGGAACAGCCGCCGCACCGCTGCCTCCGAAAAACCCAACGCCCGCAGCATGCCCGTCTCCTGCCGCCGCCGTTCGACACCCAGCCGGAAGAACAGCGACATCAGCAGCAGAGCCGACACCAGCACGAAGAAACTGAAATAGAGAAAATACTCGCCGAAATCGGTCGATCCCGAAGACGCTTCCAGACTCTGCTTCCGCACCGGGATCAGCGAGAACTGAGACGCCAATGGATCCAGGTCATTGCGTAGCGCGCCGGCCAGCCGCGGATCGCTATTCGCAAAACGGATCGACGTGTACGATCCAAATCGGGTGCCCCACAACTTCCGGCCGGCATCGATCGACACCCACGCCTTGGGCGTGGTCCGGTACTGCTTCCAGTACAGTTCATCCCGCGGCCTCACGCGTTTCAGATCGATGGGGAACGGCGGATCCCAGCCCGAAAGCGATTCCTGATCGCTGATGCCCGGATAACTCGGCGCCAGGTCGCGATCGGCCGCCAGCCCTCTGATCGGTGCGATCCCGGCCAGCTCAAACTGAGAGCTCTCCGTCTTCAACTCGCCGTTGGCCGCCCAAACGAAATACTCCAGCGTTATCGCATCGCCCTGCTTCACTCCAAGATCGCTGGCCGCCCATTCGTTCAGCACCACGGGCGGCTTCGTCGTCGCCCACAACGGCCGGTCCGCGTTCACCTCGGCCAGCGTGGCGTCGTCAACGGCGGCCACCAGCGAGTAGGGAATCTGGCGGCCCTTGATGGCGATGGAATTGGCGAGGTAAACCAGCGAGGGCCGCGTGAGAATGCCAAGCTCCCGCCCAGCCTCCATGGCGCGCTCGGCCGTGCGATCGTCCAGAATCGTACTGGCGTGCTCCAACACCACTTCCTCGCTCCCGCTGCGAGGCCGCAGCCTCAAACCGAGATCCTCCAATTGGAACGATTCCTGCAACCGCCGCGCCAACGCTCCGTCGCCCCCCAGCAGCAGCGTGTTCACCTGCCCAGCCAGTTTCAGCTCCCGCTGCAGCCGCGCCAGAGGCAGAAACACCGCGCGCACGTCACCCTGCCGGGGGCGCAGCGCAAACTCGCCCAGCGCAGACGGCGTCACGCTGTCGCCCACCCGGAACCGCAGCGTCCGCGCCGTCTCTTCTTTCCGTCCATGCAGGAACTCCCGCGGAATCGCAGACGGATCCTCGACGCGAACCAGAATCGTATCTCCGGCCTTCGCTTCGAACTCCGCGGCCAGCGCCGGGCTCAGCAGCGCGTCGCGCCCCGCCGGCGCAACCGCCTTCCGTCGGTGGAAACGATAAAAGGAATCATCGATCGCGTAGACATCCACAGGCGCGCGCCGCTGCGAAGCCTCATGCGTCGCCCCGCCCTCCAGCCCGATCATCGCCGTTACCGGCGAATCCGCCTGAAACGCCCCCGCCAGTTCCGCCCGGAAATACCCCCGCGAAACCAGCACGTGCCCCGTGGCGCCCAATCGCTCCAGCACCAGACCGCGCAAGCTCTCTCGAACCGAACTGCCCGTCAGCAGTGCCCCCGCCAGCGCCGCAGTCGCAGTCGCGGCGCCAAGTGCCGCAGCCAGGTGCGAACGCCAGTGCCAGGCAAAGGACCGCAGCAGGTATCGCAGAGAACTCATGAAAAGAGACCTCTATTGTATCCGCTGGCGTCACAGCTCACCGCCGCCTGCCCCTACCCGTGCAGATAGAAGACCTTATTCATGATCTTCCACTCACCATCTACCTTCAGCAGCGTGAACATATCCGTGAACCGGTGCCCCGTCCAGTTGTCCATCTCCAACCGCACGGTTGCGATCGTACCGGCAATGTCGACGCTCGCGATTCGCGCCTCCAACCCGGTCGCCGGACCATTCTGGTCGTTCCAGTCGTACAGTCCTTGAATCGGGCCCGCGAAAAGATCCGGCCCCACATACCCGAAGATTGTCGCGTCCTGGTGAAACGCGGGCTTCATATCCGCGCCCTTGCCTGACTTGGCCCCATCCAGATAGTGCTGCACCACCTTCGCGATCGCGTCGTACTCATTCACCGTGGTCAGTTCGTTGCTCATGCATGCCCCTCACGGACCAAATCGGAATCTCGATGTAGTGTAGAGGTTCAGCTTGCGCGTTCACAACTCTCAATTGGCCGAGTGCAGCGCCTTCCAAGCGTTCAAGTACTTCTCTACCTTCGCATGCGATTCCCCCCACCGCGGAGCAACGTCACTGTTCGCGATCCGCGACACCGTCACCGCGCAAGTCCGCACCACCTTCTCCATGTTGGGGTAATCGAGCTTTTCCCAGTGATCCCCAGGCCGACGATAGTCGGGGAAGATCCACGCCACGGCCAGAGTCAGCGCCGGCACGCCCGCGTCGGCCAGCGCCTGATTATCGCTGCGAGCGAAGAACAGATCGCTATTCTTCTCGTGCTTCCACGCCTCTACCCCCGTCAACTGCCCGGCCTCCGTCAGCACATCGCCGATGGTCGTATAGTCGAACCCTGAAGCCGTGATCTTGCCCACGCGCGGTCCCTCGTTGTCGTCGGTGCGGCCCATGTGCTCAAAATTCAAATTGGCCACCGTCTTTACCAGCGGGAACACCGGATGCGACGCATAATAGCGCGAACCGAACAGCCCCTTCTCCTCGCCAAAGTAGGTCATGAAAACGATCGTCCGCTTCGGCCGCTCAGGCAGCTTCGAAAATGCCTCGGCCAGTGACAACACGGTCGCCACCCCGCTGGCGTCGTCATTGGCTCCATTGTTGATCCGGTCACCCTCGCCCCGCCGGGACACCCCGACGTGGTCGTAGTGCGCTGTCAGCAGCACGTAGGTATCCGCCAGCTTGGGATCACTTCCGGGAAGCTTGGCGATCACATTCTTGAGCTGGATCGACTCTTCCTCCGGCGCCCGAATGCTTGCGCTGAGCTTCGCCGTCGTCACGCCCTCGGGCAGTTCCGCGGCGAACTTGGCGAAATCGGGATCGGAGGTCACCACCAGGGGAGCGCGCACAGGCGCGCTAGCCGCCCGCGCTTCTGACAGTCTCGGACCGCTGCTGAAGACAAATCCGCCCGTCACCAGCACAGCCGGCCCCATCGCCAACAGAGCGTCCCGCCGGTTCATCATCGCCCTCGATCGCGCCGGCGCCACCAGTATCACCGCCTTGCCCTCCACCAGTTCCTTGTCCGGCATCGCAGCGTTCTCGTCTGGCAGCGAGACCTTCACCACCTCCACGCCGCTCAGCGACGCCGCGGCCGAGGTAGTCACCATCACGCTCGCCGCCAGTGCCTTCCAGCTCTTCCCGCCCGATTCCAGCGTGACCTGAAATCCGTCCATCGGCTGCTTCACCAGTAGATACGGAGCGTTCTGGAAGTAGCCCCGATCGCCCGCCGGCTCCAGGCCATAGCGCCGGAACTGCGACGCAATATACTCAGCCGCAATCTCCAACCCGGGCGATGGCGTGTCCCGCCCCTCCATCGCATCGGAGGCAAGAAACGAGACGTGTCCTTTGATCGTGTCCGCGGAAATCGGAGCAAGCAGCAGCTTTTCCGGTGCATTCAATTCGGCGCCAGAGAGTAGTAGCGCCGTAAACAGGAAGGAGATCAGGTATCGCATGGGGATGGAATTTTTCATGGTAACATCGCCTCCTGTAACCTCCCTGAACCGATCTGCGCTAAATATAGAAACCATATG
>CAYVDY010000419.1:0-6474 GCA_964450255.1 uncultured Candidatus Solibacter sp. | reverse complement strand
CAGAGTGGTGAAGGGATAGTTCGCGATCTTCGGCCGTGCCGCCGAGATTCGCGAAATCAGAGTGGATTTGCCCGCGTTCGGATACCCCACCAGCCCGACATCGGCCAGCAGTTTCAGTTCCAGCCGGATGCGCTTCTCTTCGCCCGGCCGGCCCGGTTCATGCCGTGTTGGAGCCTGATGTGTCGCTGTGGCGAAGTGCTGATTGCCCCGGCCACCGCCGCCGCCCTTGGCGATCACATATGTGTCGCCCTGTTCGGTGAAGTCGTGCAGCAGTTCACCCGTCTCGTAGTCCCATGCGATGGTGCCTACCGGCACCGGCACCTCGACGCAATCGCCGTTGCGGCCCGTGCGCTGGCTGCCTTCGCCGTGCCGGCCGCGCTCGGCGGTGTGCTCTGGGTTGAACCGGAAGTGGAGCAGTGTGTTGTGGTGCGTGCTGGCGTAAAGGACCACGTCGCCGCCCCTGCCGCCGTCTCCGCCGCTGGGCCCGCCCTTGGGGACGAACTTCTCGCGCCGGAACGCCATGCAGCCGTTGCCGCCGTCGCCCGCCTTCACTTTGATAATTACTTCGTCGACAAACATCGATCAATCCTCTGCCCCACGGCCAATGTCCGCAGCCAGCGCCCGGTCCAACACAATAGAAAAGGCCGCCTGAGGCGTCTCCGCCCGGCGGCCCTCATTTTCGATAGCGCCCAAGGCGCAGAACCTACGCTTCCAGCGCGAATACGTTGACGTACTTGCCCATGCGGCCCCGGTCGCGCCATTCCACGCGGCCCGCGATGGTGGCGAACAGGGTGTCGTCCTTGCCGATGCCCACGTTCTCGCCGGCTTTGTAGCGCGTGCCGCGCTGCCGCACGATGATGGATCCGCCGGTAACAGTCTGACCGCTGAATACCTTGATGCCGAGACGCTGCGCGTTCGAGTCGCGCCCGTTCTTTGATGAGCCAAGCCCTTTTTTATGCGCCATAGAATCTCTCTCCTAGCCTGAAACGCGGCTTATGCCACGATCTCGGCGATCGTGACCGCCGTCTGGTTCTGCCGGTGTCCGATGGTCTTCCGGTACTGCTTCTTGCGCTTGAACTTGAAAACCAGAATCTTGTCGCCGCGGTCGTGGCCCTTGATCGAGCCCGTGACCTTCGCGCCGGCAACGTCGGAACCCACCAGGATTTCGCCGTCGTCCTTGCCTACGGCCAGAACCTTGTCAAACTGCACGGCTGCGCCCGCGTCGCCTACCAGGGTCTCTACCACGATCGTGGCGCCCGGCGTGACGCGATATTGCTTTCCGCCTGTTTCAATCACTGCGTACATGTAAATTCCTCTAGCCTGGAACCGGTGCCCTTGTGGAGCGCACCCGCGAGGGTGGTCACTTACGTGCACGCACACTCCTGTGCCACACGGGCGCCGCAACTTCTAACTTTACACGATCCAGGCGCCTTGCGCAAACTTGGCGGAACTTCTAGCCCTGCGCCATGCGGTCCGCCCACTGCAGGAAACGCCAGAACTCCTTGCGATGCAACCACATGAAGCGCCAGAACTCGCCTGGCGTGATGCGCTCCGCATGCAGCCCCCAGTAGGTCTCGATCCGCCATAGAAGATAGGGATTTCGCCACGGCCGCAGCCGGTAACCGCGTGAGCTCCGCCAGATATACCGCAGCATCAGCTCTTCTTTTTCGATTCAGCGGTGGCGTAGTAGCCCGTCCTGGTTCGGACCGTGAATTTTCCGCCCGCCGCAACGACTTTGATTGTCCGGGACGTCCCGTCCAGGTTCTGATTAGTTGGAGAGTACCTAATTACATACTGATTCCGAATATCGTGGGCCACCTGCTCCGCCAGCGACTCCACCTCCACCAGATCGTTCGGATAATAACTCGCACCGCCGGACGCTCTGGTCAATGCGTCGATCGCCCGCTTGGCCTTCTTGGCGTCGCGCTGATCGTCCTTGCCCAATATCCCAATGGCGTAGATCAGGACTTCGCTCTTGTGCGCCTTCTCCACCAGCTTTTCCAGAGTGATGCCGGAGGACGCCGTATCGTTGCCGTCCGTTACCACCAAGAGAACTTTCTTGTCCTTTTTGCCCTCGCCTTTCACGTGGTCGATCGACATGGAGAGCGCATCCCGCATCGCCGTTCCACCGCGCGCATCGATGCGCGCCACACCCTCCTCCAGCTTCGGCAACTGGTTCGTAAATGGAACGTCCAGGTATGCGTCGTCGTTGAAATTGACGATGAAGACCTCGTCCTCCGGGTTTGACGCCTTCACGAGCTTGATGGCTGCGGCCTCCACTCTTTGCCGCTTCTCGCGCATAGATCCGCTGTTGTCCACGATGATGCCCAGCGATACCGGGATGTCTTCGCGCCGGAACACCTTCACCGGTTGCTCGATGTTGTTTTCCAGAACGCGGAAGTCCCCTTGCGGGAGGTTCGTGATCAGCTTGCCGCTGCGGTCCAGCACCGAGCAGTGCAGGACCACCAGCCGCGTATCCACCCGGATCACGCTGCCGTCGTCAGGCGGCAGGGGCGGCTGCTGACGAGCCCAGCCTATGCCGCTCGCTCCCGCGAGCGCGGCCAGTGCCTGTCTCCTGCTCAGTCGATCCATCATGCCTCGCTGACTTCATTCTAGCGTTACAAGTCAGCTGCGCCGCTTGGCCTCGGCCGTGGCATAGTAGCCGTTGCGAGTGCGCACCGTGTACCGGCCACCGGTCGCCGAAACCTTGATGCTCCGAAACGTTCCGTCCAGGTTCTGGTTCAGCGGCGAATATGCGATGACGTACTGGCTGCGAATGTCGTGGGCGACCTGCTTTGTGATCGTCTCTACCTCGCCCACTTCGCCGGGATAGTAACTGGCGCCGCCGGACGCCTGGGTCAGCGCGTCCACGGCCCGTTTCGCCTGCCGCCAGTCACGGTCCTGCCTGTCGAGAATTCCAACTCCATAGATCAGCACGTTGCTGTTGTGGGCCTTTGCCACGAGTTGTTCGAGGCTTAATCCGACAGATGCGGTGTCGTTGCCGTCGGTCACCACCACCAGTACCTTTTTGTCCTTCTTGCCGTTCTGCTTGACGTAGTCCATCGTCATCGAAACCGCGTCCCGCATTGCAGTGCCGCCGCGAGGGTCGATACGCGCCAACCCCGCTTCCATCTTCTTCAGGTCGCTGGTGAACTCCACATCGCGGTATGCTTCGTCGTTGAAATTGACGATCAATATCTCATCCTGCGGATTGGATGCCTTCACCAGTTCCAGGGCGGCCGCCTCCACCCGCTGCCGTTTCCCGCTCATCGAGCCGCTGTTGTCGATCACCAGTCCCATCGAGACGGGAATGTCCTCGCGCCGGAACACCTTCACTGGCTGCTCTACCTTGTTCTCGTAAACCTTGAACTGTTGCTGCTTGAGGTTGGTGACCAGCTTTCCGCTGCCATCCAACACGGCGCAGTGCAGCACCACGAGCCTCGTATCCACGCGGATCACGCTGCCGTCGTCGGGTGTCAGCGGAGGCTGCTGTCCGCCCCACGCGATGCCCGCCAGCGCTGCCAGCGCTCTTCTTCTACTGAGTGGGTGCATAATATCCCTGCCGGTGCAAAGCCCGCAACGGCGGCAAGCCGCGCGGCTGGTTCAACTTCACTGTTACCCGACGGTACTTGCCGTCGCGATTCTGATTCCTTGACACATACCCAAGGACATATTGATTGCGCAGTTCGATTCCGATCTTCGCAGCCACGTCCGGCAGTTCATTCAGATTGTCCACCGGGAAGTGCCGGCCACCGGTCATCTCCGCCAACTCATTCAGCAGGCCCGGCCCCGACAACTCCTCGGCGGTGCGCCCGCGCGCTCCGATCGCCTCGAAGATGCCGATCGCGTACATCTGCGCATCGGCTTCCTTCAATAGATTGCGCACTTCATTCTCCGTGTAGCGGCTGGAGTTATCCCCGCCGTCGGAGATGATCAGCAAGGCCCGCCGCGGATTGCGACTCTTTTTCAACGTCTGCAGCGCCAGATAGATGCCGTCCAGCAAGGCCGTGCGGCCTTTGGCCTGCGTAAACGTAAGCCGGCTCTGGACATCTTCCGTATTCTGGGTGAATGGCACCACGAGGTTGGGCCGGTCGTTGAACTGCACCAGGAAGAACTCGTCCTCCGGGTTAGCCGTCTTGAAGAACTGTGCCGCCGCCTGCCGGCTCTTGTTCAGCTTACTGCCCATCGAGCCGCTGGCGTCGAACACCAGCCCGACCGAGAGCGGCGCATCGAAACTGGCGAAGTACGACCCTTCCTGCTCCACCTTGTCCTCGAACCGCCGGAAGTTCTCCTTGTCCATGCCGGTGACAAATTGATTCAGCGGAGTGGTGACGGTGACAGGAATCAGAACCTGATTCGTGTCGATACGCAGATTCGGGGTGATTCGCTCACTCTCAGGCACTTCCGCACCGGGCTTTGGGCGGGGCGTAATCTTGGGGCGCGCCTCTTGCGGCCAAGCTGGAATGGCCACCCCCGCCGCCACGCTGAAGATACAGAAAACAAATGTGTTACGCCGCATAGACTGGATCCGCTTCCGCTCCGGGCAACCCGCTAATATTATGCGCCATTTTGCTGGTCCGCGCTCCGCGAACACAAATCCTTACCTTCTTAGACGAACGAGGGAGGCATTTGGGAACACAAGATTCGTTGGACCGCGGCGGATAAGGTCCATCGGCCTACTGCGCCGGCGCGAAGTACCCCATCCGGTGACTCGCGCGCAGTGGCGGCAACCCGCGCGGTTGGTTCAGTTTCACTGTGACCCGGCGGTACTTCCCGTCCCGGTTGAGGTTCCGCGACACATAGCCGATCACATACTGGTTCCGCAGCTCAACGCCGATCTTTCGCGCCACGTCGGGCAGGTCGTTTAGGTTCTCCACGGGAAAGTGGCGCCCGCCGGTCATCTCGGTCAGCTCGCTCAGAAGTCCCGGTCCAGAAAGCTCCTCGGCCGTCCGGGCGCGCGCACCGATCGGTTCGTAGATGCCGATCGCGTACATCTGCGCGTCCGCCTCCTTCAATAGGTTCCGCACCTCGTTCTCGGTGTACCGGCTGCAGTTATCCCCACCGTCGGAGATGATCAGCAGCGCCCTTCGGGGATTCCGGCTCTTCTTCAGCGTCTGCAGCGCCAGATAAATGCCGTCGAGCAGCGCCGTGCGGCCCTTGGAGGCCGTGAATGTCAGCCGGCTCTGTATATCCTCACTGTTCTGTGTGAACGGCATCACCAGCTTGGGCCGGTCGCTGAACTGGACCAGGAAGAACTCATCCTCCGGGTTCGCAGTCTCGAAGAAATCCGCCGCTGCCTGCCGGCTCTTGTTCAGTTTGGCCCCCATAGAGCCGCTGGCGTCGAAGACGAGCCCCACGGAAAGCGGGGCGTCGAAGCTGGCGAAGGAGGTGATCGCCTGCTCCTTCTTGTCCTCGAAGATTCTGAAGTGCTCCTTCTCCATCCCGGTGACCGGCATGTTGAGTGGCGTCGTCACTGTCACCGGGATCAGGACCAGATTGGTATCGACTCGCAGGTTGGGTGTGATCCGTTCGCCATCTGGGGTGGCCTCGCCGAGTTTCGGGCGCGCCTCAATCAAAGGCCTGGCCTGTTGCGCCCAACAGCACCAGTCAGCCCCCAGGACCGCTTGTAACGTGCAGGCAATAAAAGTTTTACGCCGCATGGAGCCAATCCCTTCGCGTGCCCCGCGACCCGAGTATATTATGCACCTGTTTTGTGCTATAGTCGAACGTGCCGCTCACAGTTTTGGGTGTCATTCCCGCTCGCTTCGCCTCCAGCCGATTCCCCGGTAAACCCCTTGCCTCCCTAGGCGGAAAACCAATGCTCCAGCACGTCTGGGAGCGTACCTGCCGTTCCAGCCTCCTCTCTTCCGTGGTGATTGCTACCGACGACGACCGCATCGCCGATTCTGCCCGTGCTTTCTCCGCCGACGTCTGCATGACTCGCTCCGACCATGTTTCGGGCACTGACCGCGTGGCGGAAGCAGCCTCCCACAGCTCTGCCGATATCATCGTGAACATCCAGGGCGACGAACCGTTGATTGATCCGGCGGCCATCGACGCGGCCATCCTGACGGTGCTGGACGATCCCGCCTGCCAGATGGGGACTCTCAAGAAACGGATCACCCGTCAGGCCGAGATCGATAACCCCAACGTAGTCAAAGTCGTCACCAGCCATTCCGGCCACGCCCTTTACTTTTCCCGTTCTCCTATCCCGTATCCGCGGGGCGAGAACCCCGTCTATTGGAAGCACATCGGCCTCTATGTCTACCGCCGGGCGCTCCTGCTCGGCTACTCGGCGCTGAAGCCCGGTCCTTTGGAGGACGCCGAGAAGCTGGAACAACTCCGCGCCCTGGAGAACGGCATCGCCATCCGTGTTGCCGAAACCGAATACGAAACCATCGGCGTAGACACGCCCGAAGACCTTGCTCACGTCCAGTCCCTCTTCATATCCACGCACCATGGCTAAATACATCT
>CAYVDY010000418.1:0-6476 GCA_964450255.1 uncultured Candidatus Solibacter sp. | reverse complement strand
GGTGCTCGAGCCGCGGCTGTCCACCGGTGCAGAAGTCCTTGTTGACGCGCAGGAGATCGCGGTTGCTGGGCGGCGCCAGCTTCGTTGTGGCCACATAGTTGTATTCAGCAATGCGGGAGTTGGCGCTGAATTTCTGTTCCAGGCCGGAGCCGCGAGTGCCGATGTAGCTTAGGCGAAGGGCGGTCATCTTGGCCAGTTCGCGCTCGAGGCTGACGTGCCAGGTTTGGGCGCGTCCGTCCCGCCAGTTGTTTGGATCCATCGGCACCCCGCCGACCGCGCTCAGGGGCAGGTCGACGATGCCCTCCGTGGGAACGGTCGCCTTGCCGATGAAGTAGTCCGGCTGCGGAGTGGTTCTGATCCCGTAGCTGCCGGTCCCGTCCAGCGTGGAGATTGGGTTCTGGTATCGCAGATTGAACGGAGGGTTGGTGCGGGAGGCTTGGAGAATCTGCGAAAGCGGCATGGTCCAGAAGAACTCGCCGTAGCTGCCGCGGATGGAGGTCTTGGGATCCAGCTTGTAGGCAACGCCGAGCCGCGGTCCGAAGTTGTTGTTGTCTCCGGGGATCAGATTGCCGGGCAGTCCGGCCTGATCGGCGGTTGTCCACGTCAGGCCACGCTTTGCCCAGCTTGCCAGCATTGATGGGGGTAGGCCTTGGATCTGCTCCACCTTTGTGCTGAAGGGCGTAACCACTTGGAAGACACTCGACAGAGTGTTCAGGTTGATATTCACCAGGCGGTCGAACTTCTCCTTGTAAGGAGTCCAGTTGTCGTAACGCAATCCGAGAGTCACCGTGAGGCGGTTGTTGACTTTCCACGTGTCCTCGAAATAGAGTCCCATTTCCTTCTGCCGGAAATAGAAGTAGCCGCGGTTGTACTGGTTCGAGTAATAGCTGCCCAGGCCCAGAGCCATCGCCGCGAAGCCGTCGCCAGTATAGGAGACGCCACTGTCGCTGGCCGGATCGTACTGCGTGGTCCACTCTCCGCTGAAATCGTGCTCGCCCTGGGTTTGCTGGAGTTCGCGGATGTTGTTCTGCTCATAGCGGTATTGCCCGCCGAACTTGAACGTGTGGGCGCCCTTCACCCAGGTGAAGTTGGGTTGCAGGATGTAGGCGGTGAGCATCTCGTCCTTGCGGTTGTCGGCGTCGTACGAGAAGTAGGTGTCGAAGCCGCGGCTGGCCGCGTACATGGTGGGCCAGCCGCCTGCTCCGAAGGGGTTGGGGAGACCGAGTTTATTCGCCCAGTCGGTGTTGTCGGCCATGGTCCCGGAGCTCTTGGGCGCCCTGTTTGCCGCTACCATGAAATCGCTCAGGAAGGTAGGCGTGAACGTCCGTGTATAGCGAATGGAAGTGTTGTAGACGTCGGCGTCGTTGCGACTGGTGCCATACCCATTCGTGATGTCCTCGCGGGGTGCGCCGTACACGCCGCCGAGTTGCTGGTAGGCTCTCTTGGAGTGAGTGAACCGGCCGGTGAGAATGTTCTTCTCGTTGAAGTGGTGATCCCCTTTCAACGTTAGGTTGTCGGTGTTCGTTTTCACCGGATAGAAGGTCTGCATGTTGTAGCCCAGGTAGGGGCTGGTGGAGTTGGTTGGCGCATGCGTGACGCTCTTCATCGTGGCGAAGAATGGGCTGAGCCGGTTTTGCGGAATCGTGTTGTTGGGGAAGGCCGTGCGCGTTCCGTCGGCCTTGGTGGTGAGCGGATCGTAGATGGTGTAGCGGGTGTTGTTGGCGTCCGTCACGCTGCTGAAGTTGCCGGCCCACAGTTCGTTGGTCGGAACCGTGTCCTCGTAAAACGACTTCTGCCGCTGGCGCAGCCCTTCATAGGCGGCGAACCAGAATGACTTGTTGCGGCCGTCGTAGAGCTTCGGGATGAACACCGGTCCGCCGGCAGAGGCGCCGAACTCATTGCGGGCTAGGTATGCAGCCGAGTTGCCGTCCTGACGCTGGCGGGCGCGTAAGCCGCCGCCGTTGTTGCGGAAGGTCTCAAAGGCAGCGCCGTGGAACTGGTTGGTGCCGCTCTTGGTCACGATTGTGATAGTGGAGGGACGCGCGAACTGCGCGCCGCTGCCCGCCGTTTCGATGCGGAACTCCTGCACGGTGTCCATACCGGGCTGGACACGGGCCATGCCGCCGCCGAAGCGATCGACCATCGAGACGCCGTCCAACGTCATGTCGGTGGCACCGACCTTCATGCCGTTGACGCGCGGGTTGCCGCCGCCTTCGACGCCTGGAGTGAGATCGAACAAGTTGGTGATCTGGCGGCCGTTCAGCGGCAATTGCTGGATGCGGACGTTGTCCTTGACGCTGCCCACTTCCATGCTTTCTGTGTTGATGACGGGGGCCGCGGCGTTGACCTCAACGACAACGTCCACGCTGCCGACTTCCAGCGCAGGTTCGACAACCGCCGTCTGGCCGCTGATCAGTGTGAGTGAACCGGACCACTTCTTGAAGCCCTTCGCCTCGGCCACCAGCCTGTAGTCGCCGGGCTGTAGGCCGGAGAACAGGAAGAAGCCGATGTCGTTGCTGGGTGTCTCCTTCGTGGTGTTGGTCGCCACGTGGGTGAGCACGACTTTGACGCCGGGCACGGACGCGCGGGCCGGGTCAAAGACCGTGCCGCGGACCACGCCAGCGCCGGATTGCGGGAAGGCGGGCATCATGATACAAATCAACAGCGCCGCCAGAAGCCAGGGACTTCTCAGGATGATACGCATCGGAATCTACCTCTGTGCTGAAAGTTGAACTTCACCGCGGCCCAGGTCATACAGAAGGTCGTGGGCGAGACCACGGGCCGAGCCCATGGCACCCATCAGGGCGGCGTCGGCGCCGAGCGCTGAGAGCTCGATGCGCGTGGGCCACGGAATGACCCGCCCGACCAATTCCCGGATACGATCGGCGACAAGGCCGAATAGCTCGCCTGCGAGTACGACTAACTCGGGGTCGATGGCGGCTGCCAGATCGGCGACCGCGATACTGAGTTGAGCGGCCAACTCGTCGACAATCCGCGCTGCTACGGGGTCGTTTTCGCGGATCGCTTCAGAGAGTTCGCCTGCCAGGTTGGCGTTGGGCAGAAGCAAGCGGTCGGAAAGACCTCCCGCCTCCGCGGATCGGATCTTTTCGCGGACCCGGTCGCTGCCAATCGCTAATTCCAGAAGTCCTCGATCCGTGGCACCCTCGGCGTCCGAGGCACGGTCGAAGATCATGTGCCCGATCTCACCGGCGGCCCAATGGGTGCCCTGATAGAGATGGCCACCGAGGACCAGACCGGCGCCCACGCCGGTGCCCAGGCGGATCAGAATGAAGTTCTGAACACCGACGGCCAGGCCGGAGTGCATTTCGCCGAGAGCCGCGAAGTTCACGTCGTTATCGACGAGCGTGCGGACCCCGAAATGGTCTTCCACGCGCTTGCGAACTTCCACATTCCGCCAATGAAAGACGTTGCCCGCTTCCAGTACCGTGCCGGTGCCCGCATCGACGCGCCCGGGAGCTGCGATGGCGATACTGAGGAGCTTCCTCCTCCGCTGCCGCCCACGGCTCAGAACCGCCTCGATGGCTCCGCAGAGGATGTCGAGGACATGGCCTGCGCCTAATTCCGGGTGGATGGGGCAGGTCTCGGCGTCGGCCACTTTTCCGTTGAGGTCAGCAAGCCAGACGCGGACCGCCGCCGACGCAATTTCAGCCGCCACCAGAACGCCGCAGTCAGCGTCGAAGCGCAGCATCGTTGGCGGCTTACCGCCGCGGGCGTCCGGCTCGCCTTCTCCGTCCTCCACCACGATTCCACGCTCCAGAAGATCGGCCACCTGGCTGGAAACCGTGGGCTTGGTGAGCCCGCTGATGCGGGCGAGTTCGGCGCGCGAGACCAGCCCCTTTTCGCGGATGATCTCCAACAGAAGATCTGCGTTCACCTTCCGCATGCCGGAGGCGTGCATTCGGCCCGTGGAGGCGATGTGGACTGGTCGTTTCATGATTGATCAGGTAAGTACGTTAGGTTTCCTAACAAACAAAGTTGAACATAGGACTGTAACGAAGTCAAGCAAAAACCGTGGCTTGCCTGGGTCAGACAGTCGGGAGCGGATACTCGTGCCTGTATTGCTTGGTCAGGAGAGCATTGGCTTCTCTATCCGCGCCGAAGGTCTCGGTCTTCGGGTCGAAGCGGATATCCCGCTTGAGGCGGCAGGAGATGTTGCCCAGATGGCACAGCGTGGTGCTGAGACGGCCAATTTCGACATCGCTGTTGGGTGTGCTTCTGGATTTGAGGCAGTCCAGGAAGTTCTTCTCGTGAAGCAGCGGGCCGGCCGCCTTGACGGACGGGCCGGGTTCCCCTTTGGTCCCGAAGACCTGCCAGCCCTTGTCGTCGACAATCAGGGCGCCCTCTGACCCGTAGTAGGCAGTGCCTGCTTCGGCGCCTTCCGGTGGCCGGTGGCCGCCGAAGCTGCGCAGTTCCCAAACCAGTTGGAAGTCAGTGTAGTCGTACGTGACAGTCTGGGTGTCGGGCACCTCTTTGGTGTCTTTCAACCAGTAGATGCCTGATGTGTCGGAAACCCGCGTGGGTAGACAGTTGTCGATTCCGCGCATCATCTGGATTGCCCAGATGGCGGTGTCGAGCATGTGGACGCCCTGGTTCCCAAGTTCCGTATTCCCGTAGTCCCAGAAGAACCGCCAGTTGTAGTGAAAGCGCATCGGGTTGAACGGGCGCTTCGGTGCGGGGCCGAGCCACATGTCGTAGTCTGCCGAGGCGGGCGCGGCGCCGTCAGGAGGATTGCCGATTGAGGGGCGCAACTGGCTGATCCATGCCTTGATCAGGCAGATCTTGCCAAGCTTGCCCGAAGCTGCGTATTCGGCCGCCGATTTGAAGTGATCGCCGCTGCGGCGCTGGGTGCCGACCTGCACGATGCGATTGTACTTGCGGGCAGCCTGGCGGATCAGTTGGCCCTCGGAGATGGTCTGGGAGAGAGGCTTTTCGACATAGACGTCCTTGCCGGCCTGGCACGCTAGCAGGGCCATGTGGGTGTGCCAGTGGTCCGGCGCGGCAATGATGACGGCGTCGATGTCCTTGTCCTCCAGTACGCGGCGGAAGTCGCGCACTGAGCCGGGCTTGCGGCGCTGCGCCGTTTCGAGTTCGGGCGCGAGCTTGGCGATGATCTCTTCGTCGACGTCACAGATGGTCTTGATGACCGCGCCCGCGCGGACGGCGCGTCCGGCCACCCATCTGCCCTGGTTGCGCCCGCCAATCACGGCCAACACCGGCTGTTCATTTGCGCCGAGGGCGCGCTGATTGAGATTGACGATCGAGCCGGCGGCTGCCAATGCGGCAGTCCGGTTGAAATCTCTCCGAGTCGCAGTTCCCATGGTGATGACTCCAATTACTCTTCCAGGCGTGCTTCAGCGAGTCCGCGGACGGGGACATTGTGGGCCGCGGCATAGTCCCGAGTGATCTTCTCCAGCGCGGTTCGCCAGCGCGCGAGCCCGATGCTCTGCTCCGGAGCGGACATGTAGCCAAGATCAGCCGTGCGGTCCGCCCAGTGGTCCTTTGTGTCGTCGAGGACGTGGATGAACTTCTTGCCGCCCACTTCCTGGCCCTTGGGGTACCGGCTCTTCTCAAATACGGTCTGCAGGTAGCGCGAGGCGGCGGAAGACTCCGCGTCCAGGCGGGCGGCGCGGTTGCAGGCCGCCACCAGATGGCCGACTGCGACACCGTGTTGCTTCTTGCCGGCCGCGGCAGCGGCGCGGGACAGATCGCCCTCCGCGTCCGCTACGGAGGAGAGCAGCGACCAGTGGTGTCCGATGAACCGGGCGAGCGCCAGAAAGACTTCCAGGTTGTAGCTGTTGCGCTCGGCGCGTAGGATGTTCTCCGTTAGGGCATGGCGGAGTTGATCGTTCTGCAGGCTCTGAGCAGGCGCCTCGGCCACCCAAGCTTTGTAGCGTGTTGTCCAACGCGGTTGGAATGCGAGGCTCGCGGGGTCGGGCAGCGGAGGCGCTTCCAGGGTCAGGTCGTGGCGGGCAGTGCCCACTCCCTTCGCGTCGGAGTTACCGTATCCGGGTGCGCGAACGCGCGAGACCACGCGGTCCCAGGTTCGCTGCCAGGCGCGCGCCTGACGCTGCATGGAACGGTAGACCTCGATCATGCCGGTCGTATCCGGTCCGTAGTACACCTGCATGAACTCAGCCGCATGTTGCTCGGGACCGGGCGTGCCGGGATGCCAACCCCAGCGAGCGGCGGCGCTCCAGCCGATCCAAAACGTTTCGCCGTGCAACCCGGAATCGTCCCACGCCGCGCCGAAGACGCCGATGGGGTTCATGGAGAGCGCACGCCCATTGACGATGGAACTGTAAGTCGAGTTCAACCGGCCGGTGGTGAAGACCTCCTCGAACTCGCCGAAGACCGTACCGGCCGGAGGGCTTTCGATGCCGAAATGGTCCGGGAACAGAAACTCGGCGCCCTGCATCGAGACGAGCCGGTAGCCGGTCTCGTGAAGCTCGCGGATG